>JAFXGW010000022.1 GCA_017536685.1 Clostridia bacterium | reverse complement strand
TACTTTAAAATTGTTTTTAAATACTTTGTATATGATTTCTGAATCTGATAAAAATTTAGATTTTATAACTTCTGTATTTAAATTAAGAATGTTAAAAATATTAGGATTTACACCTAACATTAGAGAATGTACATGTTGCAAAACTAAAGAAAATTTAACACATTTTAGTATAATAGATAATGGATTTAAATGTAGTAGTTGTAGTAAGCAAGATAAAGGAAGCATAAGTATGAGTAATCCAACAAGAAATGCGATAATGTATATAATGAGTGCTGATCCAAAGAAAATATTCTCATTTGAACTTTCTGAAAATTGTCAAAGAGAATTGGAACTAATTGCAAATGTTTATTTGAATGAAAAATTAGAAAAAGAATATAAATTAGAAAAATTATTTTAGAAGATAAAAATCATCTATTTTATTATGAATATAAATAATAAAACATGTGATAATAATCAAAAGAATTGATTTTATTTATAATATAATTTTGTACATGAAAAATTCACTTGCAAAATAGACAAATTACTTATATAATGATTATGCAAATATACTTAAAGTGAAGGAGTGGTTATTATGAATATAACAATAACAGGAAAAGAATTAAAAGCAACAGAAGCAATCAAAGATTATGCTGAAAAAAAATTAACAAGAATCGAAAAATATTTTGGAGAAGAAGAAATAGACGTAACAGTTACAATTAAAAAAGAAAATGCAGCTTCAGAAATAGCTGAAATGTATGTTACAGTAAAAGGAATGTCATATAAAGCGGTTACAGAAGATAAAGATTTATATGCTTCAATAGATAAAGATATAGATATTTTAGAAGGACAAATTAGAAAAGCAAAAGCTAAAAAAGAGAAAATGATGAAAGATTCTTCAATTAAACAAATGAATTTTGCCGGTATTCCAGAAGTTAAAGTAGAAAATGAAATCGTAAAATCAATATCTTATGATTTAAAACCGATTTCTGTAGAAGATGCAAAAATTAAATTAGATGAAAGAAAAGGAAACATTTTCTATACTTTTGTTAACGTAGATACAGGAAAAGTTAATGTAATATTTAAATTAAAAGATTCAAACAACTATGGTTTGGTAGAACCAGAAGCTTAAAATTAAATAAAACACCGAGAAAAGCATCGCAATTTTTTTGTGGTGCTTTTTGAAAATTATAAATATGGAGAAATGTTTATGAAATTTTATGAGTTTGTTACAGTTATAGTAATATTTATTATAATATTAGTTGGAATATTGGTTGGTGGTCAATTGAATAAAAGTGCTGATGTTCAAAATACTTATAATGCGAATCTTATTGAAGAAAAACGAAATGAAGGTGTTTTACTAGATTTTCAAGATGAAGATATTCAAAAGATATATCCGTTTACTGGTGCTTTTCCTACCAATGATCTCGCTTATCTTACAAAATTAAAAAATGTGGATAGAAAAAATATGACAAATGAATTTATTTTGAGAATGGGATTTGCCAAAGTTACAAAAGATGATTGGGCTGACAGTTATGTTGCGGAAGACGAACCAGTAGAAATAGATGCAAGAATTCTAGATAAATATATTAAAAATATTTTTGGCGAAATAGAATATAATCATACCGATTTTAGTAATGAGGATTTAGCAATAGATAAATCTTTTACATCACTATATAATAATAAATATAATAAAGAAGCCGATACTTATACAATTAATTTGAATGTTGGTGATGGTGTTGGAGATTCTTATATAGAAGCTCATACTATTACTACAACTCAATATGGAGATAGAATTGAAATTGTTGTTAATCCAATATATATGAAAAATCTTGGTCAAAAGAAAAATAAAAAAGGAGAATATGCATTTTATTATAAGTGCTATTCATCTTATGATTTTAAGACGAGTGAGTTTGATGGTGAACTAACAGGAGAAATCGAAACTTCAATATATAATGTTTTAGATAATGGTAAAGTTGAATTTGTTGATGAAGTAAAAAATATAAATATAGATAAATTAGAAAAATATACGTTAACATATAGATTAAATAGGAAAACAAATATTTTTGAATTTGAAAGTTTGAAATTTGAAAAATAATTTCATAAAAACAATAGATTGTATTGTAAATAAAAAAGTGGAAGAAAATCAAAAAACGTTCAAATGAATTGACTATAAAAATTCCAAAATTTACTTGTTTAAATTTTTTTAAAATGCACATTATATATTTAGAAAATCATTAAAAACTTTTAAATACTTAATGAACTTATATAAGATTTATATAAAGAATTACTTATTTAAAATGTTTGATTTTCAATAAACAAAGTGTTATTAAGCACGGTAAATTTCGGAGGTGAATAGTATGGCAAGAAGTAATAAAAACGTAGTTCCAGAAGCTATGGATTCATTAGAAAGATTCAAATATGAGGTTGCTAGTGAAGTTGGTGTTAATTTAAAAAATGGTTATAACGGAAATATATCTGCAAGAGATGCTGGTAAAATTGGTGGTAACATGGTAAGAAAATTAATAGAACAAGCTGAAAACCAAATGATTAATAAATAGTTATTAGATTATAGCTATTAGTGATTATCTAAATGAATGAAAAGAGGTGGGATAAAATCTCACTTCTTTTTGTTTTTTTATTTAATAGGAAAGTTCACCTTTCCTATTAAATAAAATGCTTTGCATGACCGTTGTACATAAATTTTATTATATAAAATTTGCCACACGAACAAAGACGGGGCAAACAAGTTTTTTTGAAAAATGAATAATTTTAAATTTGTCCCTTTTGTTCTAAAAGTATTGTCAAAAGAAAGTTTAATGATATAATGAAAAAAGTAAAAATGGTAAAGGAGAAATTTTATGTATAAATTAATGGCAATTGATTTAGACGGCACGTTACTAACTTCAACTGGGGAAGTGACAGAAAAAACAAGAATTGCATTAAAAAAAGCGAAAGAACAAGGAACAGAAATTGTTTTGGCTTCTGGAAGACCAATTAGTTCTACTGAAAGTTTGGCTGTAGAGTTAGGTGTTGATAATTATTTGATTTCTGGTAATGGCGCAGCTGTATATGATATAAAAGAACAAAAAATTATTTATGATAGATTTTTAAGTAAAGAACAAGTTTTAAAAATAGCTAAATTATGTGAGGAAAATAGTTTTTTCTATAATGTTTATACTGAAGATGAAGTTATAGCAAGTTCTTTAAATTATAATATATTATTTTATCATAAAGAAAATGTAAAAAAAATTGAAGAGAAACGAACTCATATAAACATAGTTCAAAATATTGCGGAATATATTGAAATGTCTGGCAAAGAGAAGTTTTTAAAGATGACTGTATGTGATGAATCTAGATTTATTTTTAATAGTATTATAAAAAGATTAAAAGCTATTGAGGGAATTGATGTTTTAGAAGTTGAATATATGTCAAGAAAAAAGATAAAATCTGGTACTGATGACGTTGATATTCAATACTATTATACAGAAATTACAAATCAGAATGTTAATAAATGGACTGCAATAGAATTTCTTTTAGAAAAATTAAATATAAAGCCAGAAGAAGTTTTAGCTATAGGAGATAATATGAATGATATTGAAATGATACAAGGTGCAGGTTTAGGTGTTGTTATGGGAAATAGTAATCCTAAAATGAAAGAAATTGCAGATGAAGTTGTTGCAGATAATAATTCAGAAGGAGTTCTTGAAGCGCTAGAACGATTTATTTTGAAGTGATTTAGAAAAATATTACAAATAGATTACAATAAAAATAAGTTTGCGTTACAATATCGCAATTCGTTGATTTTGAACTAAAATTGTTGTAAAATTAAGAAAATGATATTGTGAAAAAACTATCGAAGTTTGTAGAAAAATTCGATTTTTAAAGGGAGGAATTAAAAAATGGCTATTAATCCAATGCAAAGAAGGGCTAGAACTTCATTTTTTCAAGGAGCTTTATTAGCATTAGTTATAATGCTTGTTGTTGTGCTATTATTAGTAAAAGAGATGAAATCAATAAATGATGCGAAAGAGGCTTTGGAACAAGCAAATTCTGAGGTTTATGTAGCTGCCAGTGATTTGAAATCAGGAGTTGCTATTAATATGGACGAGGATTTTGTACTTGAAACTGTTAGAACTAATGTAGATTCAAGTATGGTTATTTCATCTGATGATTGGGAATTTACTGATGAAAATGGTGATATTGTACCTAAATATGCCGAAGATGGAACTCAAATATATAAAACTTTAAAAATGAAAATAGATGTTCCTGCTGGAACTATTGTTACCAAAGAAATGATATATGAAGAAGGACATGAAATTGTTAATTCAGAAAGAATTCAAGAATATAATATGATAATATTACCATCAACATTGAAAAATGGTGATCATATTGATATAAGATTGACAATGCCAACAGGTCAAGATTACATTGTTTTGTCAAAAAAAGAAGTAATTGGAACAACTGCTACTGGTTTATGGCTTAATGTAACTGAAGAAGAAATTTTAACAATGAATAATGCTATTGTTGAATCATATATTTTACCTGGTACTAAATTATATGCTATTGCATATACTGAAGCTGGAATGCAAGCTGCTGCTATACCAACATATCAAGTAGGACTAGAAGTATTAGATTTAATTGGAAAAGATCCAAATATTACAGATGTAGCAAGAAAAGAATTGTGGGATAGATATAATGCTGAGGCAAGAGTAAATTACTTTAATACACCATTATCAACTTATGTTCAACAACAACAAGATAGAGATGGTTCTGTTCAAGGTGGATTCCAAGAAGAAGTTCAAAAAGTTCAAGAAAGCAGAGCAGCGTTTGTCGAATCATTAGAAGGAACCGAGGAAATTGGATATACTAGATAAAATTTAAAATGGAGGAACGTATGAAAAAAGTTGCTTTTATAGGAAGCTATGATAAAGCAGATATGATTATTTATATTGCAAAAGTATTGACTAATATGGGTAGCAAAGTATTAGTCATAGATTCAACTGTAATGCAAAAAACAAGATACATCGTGCCAACTATGAAAGCATTGAAACAATACATAACTACTTTTGAAAAAATAGATATTGCAATCGGATTTGAAAATATAAATCAAATAAAAGAATACCAAAATCAAACGGGTGGAGTATTTGAATATGATTATGTTTTAATAGATATAGATTCCTATAGAGGATATGTTTATTATCAAATCAAAGCTGAAGATAAAAAATACTTTATAACCTCTTTTGATTTGTATTCATTAAGAAGAGGTTTACAAGTATTTAAAAAACTTGAAGAACCAATAGAAGTAACTAAAGTTCTATTTACAAAAGATATGGATCCTAATGAAGAAAAATATTTTGAATTTTTATCAAAAGGATTAAAAATAAAGTGGAATAAAATCGTGTTATATTATCCATTTGATTTGTCAGACCAAAATGCTATTTTTATTAATCAAAGATCTGGTAGAATACAGCTTAAAGGTCTTAGTATGCAATATATAGATGGAATTACATTTATGGTTGAAGAAATATCTGGTGAAAAGAACCAAAGTAAAATAAAGAAAGCTATAAAGATGTTATAAAGAATTTGATACCAGGAGGATAAGATGGCAATAATTGGTTTTTGGAGCGGTAGCAAAAAAGAATCAGGACAAACTGTTTCAATTTCAGCTATTGCTACACATATGGCAGTTGAGCACAACTATAAAATCTTGTTAATAGATGCTACTTTTGATGATGATACAATGGAAAGAGGCTTTTGGAAAATAGAAAAGAAAAAAGACTTTGCCAAACAAGTAAATAAAGGCAAAATGGATATTGCTTCTGGAGCAGAAGGTCTTGTAAGTGCAGTTGCTAGTAATAAAGCAACTCCAGAAGTCATAACTAATTTTACCAGAGTTGTTTTTAGAAATCGTTTAGATGTTGTATGTGGATTAAAAACAAAAGTATATGCAGATTTTAGAAAGTCTTTGATGTTATATAAAGATTTAGTGAAAGCTGCTGATAAATATTATGATTTAGTGTTTATAGATTTACCAAAGACGTTAGATGACGAAGTAACAAAAACGTTACTTGAAACGTCACATATAATAGTATACAATTTTACAAAAAATTTAAAACAAGCTGATGAATATTTGGAAAATATGGAAAAATATCCAGAAATTTTAGTAAAAGAAAAAATTATTCCGCTTCTTTCAAATTCAGATGAAGATACAGTTTATAATGTGAAAAATTATACAAGGTACATAGGTGAAAAAAGAGAAATATGTACTGTTCCATATAATACAAGTTTTGTTAAAAACATTTCTGAAGCAGGAATTGCTCAGTTTTTCTTAACAACAAGACTTTCAACTAAATTAAACGATAAAAATTCGGAATTTGTAAAATGTGTAGAAAAGATGAGCAAAAGAATAGAAGAAAAATTAAAAGAATTAAAATTAAAAACTTAAAAAATATCTGTTTAAGGTTCTAAATGATATATAAGTAAAACAAAAAAATAAAAGTATACTTAGATTTAGCAGTATACCTTAAATAAATACTTTAATTAGAGTAAAGAGAGGAGAACTTTTCAATGAATATTGGAAATATAATGTTAATCTTTGTAGTATTTGTTGCTGCAGTTGCATTTATTGTATACATGGTTAAAAAAAATCAAAATCAAGTAATTGAAGATGCAATTGAAGTTGATGACAAAACATTTACTTTAGATAAAATGGTAAAGTTTGTAAAACAAAGATTAGATGAAATTACAAAGATAAACTTATATGATATAGGTTTATCAGAAGAAGAATTGAAAAGAAGAAGAGCAAAAAAATATGAGTTAAAGAAAGCTCTTAAAGGTTGTACATATGGAGATGTTAATGATAAAAAATATGTTAAAGAATTAATATATGATTTATTATCAAAAGAATATGGTGTTGATGAAACAAATATTTCAAAAGCAATTCCGTTTGATACTCCTTCTTTACTTACAGCTCAAGATAAATTTGATATTTTAATTCATGAATATAAGAAAACATTCTCATATGAAGCGCTAACAGAACTTATAAAAAAATATAATTTAGCTGCTTTAAAATATGTTGAAGGAGAATCTAAACCTTGTTATGTTATAACAAAGGAAGAGATAGATGATATTTATGAACAAGAGCAAATTCATTTAGATTTTGCAGATAAGCTAGAAGTTGTAGTTCAAAGAATATATCAAAAATATAAAGGTTTCAGTAGTATAGATGAAATCAGAGATATGAACATAGATGGTGTTTCTGGCGGTACATCTGGTCTTCCAGAATCATTCTTAAGCCAAGTAGCTCAAACAGATGGTGACTACTTAAAACAAGCTATGGAATCAAAAATTCCTAGAGCTTGTGATGCTATTTGGATATTCTTCCAAGGTAAATCTATTCGTTTAGCTTTCTTATCTTTTGGAACTGAAGCTGAACTTAAAAGAGTATGTCAAAATATTTATAAATATAATAATCCAGGTCAGTTATCTGATACAAATGGTTTCAAAATTAATGAAATGAAAGATGGTTCTCGTGTCGTTGTTGTTAGACCATCAATGTGCGAAACTTGGGCGTTCTTCGTAAGAAAGTTCGACGTTAAAAGGGCTACTCTTGAGCAAATCATTAAATTTGAAGGAAAAGAAGAAACAATTGAATTATTAAAATTCTTAGTTAAAGGTGCTAGAATTATAGCACTAACTGGAGAACAAGGTTGTGGTAAAACAACAATGCTTATGGCAATGATCGAAAATATATATGAAACAATGAACCTTCGTATCACAGAAACTGCGTTCGAGCTTCATTTAAGAAAAATTTATCCAACAAGAAATATTGTATCGATGCGTGAGACTGAAACTATTTCCGGACAAGACTGTCTTGACGTTCAAAAGAAAACTGACGGTTCTGTTAATATCATCGGTGAGGTTGCTACTGACCCCGTTGCTTCTTGGATGATTCAATCTGCCCAAGTTGCTTCTAAATTTACATTATTTACTCACCACGCTAAAACATTTCCTAACTTAGTTACAGCTCTACGTAACTCAATGTTAAGAGCTGGTGTTTTCAAAGATGAGCAAACAGCTGCAGAGCAAGTTGTTCAAGTTTTGAACTTTAACATTCACTTAGTAAAAGACTTTAGAGGAAGACGTTATATTGAAAGAGTAACAGAGTGTATTCCAGTAGAAGAAAAAAATGAATATACTTTTGATCACAGAAAAGAAAAAACATTAGAAGGAAAATTTGATAAATTTTTCGATAATGCTACAATATTCTTTACAAAACAAACAAATAGAGAGTTATACAAATATCACAATGTATTAGAATTTGCAGATGATTCTTACGTTTTAACAAATCCAATCTCTCCTGAAAACATAAGAGGCATGAGAGAAAACATGAATGATACAGATGTTGTTGCTTTTGATGCATTCTTAGAGAGAAATTGGGGAATTAAACCACCCAAATTACCAAAATATGATGAAAATGGTAATGAAATAAAAGATGAACCTGTGGAAGAAAAGGCAGAAAAACCAGCACCAGAAGTTAGAAAAGTTCCAAGAACAACAGCAAGTCAAGCTTCTAAAACTCAAGTGCAAGGAGCTGTTAAGACAAATTTAAAAAGACCAATGGGACAAAATAAAGTTGCACCTGGTACAACACAAACATCAAAACCAAAAATAAATCCAGGAACAAATCAAACAAAACCAACAGTATAAAATATAAAAATGAATAATTCAAAAAAACTCTAAGGAAAAGAGGTGTAACAGAATGGCCATATTTATAGGTATCGTAGGAGGCCTATTTGCATTACTTGTTTTGGCATATTGGATTATAAGCCAAAAAACAAATAATAAAAATACTAAATATGTAAGACAATTAGTTGAAGGTACTAAAAAATCATCTTTTAGTATGGATATCTTCTATCAAAAATTTTATATAAAATGCGTAAATTTACCTTTTTTAAGAAGATATACTTTAAAATTAAGAAGAAGACTTGAAATTATAAATCTAGAGGATGAATATATAACAAGAAAACAAGTTGCGCAAATTATGTTTAAAGCAATTGCATTAATATTACCTTTGACTATATTCGTAATATATATGACATATACAAACTATTTACTATTATGTTCTTTATTGTTATTTGAATTATTCTTTATTGAATCTCTTTTAGAAGGCATGGTAGATGGAATTGATAATAAATTATTAAGAGAACAATTAGATTTTTTTGCCGAAATAAGACACGCATACCATGAATATAACATGGTTGAAGAAGCAATTTATGAAGTTTCACAAGATGATGAAAAAGAAGTTTCAAGACAAGCAGAAAAAATATATGAAGTTTTAATTTCTGATGATCCTGAAACAGAGCTTGAAAAATATTATGACATAGCTCCAAATAGTTATTTAAAAGAATTTGCTGGAGTTTCATATTTAACAAAAGAATTTGGTGACAGAAAAGATAAAGATGGTGCGTCTTTATACTTGAAAAACTTAAACAACATTACTCAAGAAATGCAAATAGAAATCATGAAAAGAGATAAATTGGATTATGTATTCCAATCATTATCAATGATTTCTGCTGTACCAATATTATTTTTGGACGTAATAAAGAATTGGGCTATAGGTCAATTCGCATTTACAAGACAGTTTTATAATGGAACTTTAGGTTTTATTTTCCAAGTTGTATTAATTATAATAACATTTGCAAGTTTTATGCTAACAAGAAAATTAAAAGATAATGGTAGTGTAAATACCGCAAAAAATATGGAAAATCCTTGGCAAGCAAAACTTTATAAAAAGAAATATGTAAAAAAATTTGTTGATTTATTCATTCCAAAACCAGGAACAAAAGACTATAGAAAAATTGTTCAACTTTTAAAAGACTCTGCGTCAAAACTAAAAATGGAATGGCTTTACATAAATAGAATTTTTGCTGCGGTAGGTGGATTTGTTGTTTCACTAATAATATTAATCGCAGCACATAAAATGGCAATAAATTATCAGTTTACAGAACCAACATCAGACTATAACTTATTAGGTTCAATGTCTGAATCTCAAGAAAAGAAGGCGATGGAAACTACAGAAAAAGATAATTATTTCTTAAAAAAATACCAATATGATTACGATGTTACAGAACAAATATTATACGCTGATATTGCTGAGTCTGATCAATATGGTATGAGTTCTTCTACAGAATTAGATAAAATTAATGAAAGAATCTGGGGAAAACTACAAATTGTTCAATCAGAATACATAAAATGGTTTGAAATTTTAATTGCATTTGTATTTATGGTTATTGCATATATGGCTCCAGTTTGGCTTTTAATTTTCCAAAAAATAATGAGACAAATGGACATGGAAAATGAAGTAATGCAATTCCAAACAATTATACTTATGCTTATGAAAATAGAAAGGGTTAATGTTGAAATGATCCTTGAGTGGCTTGAAAGATATTCAAATATATTTAGAGAGCCAATTAGTAAATGTGTTAATAACTACGAAAGTGGTCCATGGGAAGCTTTAGAAGAATTGAAAAATGATATATCTTTCCAACAATTAATTAGAATTGTTGAAAGTCTTCAAGCGGCTGTTGAACAAATTCCTATTAGACAAGCTTTTGACGAACTAGACACAGAAAGAGCATATCACCAAGAAAAAAGAAAAGAAGGAAATGAAAGATTAATTGCTAGAAAATCAAAAATAGGACAAGTTGTTGGTTTCGCACCAATGGTATTACTATTTGTTGCATACTTAATTGCACCAATGTGTGTAATTGGTATGACAAGTATGACAGAAGCATTCTCAACAATGCAATCAATGTCTATATAGAAAGGTAAATAATAAATGGAAAATGCTGCGAAAGCTTTAGAAATGGCTGCAGGAGTATTACTAGCTGTCTTAATAATGTCATTAATTGCATATTTTTTTACGAATATTAGTAGTTGGCCAGAGCAACAAGATAATGAAAAAGTTGCTCAGCAACTTTCAAAATTCAACTTAGAATTTGAAGTTTATGACAAAAAAGGAATGTATGGTACTGATGTAATATCATGTTTAACAAAAGCACAAAGCAATAATGAAAAATATGTAATTGGAGACAACTTTTTAGGCGGAAGCAGATATGGTGAAAACTATTGGGTTGATATTTTTGTAAATATTAAATCTGATTTAAAAGAATCTGTTATAGTATATCATTTCAAAAAGGATGCTAATGGAATAAATAAACAGGAGCTACTATTTGAAGATATTGCGAAAGAAGTTTCAATGGGCGATGCTGGATTTGTTTTTGCAAAATCTGCAAAAGGTAATAGTTATACTTTATTTTCAGAGGATACAAAATTAGATCCAACAGGTGGAAAATTAGAAAAAGTAATTACTACAACTACATTACCTGAAAAAGCTATAAATAGAGGGGTAACAGTAAAAACACATAATGGAAAAGGTTATAGTGCTCAATTATTTGAAAAACCAGGAGATGAAGTAACTGATCCTGAAAATAGAAAACAAATTCTTTTAAAAGAGACACCTTTAAAAATTCTTTTAGATACTGCTGGGAGTAATTTAAAACAAATCGTAAGAAATACAAATTCAACAACTTTAGGGATTTGGAGCTCAGCTGAATGGACTACTGCATTATATGATTTTAAAACAAGAAGATTTAGATGTGATGATATAGTTTATAGTGATATAACAGGAAGAGTTAGTGAAATTTATTTTTCAGAAATATAGAAAATAATAGTTTAGGAGTATATATATGGAAAATGTTGCTAAAGCGTTGATGATTAGCGCTGGTGTATTACTTGGAATAATGCTTTTGTCTGTTATGATATATGTATTTAGACAAGGCGCAAAAGTAAATCAAGCATATGACAACAAGCAAGTTAGTCTTCAATTAGAATTATATAATTCACAATTTGAACACTACGATAGGAATAATAACAATATAATGGATGTTATAAGTTTATGTAATTTAGCTTTTGATGTTAATATAGATTCAAATTATGAACCTCAAAATGCCGTTGAAATTGAAGTGGAGGTTGGAAATAAAACCTTTAAAATTCCTAATGCATATTGCATAGTATGTAAGGACAATACAAAAGCTGATTTAAAGAATAAAAAATGTTTGATGTGTGGAAAAGATATATTTGTAAAAAGAAATCATATTATTGATGAATCAAACAACCAAATATCAATATATAATTTGGCTAAGTATACTTTGTCTGAATTAGGAATAACTACTGGAATAACAGCAGATTTTTCTAAAGATACTTTATCTACTACTAAATTAAAAGATGGTAAAACAATATATAAATTTTTATTAGAAGTACAAAATTCAGATGATTTTCAATATCATTCTGAAAATATGAAAGTTTCAAAAATCAAGTTAATAGCCTACGACAATCCAGAATGGTAAAATATAACTGATGTAATATAAATTTAATATTAAAAATATTGAAAAATAGATAATAATTAGCTAAAATACAAATGTAGTGTTACTTGAGAAAAAAGTAGAAATATGTTATAATATAGTTAGGTTTTTTATGAAAAAAAGTTTAATTTTAATATTAATAATTTTTATTATAGCTGTAGTATTCTTCATATTAAATTACAAAGAATGTGAAATAAATCAAATTGATTTGAAAAATTTTAATTTGACTTATGAAAAATTTAATAAAGAGAATTTAAATGGATTAGATATTACAACAGTAATGAATCAAGCTACAAGTAATAATGAAAAATATGAAATTCCAAAAGATGAAAATGGGTTATATATATTAGATGATGAATATAGCATTGAAATATATGTAACTATGATAATAAACAATGAAACTTATAGAATGGAAAGATTCACAAATGGAGAAATGAACAGTAATTTTATAAGGCTTTTTGGTGAAGTAGGTTTTAAATGTACAAATATTAATTATCACCAAAAAACAGGAAGAATAGCTTCAATGACATTTGAAGCTACAGAATACTAAAGTCTTTAATGTTAAACTAGAAAAACTAGTTAATTTTAAATAAAATACAATTTTAAGGAGGAAGAAGTTATGGAGAATGCTTCAAAGGCACTTTTAATAGCAGGTGCAATTTTATTATGTATTTTGATTATAGCTATTGGTATGTTTATTTACAATAGTGCTCAAAGTACAATTACAGATTCAATGACATCATTATCTACACAAGAGATTGATGCATTTAACAACCAATTTACATCTTATGAAGGGTTTCAAACAGGATCAAATGTTAAAGCTTTAATGGGAAGATTAATAGGAAATGCTGATACATATAGAGATGAACCAGCAAAAGTTCCTCAAGTTTATATTGATCGTTTAAGTAATACAAAAAATACTAATGTTAATGCAACATTTAAAACAACAGATGCTGGTAACCCACAAAACTATATTAATAACTTAGGAACAATCAGAAACAGAGTTGAAACAAAACATGAATATTATGTTGAAATGACATTCCAAAATAATGGTTTAATTGACTATATTCTAATTTCTTACAATTCTGGAAATAATTTAAATAATATTATAAACTCAACTAAATGGAAAAGATAATAAAGGAATAATTTTATATGGAAAATTCTTCAAAAGCATTAATTATAGCTGGTGCGCTTTTAATATCTATATTGATAATTGCAGTAGGAATGTTTGTTTTTAATGGAGCAAACTCATCAATTACTGATACGATGTCAGCAATGTCAACTCAAGAAATTGAAACTTTTAATGCAAAATATTCAATATATGAAGGTGAACAAACTGGTTCAAATGTAAAATCGCTAATTGGAGTACTAATAAGTAATTCTAATTCTAATAAAGATGAGAATATAAAAATTCCAGGAGTTTATTTTGAAGAAAAGGGAAATTCAAAATTTAAAAATTCAGGGCTTCCTGAAAATGGTGAAAATTCAACTTATATAGAGGCTTTACAAAATATAAAGCTTTCTATTGAGAATAAACACAAATATTGGATTGAAGTTAGTTATCAAAATAATGGTTTAATTGATTATATTAATATTTCTTATGATAAAAATAAAATTATAAAACCAATGTCAAGAAATTAATTTGAATTAAATAATAAGTTAAAAGTGGTATAATTTATACTTTATAAGATATACCACTTTACTTTACTATAAAAGTATAGAAAGGATATAATATGGAGAATGCAGAAAGAGCTGTAATGATAGCATTTGCTGTTTTTGTTTTAGTAATAGCATTAGCATTAGCAATAGATTTATTTGAAAAAATAACTGCTACTTCTGAGCATTTTGCTTTTTATGCAGATTCAACAAGATATTATGATAATGTTGAAATTGATGAAACATCTTTTGGTGCTACTGCTGACGAAGACATTAAATCTGGTACAGTAAGAATTGTAAGTGCAGAAACAATTATACCTACTCTATATAGATATTATAAAGAAAATTTCTGTGTTAAAATTTATGGTGCTGATGATGGTAGTGGAAAAAGACCATTAATTCAAATTTTTGATGTAAATTTAGAAGGTAAAGTTCATGGAGCAGCAGGAGATACATTGGCTTCAAGCGAATCTACGCCAACTCAAATTGAAAATCATGCTTATAATGAAGTATATAATGATCCTGATAAATTATATTGCTTGTTTGGAGCACCATGGCTAGGTAGCACAGAATCTGTAAAAGCAAGAGTGGATTATTTTGTTGATGGAAAAGCTGGATATATAAATAATACATATGTTGACTATAGAGATAATGCTTTTTGTGAAGCTAGAAAAAATAAAAAACAATTCAAAGAACGATTCGTAAATTATTCATATAGTGGACAAACAATGATCACAGAAGATGGAGAACAATTAGTAACTGGCGAAAAATCAAAAGATAAGATTGTTATAATATATACATTAATAGATTAAGAAATAAATTTAAGGAGGAGACGCCATGAGTGATACTTTAATTACTATTGTTGCTATATTATTGGCAGCTGTTTTAATGTTTATTTTTCCATTATTATCAGTTTCAGAAAGAAGTGATGATATTTCACAATTATCCGTTGCTTCAGCTACAGCTGAATTTGTTGATAACTCTAGAGCAACAGGAAAAATAACTATGGATAATTATACAAAATTAATAACTACAATTAATGCAACTGGAAATAGTTATGATGTTGAAATGGAAATAAAAGTATTAGATGAAAATATTGGAAAAAAATCCGCATGGACTCAAGGAACTGTAATAGGAGAAAATGTTTACTATTCTGTATATACATCTCAAATTGTTGAAGTTTTAAAAGATAGAGATGGAATATATAAATCAAACGGAGTATATAAAATGAAAGAAGGAGATATATTCTCTGTAAGTGTAAAGAATACAAATAAAACATTATCACAAACAATTAGAGGAGTATTTTACTCAATGTCTGGTAGTGATGTGTATTCTATTATGGCACAACATTCTGGTATCGTTACAGCTAACGGTTCTTATTAAAAATCAAAGGAAGTTAATTAATGAAATTACAAGGTGTAAGTGTAATATTTGCGTTGATTGTATTACCTTTAATTTTGGTTCTTACATATTATATTCATCTACAAGTTGATACATTACAATTGCAAAATGAATTTGATAAAAAGTTGTTAGATTCAACTTATGGAGCTATGTCCGCATTTGAGATAAATACTGCAAATGAGGACCTATCTTCTGTGTCTGATGCTTTACGTACAATTATTGAAGCTTCAAATAATGTTTTTTTTAATACATTAGCAACAAATTTGGGAATGTCTAATGCTAGTAAATCATATTTAGAACCATATATACCAGCATTGTTATATACTTTATATGATGGATATTATATTAGTACTCCAACTAGGACACCTCAATTTTTAATCGATTCTGATGGAAATGCAGTTTCTGTTGGAGATATAGGATTAGATGTTTCGGGTTCTAATTATTCATATAAGGAAGTACATACAAGTGAGGAAAGTGAAAAAAATTGTACAAATTGTGATGCAACTCATGTTAAGTATGCGGACTATATTGCAATGGATAATGCTCAGAAATCTGATTTACAAATTAAATATGATGATTTAACTGATGTTGAAAAAGAAAATTATGGACAATTAGTATATATAAAGAAAAAAGCTAATAAAGATGATCCGGATGCATATACAACTAATATAGATGATGCTGAATATGAGATTAATCATGTTTTAAAAACTTATATGCCATATTCTGCTAGATATAAAAGAGATAATAAGTTTGATATAGTAGCAATATATACTTTGGATAATTACCTTTCGATAGAAGGAACAATTAACAATATATATTATACTAAATCTGGATATTTTATTCCAAAGAATTCGGTTGAAATAAAAACAGGACCAAGTAACTTAATGTCTTACAGTCAGGATGACGCCAAAAAGTATATTGAATCTGGTCAAAATGTTGAAATTTTTATTAGAGATAAAATGGATGAAAATTCGGGAAATATAGTAAGACATTCAGGTGCAGATGATATAGGAGTTAAAATTTTATCTGGTGGGCATGGGAGTAAAGCCGAACTGGAAGAAAATATTAGAGTTCAAAATAATAGATATAGTAAAGTAACTTCTTATTTAGCACAAATAAATAGTGGTTCAATTGTTTTATCAGAAGAGTTAAAAAGCCAATTATCAAATGGAACGGGAGTGGATTTTTCTGATATAAATATCTCTAATCATAATGCTCTTAATGAAATTTATACAAGACTTTCGAATGCTGAACTTCAAATTCAAGAAAATTTAAATAATACTCAATATGAATTAGATAAACTTTCTGCAGTTACTTATTATGTAACAGCTAGTATATTTTCAAATTGGATTTATGAAAACTTAGCAACTGCAGGTTCAGAAACATATGAAGTATTAGAAAAAGATTTAGTTGAAATTTCTGGACAAAGTTATAAGTTAATCAAAGGAAAATTAGAAGTTTCACATGATTTTGAAGATAGTGAAAATCCAGTATTTGATATAGAGAATATAACTAATAGAGAACAATTGTCAGAAGTAGAAATTGAAAAAATGAAAGAAAAAAGTAATATGGAAATTGATGTAGATTCACCATTTTACTCGCATAAATTGAATGTAATTAGAGATTCTATACAATATAATTTAAATTTATCAATGTCAACATATAATAATATGTTAATTTCTAACAAAGATTATGCTATGCCCGTTATGGAAAATGAAGAATGGGAAAAAATTCTTAATCATGTATCAATAATTGCATTTATGCAAGGATATGATTGTGGACTAAAAAATTATAGTAATTATAAAATAGTATCTAGCACTAATAATGAAATTACTGTTTTACCAAGAGAAGTTTACTATGTAAAACAATCAGAATTTTCGAATGAAAAATCTGATTATCATAGAATAGATTGTCCTAAATTACGTGATATGGATACTTCTGATAATACATATTTATCATTTATATCAAAAGAAGCAAAATATGATAAATTATTTGATAAAACAAATGCTCAAATTCCATATAAATATGACCATAAAAATTTAGCTTGTTATGAATGTATAAATGATGGTAATTATTTGAAAACAGATATATTTGATACAATTGATAATTCTAATTATGATACATATAAAAATTTAAGAAAAGCATATTATATTGGAGTTGGAAAATCAAGAAACAATTTATATAAAATGAATGCAATAACTAATTCTGATGGATATGAAATAATTTATGATAAGGAGTCTCATGTTGGAGGAATAGCAAATACTTCATCAAGAAACATTGCTGATATTAAGGCTATAGAAATTGTATTAGACACAGTAAAATCATTAGATTCTCAGGAAAATGTTTTGAACTTTCAGATAAGAACAACATATGGTGATGAATTAAATTCGAATGTTTATACAATAGTTCCTAATGTAACAACAAATACAACTTTGAGAATAGAGGTTAATCCTAATATTACAAGAGAGTCTAAGATTTCTGCAAGTCAACTAATTTTTAATAATACAGATCCACTTTCAGCAGTAACATCAGAGAATGTAAAAAACTCAATAAAATTTGTAAAAGTAATATACAGATAAAATTTATTTAAATAAAAAAATAATAAATGGTTAATATAAATTTATGAAAAAGATTAAATTTATATTAACTGTTTTTTTTATGTTTATAATATATATTTATGTATCATATATTTCACTTATACCGAATAATATATTTTTATTAAATAATGAAGAATTAAAACTAAGAAAATTGCCTGGAATAGAAGTTGTAGAAACATTAATGACCAATAATTCAAATTTAGAAAATACTATAAATGAATTTAGGACAAAAAGCCTAAATAATCAAGATATAAACGATAATGTTAGTTCTACTAATATAGAGCTTAAATTATTTGGAAAAATTTTAATAAAAAATATAAATGTTACAAAAATTGATGAAATGAGAATTGTTCCAGTTGGAAAAGTTATTGGAGCAAAAATGTATACAAATGGTGTATTAATAGTTGGGATGTCTGAAATAGAAGATAAGTATGACTACATTCAAAAGCCTTATGAAAATTCCAATATAAAACCAGGAGATACAATTTTAAAAATAAATGAACAAAGAATAGAAGACATAAATAATTTAAAGCAAGTAGTAAATGATTCTAATGGAAAAGAATTAACACTAACATTGTTAAGAAATGGTAATATTTTAGATACAAGTATTATACCAGTAGAAATTTCTGATAAAAAATATCAATTAGGATTATGGGTAAAAGATGCTGCAACTGGTGTGGGGACTATGACCTTTTATGAACCAGAATCTAAATGTTTTGGGATTTTAGGACATGGAATTACAGACACAGATACAAGTAATTTGATAAATATAGACTATGGAGAATTAGTTACAGCTAAAATTGTTTCTTTAAAAAGAGGAACACCAAACCTTCCAGGAGAAATAAAAGGCACAATAATTAACAGTCAAACAATAGGTCAAATTACTAAAAATACACAATTTGGAGTATATGGTATTTTAAATAACTTAACAGCTTTAAATATTGATGTATCTAAGAGTATAGAAATCGCATCAAGAGATGAAATAACAGAAAGCGATGCTAAAATATTGTGTTCAGTAGAATCATCAAATACTTCTAAGGAATATGACATAAAAATAGAAAAGATTTATAAAGAAAATGACTATAATAATAAAAGTATGCTTATAAGAATTGTAGATGAAGAATTGTTAAAACAAACAGGTGGGATTATAAGAGGATTATCTGGAGCACCTATAATTCAAAATGGAAAATTTGTTGGTGCAATTACAAATGTACTAGTATCTAATCCTGAAGTAGGATATGCAATATTTGCTGATATGATGATAAAAGAATTAAAGCATCTTGACTAAGAAAATTATTATTAATATAATTAAAAAAAATATATAGGAGAAAATATTTGAACTATAGTTTAAATATGAAATAAGTAATAATGAAATCAGAAATGTTTGTAATAGGAATAGGTCTTGCTATTATATCAATAATAATATATTTGGTTAAAAATTTTAAAGAGTTAAGTTTATTTATTAATAAAATAAAAGAAAGAAAAATTACTGCTATTATTTATAAAATTTTAATAATAGTAGTAATTTGTTGCATAATCTACTATATTTATAATTTATGTTTACAACTCATAAAAAGTATTGAGATTACAAATTTGGCTAGAGAAAATGACGTTGTAAACGAATATAACGATAAGAGAATTTTTGACGAATGGAATATTTATCGAACAGCTATAAATAAACAATATGAAAAAAATATATATGAAAAGCCATATATTCCAGAAGGTTTTTCATATGTTGAAGGAGCATGGAATACGGGATTTGTAATACAAGATGAAATGCAAAATCAATATGTATGGGTGCCTTGTACAAATGAAGAAAATCATGAAATTACAAAATTAGAAAGAAAAAATTTTTCAAAAGAACCATTTATAAGTAAAGATATTTGTATAAATGAAGGGTGCGAAAAATTCATTTCAAGTACTCTAGAAAATGGTGGCTTTTATATATCAAGATATGAAATTGGAAAAGAAAATAATTTACCAGTTTCAAAAGCAGGAGTAAAAATTTTTGGAAATATTACTAGAGAAGAAGCAAAACAAGTTGTCTCTAAAATGAACAAAAATGTGAATTTACAATGTGAATTGATAAATGGATATGCTTATGATACAACATTATCATGGTTAAAAACAACTAATGATATTAAGGTAAATGAAGTTGATAATAAAAATGATTTAAAAACAGGAAGATTTCAATATAATAATATATATGATTTCATAGATAATATATTAGAAATTACAGCAGAGTCTTCTTATGGAACAGTAATAGTTAGAGGATTTTTGTTTGATATGGAAGAAAGTATGGGAAATAATATACTTCTAGAAAGTACGGGATATAATAATAACAGTTTTGATAGAATCTCTATTCGAGAAGAAGACAATTATTATACACCAGAACATATTATGGGATTTAGAACTGTTTTGTATAAATAATAGAAAGGATATACTATAAAATGAAAAAAAGTATATTATTTTTACAAATCATATTATTTTTATTAATTTGTATTGTAGCACTTAATAAAAGTGCTGAAACATATAAGTTTAATAAAAAAGTTGATGATATATATAATTATAATGATAATAAAATAATTAAAGAAAATGAGTTTTACGAGATTTCTATAGATAAAGAATATGAAAATCAAGGTTTTAATAATCCATATATTCCTGATAATTTTGCTTATGTTGAAGGTGAATGGAATACAGGATTTGTAATTGAAGACTTAAATGGAAATCAATATGTATGGGTACCTTGTTCTAATAAGGAAAATAATTTAACTGAGAAATTGGGGCGAAAAGATTTTTCGGAAGAACCATTTATAAGTAAAGATGAATGTATAAATGAAAATTGCGAAGATTTTATTTTAAGTAGTTTGGAAAATGGTGGTTTTTACATATCAAGATACGAACTTGGAAAAGAAAATAATACGATTGTTTCTAAACCTGATGTAAAACTATTAAAAAATACAACCAAAAAAGAAGCTGAAAAACTTATTAGTGAAATGTATTCTGATTTAAATTGTGAACTAATAAATGGATATGCTTATGATACAACATTATCATGGCTAAAAAATACTAATGAAATAAAAATTAATAAAATAGAAGATAAAGAAAACTTAAAAACAGGAAGAGCCAAGTATAACAATATATATGATTTTTGTGACAATATATTAGAAATGTCTTCTGAATACTATTATGGAACTGTAATAATTAGAGGATTTTTATTTGCTGACAATGAGAATAATTTTAATAGTGAACTTGTTGAAAATTTAGAGTATAACATAAATAGTTTTGATAGAATGTCTATTAGAGAAGAAGATAATTATTATACACCAGAACATATTATGGGATTTAGAACAGTTTTGTATAAATGAAAGGAATAGAAAAATGAAAAAAGACAGAGTAATTCAAATAATAATTATTTTATTAATTTGTTTAACAACTATTTCAATAATTAAAAAGCCTGTAGAGTCTGATACGTTATTTTCAATAGCAGTTGGTGATAGAATTTCAAAATATGGTTTTGAAGAAGAAGATCAACTCGTTTGGCATGAAGGGTTAAGATACATATATTTAAGATGGGGATTTGATGTTATTGTTGATAAGATTTATGATTTTTTTGGATTTGATGGAATTAGAGTATTTATTATAACATTATCTATAGCTCAAACATTAGCATATTATTTTATATTAAATCATTTCACGAAGAAAAAAATATTTTCAGCATTTGCAACATTATTGATAATTCCAACACTTGGGGATGAGTTTGTAGGAAGAGCACAATTAATTTCTTTTTTATTATTTTTGATAGAATATTATTGTGTAGAAAGATTAGTTGAAACTAATAACAATAAATACTTTTTTGCTTTGACGATACTTCCATTATTGTTAGTTAATTTTCATACTTCAACTTACCCATTATATTTTGTGTTTTATTTACCATATCTTGCAGAATGGATTTTATCTAAGCTGAATTTAAAATCAGATAATTATAGCAAAATAATTATTGAAAAAAGAAATATAAAAAAATTACTTATTTTAATTATTATTGGAATAATTGCTGGATTTTGTAGCCCATCAGGAATTGATGCATATAGATATGTATTTAATGTAATGGGGGCAATATCGGCAGATATAATAGCAGAAATGCAACCAGTAAATATTTTAGAAAATGAATATATAGCTATAGGAATAAGTTTATTTATAGGAATAATGGCATTTACAAAGACTAAAGTTAGAATTGTTGATTGTTTTTTACTTCTTGGAATAACAATAATGTCTTTGAATACAGTGAGATATACATTTTTCTTTTATCTAATAGCTTCAATTGTTATTTTTAAATTATTATATAATTTTTTAGATGATTATGAAGTGAAATTTGATTTTATAAGCTCAAGGATAAAAGTGTTCTTATTAGTAACTTCTTTTACTATTGTAACTCTAATTTCAGTTAAGAATTTAATATATAATTCTGCTGAAAATTATATTAATGCTAAAGATTATCCAATTGCAGCAACTCAATATATAAAGAATAATATAGATATATCTAAGATGAAGATATACAATCATTTTAATTTTGGTGGATATTTAGAATTTGAAGGAATACCAGTGTTTTTAGATGCGCGTGCAGAAATGTTTTTACCTGAATTCAATAATACTACAATTTTGGAAGATTGGAATCTACAATTAGAAGGAAATGAACATTATAAGAAAATTCTTAATAAATATGGAATAACGCATGCATTATTATATAATGATGAAAAAATGAATTTATATATAATAGATGATCCAGAATGGAATGTTGTATATAAAGATGATACGTTTGTTCTTTATCAAAGAGTTAATTAGAAAATAGTTTTTCGATAATTCAATAGAAAATTAGAATATTAAGTATTAAGTATTAAATATTTAATATTATAAGATTATTAAAGTGTATAGATTTATATTAGTTTATATTAATTAAAATTCCAAAAATTAATTTAAAAGTGGTCAACAAGAAGTTGACCACTTAAAATTAATTATTTTTTTCTATATTTCATAAAATATAGTATTTAATGAATATTGAGTTTTTTATTGGTTATTTAAAATCATTGGTCCTAGTTTTGTTACTGTACCAGCACCTAAAGTTATAATAATATCATTTTCTTTTACATTTTCTTTTACATAAGAAACAACTTTCTCAAAATCAGGAATATAGGCAACTGTTTTTCCATGTGATTTTATTGCTTCAGCTAAATCTTTAGAATTTATATTATAAGTGTTTTGCTCACGAGCAGCATATATATCTAAAAGAATTATATTATCAAAATTAGAAATTGCTTCTGCAAAATCTTCTAATAATAATTTTGTTCTGCTATAAGTGTGTGGTTGAAAGATAACCCAAGATTTGTTGTATTTTTTGTTTTTTATAGCATTGGCAGTTGCTTTAATTTCAGTAGGGTGATGTGCATAATCATCAAAAATATTAATATTTTTTTCTAAAGTTCCTTTATATTCTAATCTACGTTCAGCACCTCTAAATTGTTTTAAAGATTCGCAAATAATATTTTTTTCAATTCCATAGTAATCACTAACGCAAATACAGGCTAGAGCATTTAAAATGTTGTGTTTTCCAGCAACAGAAAGTTCGATTGTTGTAAAGAACTCTTTATTTTTATAGACATCAAATTTTGCAAAACCATTTGAATCGTAAGAAATATTTTTGGCTAAGTAATCTGCATTATCATTTTCAATACCATAAGAAATAAATTTTCCTTTTGTAATATCTTTTAGATTTAAACAATTTTTATCATCGGCATTTGTAACTAATAAACCATTTTCAGGTAATAATTTTGCAAAATCTTGAAATGTTTTTATAACATTATCGAAAGTTTTATAGTAATCTAAATGATCATTATCTATATTTAAAATAATTTCAGTATGAGGAAAGAACTTTAAAAAATTACCTTTGTATTCACAAGACTCTAATATAAAATATTCACTATTTCCAACTCTATAGTTTCCATTGATTAAATCTAAAATTGCACCAACTTCTATAGAAGGATCTTTATGGGCGTTAATAAAACAATAAGAAAGCATAGATGTTGTAGTCGTTTTTCCATGAGTTCCTGAAACACAAATTGTTTCTTGATAAAGTTTTGTTAAATGTCCAACAAATTCTCCTCTATCTACAAGTGGAATATTATTTTCTTTAGCAATTATAATTTCAGGATCGTTGTCACTAATTGCTGCTGAATAAACAATTAAATCAGCTTTACCAGGATTTTCTAGATCATGACCAATTGTTGTTTTTATACCGTGTTTATTTAAAGTATCAGTAATAATACTTTGGTTTAAATCGGAACCAGTTACTACGAAGTTCCAGTTTTTTAGCGTTTCAGCAATTGCGCTCATACTAATTCCACCAATTCCAATAAGATGGATATGCTTATATTTTTTTAAATCTGATATTTCTAAATTCATTTTTTCCTCCTAAAATACATAGCAATTATACTATTATATAGGTATAAATTCAAGTAAAATGATAAAAAAACGATAGCCAAATAAATATAAAAAAAAACATTTTTTTTATTTATATTTAAAAATAGTTTTATGAATTTTTAGCATGTACTAAACGTACAAAGGAGAGATGAAGTATTTTATATGTAAATAATTAAATATATAAAAAAATATAAAAAAAAAGAAGGAAAAAAAAGTTTTTTGTAGAATATAAAAAGTAGTGGTACATAGAATTTTTATTATGTACTAAAACGATAAGAAAGAGGTGCTTAAAAAATGCAAATAACAGATGTACGTTTAAGAAAAGTAAATTTAGAAAACAGAATGAAAGCAGTTGCTTCTGTAACATTCGATGGTGAATTCGTAATTCACGACATTAAAGTTATCGAAAGTCAAAATGGATTATTCATAGCTATGCCAAGCAAAAAAACTCCAAACGGAGAATTTAAAGATATAGCTCATCCAATCAATGCTGAAACTAGAGAAAAAATTCAAAAAGCTATTTTAGAAGCTTATGAAGCTCCAGAAGCTGAAACAGCAGAATCAGCAGAATAATTTTAAATAGTTTGAAAAAGCGTTACAAAAGTAACGCTTTTTTTGTAGTTTTTGAATGTTATCATTTTTATTAAATTAAATGATATTCGTGACAAATGTATACAAATTTTATATTAATATAATTGATAGTGAAAAATAAAAATTTTCAAGATGATTTTTATAAAGTAGGCTTTTATTCTAAGTTAAAAAATGTAAATTTATATTGTTATTTTTTTAAATATTATATATAATATTTAGGAAGAGAGGATTAAATTATGGTTAATAATGGAATTGAAGACATTTTAATAAGTAGAGATTATAACAATAAAAAGAATAAATCAAAAGGTTTTTTTGGAAAATTTTTTATACTATTAATAATTGCAAGTATCTGTTTGGGGCTATATTGGTATTTTACAAAAGAAACAAAATCTTCAAAACAGTTATTTGTTCAAAATGTTTCGAAAATAAATGTAAATAATCTCTTAAATAATAATATATATAGAAATCTTTTGAGTAGGTTACAAACTCAAAGTTCTCAAATAAATAGCTCAGTTAGATTTACTACAGATTTAGAGAATGAAGAACTACAAGATATAGATGTAACAAAATTTAAATTAGATGTTTTAAATTCAAATGATGTTACAAGCAAGAAAAACTATAATGAGGCTATATTAAATTATTCAGGAAACGAAGTTTTTAAAGTAAATTTAGTAACTTCTGAAAATGAAATAGCAATTGCTTCAAATGAAATATTGAATCAGTATGTTGGGATACATTTTGATAAGATAAACGAAGTTTTTGGAGTAAACATCGATATTGATTATATAAAAGAACTTGAAGGTTTGGAAAATATAAATATAACAGAAGATGAATTAAACCAATATGTAAAAAAATATTTTGAAATAATTTTAAATAATATATCAGAAGAGAAATTTTCAGTTCAAGAAAATATTGCAATAGAAAATGCAATTGAAGATGTTGAGGTAACAAACTATAGTGTAACATTAACTCAAGAAGAACTTAATAATTTATTAATTAAAACATTAGAAGAACTAAAAAATGATGACGAATTAATAAAAAAAATAGTTTCTGCTGAAAATAATGAAGATATAACAACAGAAAACAACTTTGAAATTACTACATCAAATACTCAAAATGAAAACACCGAACAAAATGGTGAATCAGATGTTGAGAAAGAACAATCAGAAAATATAATTGTAGAAAATGGACAAGTTGAAGATGACCAAAATATAATAAATTCTTCGGTAGAGAATTTAGAACCAGAAATTCCTGTTATACAAATAAATCCGGTTGGAACAATAAACGCAACTCCTGAAGAAAGTACTATCTCTACAATGAATAGTACTGATAAAAATGAAACTAAAGAAAATACAGAAATTTCACAAAATTCAGAAATTGTAGCTAATACTAATGAAAATGAAGATGTAGAGATTATACAAACAAACAATATAGATGAGTTAATAGAACAAGAAAATAATGGGAAAGAAGAATTAATTAATATAATATTTGGAAAAAAAGTTAACTTAACCAAAAAACAATTACAAGATATCATTGATAATACTATTAAAGAAATTGAAAAAATATCTGGAAATGGAATAAAAATTAATGTATATGCTAGTGAGACTAATGTAGAAAAAATTGATATTGTATTGCCAAATAACAATATATTAGATATTGATTTATTCCCTGATGATAATTCAGAACTAAATTCAAATCAAAGTTATATAAAAGTTACTTATTTATATAAAGATGAAGAAACTTCAGAAAAAAATGGATTTGCACTAGAACTAAAAAAACAACAATCAAATGCAAGTACTTCTATTAATTCAGAGTATAGTTTTATTGAGAACGAAAAAATAAATAAAAAAGTAAAACTTAATTTAAAAACTGAAGGGACTACGAATTCTAAAGAAATAAATAATGAAGCTGTGTTTACAATTTCAACTAATAGAAGTGAAACACAGGTAGCGATAGATAATCAAATACAATTTAAAGATGTCTCTGATTTACCAGGTTTAAATGCAGAAAATTGTATTTATTTAGATTTATTACCAGAAAATGAGAGAGATTCTTTAATTGATACAATAAAAACACAATTAACAAATTTATACACAAGTAAAAAAGAAAATTTAAGTTTTATTGATACAAATACGTATAGTCAAACTACTTTAGAAAATCAAAATTCAAATCAAAGCCAAACATCGAAAGTTACTCGAGAAGAGGCAAAAAATGCATTAATAACAAAAGTATCAAATATGATGCAAGAAGCAATTGATAAAAATGAAGAGTTTACAATACAAAATTTAAGAGATTTAGAAATTGATGGATATAAAGTATCAGCTGCTGTTACTGCAGAATCAGCTTTAATAGTTGTTGATGTGTATAAATTTAATATAGATACAAATTTTATGCTAACAGACATTGAATAGATATAATTCTAAATAGGAGATAGAACGATGGATATAAAAAATAAACTTAGTAAATTAAAATTAAATAAAAGAAGAATAATTGTATTGATTGTTTTAGCAATAATTTGTTTGTTAATTCTAATTGGTATCATTAATTTATTTAAAGTAATTTTTTCAAAAGAAAAATCAATAGGAAATTTATCTAATCTTGGTTTAGTAATTGATGATGGAAATGTTATTTTTTATAATAAATATGAAGATGGTATTGTTAAAATAAAAGGAAAAGATGAATATCAAATAACAGATGAAACAGCTTATTCAATGAATATTGTTGATGACACAATTTATTATTTAACTTTATCAAATGCAAATACACTTGATTTAAAATCTGTAAAAACAAATGGTGATGCGCCAACAAAAATAAAAACTTTATCAACACCTATAAGTAAATTCTATATAGAGAATGGATATGCATACTATGTAACATCGCAAGAAATTTTTGGGATTTCAAAATTATCTTTAGAAACTGGAGAAGAAAAACTAATAACAGCAACTAATGTGCAAGACTTTGTTGTTCAAGATGGAATGATATACTATACAGATAATGTTGGATTTTTATATTCTATAAATGTAGATGGAAAAGAATTAAAAACACTTTCTAAAGAATTTAATGTTAAAAAAATTCAATTATTGAAAAAGTGGATATATTTTTATAATGATAAAGAAAATTGTTTAAGTAAGATAAAAATTGATGGCTCTAAAGTAAAATTAGTTACAACATTTATAACAAATGAAACTTATAATATTACAAATAAAAATATATATTATTTTGATGAAGTAAATAATCAAATATGTGTAACTAATTTGAAAGGAAAGAAATCAAAACCTGTGGTTTCTTTGAAATCAAATAGAACAAAAATAAATATTGCAAATGGAATCTTGTATTATTTAGATGATAGCAAAAATGAATCTAGTATTTATCAAATGTATAGAGTAAAAACAAATGGTAAAGCAACAAATTCAATAGAATATTAAAAATATATTGACATTTAGAAATAATGAATGTATAAATAAGTTATGTTTTGGAGGTGCCTATGAAATTAGGAACAGTCGTATATGATAATAGAATTTATAATTTAGACTATATGACAACTGAAGAAATGAAAATGCTTTTACAAAAAATAGAGACAGAAAAAAAATCAAATATATTGGAAGCAAAAGAAATTCTTAAAAATAGATAGAAAGGGGCAAAACTTTGACAGACCAAGAGATTTGTATAAATTTAAAAAAATTATATGACGAAACAGAGAGCAAAATTAGAACAAATGCGATGGTAAGTAGGGCATTTATAGATAAAATTTCTACTAATGTTATTAATGATAAAGTTAATGCTCAATTAAATTCAATTAAAACTGGAATTTATAATATAAATCCGAAGTTTAAAGATGGAGCTAAAAATTATGAACAAACAAAGAAATTAGTTTCAGAAACTCTAGTTGCATATGAATCAGCGTTATTAGAGTTAAGTGAATTTTATGACGGAAAGATAGAACAATTAATTCTGAGAAAAGTTGAATTAGAATCTGAGCTAATAGGTTCAATTTTAAATGAAGAATATTTTAGACAAAAACTTATTAGAAATAATCAGCAGAAAGAAAATGATAAAGTAAAGCTTTCAGTAAAAGATAGTATAAAGGCTGCTTTAGAACGATTAAAAAACAAGAAAACAGCACAAACAAGTATTGATCCTTTAGAAATATCTAAGCTTATGGATAAACAAGACGTAGTTTGTGAATTAGATCAAAAGCTTTCAAGTAAAATTGAGAAAACTGAATCTGATCAAAAAGCTAATGTAGAATATATTTCAAAAGTAGAAAAAGAAATATCATTAGTAAATTCTGAGATTGAAAGAATAAATGAAAGAAAGCAAAAATCTATATATGATGCAATGGAAGTTGGAGATAAAGCTATGACTACAACTTTAAAAAGACCTAGGGTAATAAAAAGAATAACCACCTTTTTTGCAAGCAGATTTAATACAGCTAAAGTTGTTGAGAATACAATAATTACACCGTTAAACATAAGAATAGAAAATTTTAAAGCAAATGAACTTAGTAGTATGAAAGGCTAGGGATAAAAATGGCATTTGATATGAATATTTTTTCAAAAAAAATTGATTCAACTATGAATTCTGTAAGAGGGAAATATGCTAAAGCATATAAAGTTGTTGAATTAACTGCAAAAGGAATGGAAAATCCAGAAATAGAAAATGAAAAGAAACAAGAAGTAAGTCGTGAATTTGATGACTAATAAAGAATTAAACTTTTGTTTATTTTGTTAAGAAAAATGCAAGATGAAAATAAATGAATGTTATAAATTCAAACATTTTTAAATTATATCTTGAAAAATCAAAACAAGTATGTTATATTATTAACATAATATAACAAAAGAATATATAATATAATAAAAATATAATTAAAAACATTTGAAAAAAGCAAAGTAAGTAAATAGAAATATTTTTAAAGAGAGAGCAAATGATTGCGCTGGAAGTTTGCTTAAAAATATATTTACTGAAAATTCACTTTTTGAGTTTTTTAGTTGAAAATAAGTAGGCTAAAACGGTTGTTACGTTATAACAATTAATGAGGTTAACTAAAAATAGTTAATAAAATTAGGTGGTAACACGGTATATATCGTCCTATACGAAGCTTTTCGTATAGGATTTTTTGTTTTATAAAGTTATTAATATAAAACAGTTAGTAATGTATATAAAAATAAATGAAACAAATTATTTTGTTATTAATAAAAATTATATAAAATTAGGAGGAATTTCAAATGAAAGAAAAAATCGAAGAAATTCGAAAATCAGCAAATGAAGCTATAGAAAAAATAGCTAATTTACAAGAACTACAAGAATTAAAAGTAAGATTACTAGGTAAGAAAAGTGAGTTGTCAGGACTTTTAAAAGGGTTAGGTGCAGTAGCTCCAGAAGAAAGGCCAAAAGTTGGATCTTGGGTAAATGAAGCAAGAACTGAAATTGAAGAAAAAATAAATGAAGCTGAAAAAATATTTAAAGAAAAAGCAATGGCTGCTAAACTAGAAAAAGAAAAAATAGATATAACAGCTCCAAGTACAAAAATTATTAGAGGAAGTAAACATCCAATAAACAGAGTAATTGAAGAAATACAAGATATATTTGTTTCAATGGGATATGATGTTGTTGATGGACCAGAACTTGAAACAGATGAATTCTGTTTTGAAAGATTAAATTTACCACAAGGACATCCTGCAAGAGATATGCAAGATAGTTTCTATATAACAGATGAATATTTATTAAGAACTCAAACTTCAAGCGTTCAAGCTAGAACAATGCTTGCAAATAAAGAAAAAACACCAATAAGAATGATTTGTACAGGAAAAACATATAGAAGAGAAGATGATGCAACACACTCTCATCAATTCAATCAAGTAGAAGGATTAGTAATTGATTACAAAGACAGAAATACATCATTAGCAGATTTAAAAGGAACACTAGAAGTGTTTATGAAAAAAATGTTAGGTCCAAATACAGAATTAAGATTTAGACCAAGTTATTTCCCTTTCACAGAACCATCTTATGAAGTTGATGTTACATGTTTCAAATGTGGTGGAAAAGGATGTCCACTTTGCAAAAAAACAGGATGGATTGAACTTTTAGGTTCTGGAATGGTTCATCCAAGAGTTTTAGAAATGAATGGATATGATCCAGAAAAATATTCAGGATTTGCATTTGGTACAGGAATTGATAGATTAGCAATGTTCAAATATGGGATTACAGATATGAGATATTTATATGCTAATGATGTGAGATTTTTGAGTCAGTTTGATCGTCAAGATAAAGAATAATTTCGAAACTAAACATCGTCTTGCGTTGTTAAAATTTAATATAAAAATTCGAAGTACACAAAGTACATCTTCATTTTTATATTAAATTTTGCCTAGCAATACTTGTTTATTTTCAAAATTGTGAGTTTGAAATTGAGTTACAATTCTTTTTCAAACATGTTGGATATAAATAAAAAAGAAAGAGGAAAATTAAAATGATATTAAGTAAAAATTTCTTAAAAGATTATGTAAATATAGATGAAAATTTAGATATCAAAACTTTAGCAGAAGATTTAACTAGAGTTGGTAATGAATATGATTTGGCACAAAAATTAATTCCATCAACAAAACTTATTATTGGTAAAGTTTTAGAATGTGTTGACCATCCAGATTCAGACCACTTACATTGTTGCAAAGTTGATATTGGAAATGAAGTTTTAAATATAGTTTGTGGAGCTAAAAATGTAAAAGCCGGAATAAAAGTTATTGTAGCTCAAGCTGGAGCAGAACTTCCAGAAATAACAATAAAAAAAGGTATTATAAGAGGGCAAGAATCAAATGGTATGATTTGTGCATTATATGAGATTGGATTAGATAAAAAATATTTATCAGAAGAAGATAAAAATGGAATTCATATATTACCAGAAGATGCTCCAGTTGGAAAAGACCCAATTGAATATTTAAAATTAGATGATGAAATTATAGATATTGAATTAACAGCAAATAGAGGAGACTTATTAAGTATGCTAGGATTAGCATATGAAGTTGGAGCTATTTATGATAATCCAGTAAAAGAATTAGATTTATCTCATGGAGAATCAGGAGAAAATTTAAATAATTCTTTTGAAGTAAAAGTAAATACAGAAAACTGTTCATTATTTATAGCTAGAAAAGCATTAAATGTAACAATAAAAGAATCTCCAGATTTTATAAAAAATAGACTTATTGCATGTGGAATTAGACCTATTAACAATGTCGTTGATATCAGTAACTATGTTATGATTGAATGTGGTCAACCACTTCATTTCTATGACGCAGATAGATTAGGAAATGTTATTGAAACAAGAATGGCAGCTCCAGGTGAAAAATTAACAACTTTAGATGGAATTGAAAGAACTTTAGAAGAAACAGATATAGTAATTTCTGATGGAAAAAGAGCAATAGGTCTTGCTGGTGTAATGGGTGGATTAGATACAGAAATAGAAGAAACAACAAAAAATGTTTTAATAGAAGCTGCTATATTCAACTCAGTAAGAGTTAGAAAAACATCTAAAAAGATAGTTAGAAGTGAAGCAAGTAACCGTTTTGAAAAAGGATTAGATCCAAATAGAACATATATGGCTATGGAAAGAGCTGTTAAATTATTAGAAGAATATGCAGGTGCTACTATCCAAACTGGAAAAGTTGTATACGATGTAGCTAATAAAGAAGAAAAGAAAGTTGATATTAAAGTAACTGATATCAATAATTTACTTGGAACAAATATATCTTTAGAAGAAACTTTAGATGTGTTTAGAAAATTAGCATTTAAGACGGCTGTAAATGGAGATGTTATTACAGTAACTGTTCCAACAAGAAGAATAGATATTTCAATCAAAGAAGATTTAATTGAAGAGGTTGGAAGAATTTATGGAGTTAATAATATCCAAGGAAAATTACCAGTTGTTCCAATGAAATTAGGGTATGTTGATAAAACTGATAGAGAAATTAGAAATAAAATGATCTCTTTAGGATTAAATGAAACATTATCTTATATTTTAATAAATGATAAAGATGTTCATAAATATACAAATGACAGCTTTGAAGAATTAAAATTATTAGATCCAATGACTGAAGAAAGAAATACTTTAAGATATAGTTTAATTCCATCACTTTATAAAATTTATGAATATAATAAAGCACATTATACAAAAGATGTTTGTATATATGAAATTGGAAAAGGATTCTGGAAAAGAGAAGAGGTACGTGGAGAAGATAAAAAATTATGTGCATTAATGACAGGAGAATATTATTTAGGATTAAATAATAAAAAACAAGTTGATTTCTATATTATAAAAGGTGTTGCTGAAGAGGTATTAGATTATTTAGGATATGGAAATAGATATAGTTTTGTACTTCCAAAACAGGCTTTACAAGAATTTCATCCAGGACAAGTAGCTGAAATTAATGTAAATGGTGAAGTTGTAGGTGTAATTGGTAGAATACATCCAGAAATTTCTAAAGATGCAGTTTATGTTTTAGAAATCAATTTAGATAAATTATTAGCTAAAAAAGTTGGAAAAATGAAATTTAAAGAAATTTCTATTTATCCTACAGTAAACAAAGATATAGCAGTTACTTTAGATAAAAATATTACTTCTGATGAAGTAGCAAAAGTTATCAAAAAAGCTGCTGGAAACCTTTTAGTAAGTTCAAAATTATTTGATGTTTATACAAGCGAAGCTTTAGGTGATAAGAAAAGTATGGCTTATTCTTTAACTTTTGGATCAAATACAAAAACATTAACAGATGAAGAAATTAATCCAATTCTAGAAAAAGTTATTGAAGCTTTAGAGAAAAATTTAAAAGCTGAACTAAGAAAATAGAAAAGTACTAAATATCGTAAAAGCATTTTGTCGATTATTAAAGATAAAATGCTTTTTATATTGTTAATTTGATTGTCATTGAAATAAACTATATTGTTTGATAAATTTTATGCAATTACTGAGAATATAATAATTTTTGGAGAATGAATTATGACAGGAGTTTAAATGTGAATTGAAATATGAGTATATTTTATGATTGCAATAATCTGGACTTGACCATGATGATATATATAAGATATAATATTTATGCGAGGTAGATGCAAATGATAGAAAAAATTAAAAATCTTTCAATAAAAACAAAATTAATAATTATTTTAATACAAATTATTATATTGAGTGCGTTAATTGGAATAATTTTTTTTAATAAACAAAATACTAAAACAGAACTTACTTCTGCTACATCCAAAAATCTTGGCATATAAGAAGAAGTTGTTTTAGAAGTTAAAGAAGAGATTGTTGTTGTTGCACAAGATACAACTATTGATGAATCTTTAAAAGAAAAAGATGAAGAAGTAGTAAAATTTGAAGATAAAGAAGTTAAAGTTCCTAAATCAAAAGTGTCTTCAGTAAAGTCTTCAGAGGACGCTGAGACTAATAAAAAAACTGGTGGAGATAAAGTATCTCAGGATCAAGCACAAACAATGTTTGAAAATGTTGGGCAAAAGTCTATGGGAATAGACGTATCTCATCACCAAGGAAAAATTGATTGGGCTCAAGTTAAAGCTAGTGGTGTTGAATTTGCTATTATTCGTGTTGGATATAGGGGGCAAACTTCAGGTGGAATATATGAAGATGCATATTTTAAAACAAATATGAAAGGTGCAATAGCAAATGGAATAAAAGTTGGTGTATATTTTTATTCAACAGCAATAAATGAAAATGAAGCATTAGAGGAAGCAGTGTGGGTAGTTAAGAAAATTGCTCCATATAGTATTACATATCCAGTTGTATATGATTTTGAAGATTTTAATGCTAAAAGATGTATAAATGTTGATGGAGCTCAGGCAACAAGTAATGCCTTAACATATTTGAATTTTGTTAAAGCAAATGGATATGAACCGATGATGTATGCAAGTAAAAACGATATTACCAAAAGAATGTCTAGAAGTTCATTCAATTGCAAATTTTGGTTGGCACATTATACAAGTCAAACTGATTACACAGGAAATGTAAATATGTGGCAGTATACAAGTAAAGGAACTGTTCCTGGAATATCAGGATGGACAGATATGAATATTGCATATTTTAATTATGGAACGGTTGCGGCACCAAAACATACGCATGATTATAAAGAGGAAGTAAAAAATAGTTATAAAGCACCAACGTGTGAAAAAGCAGGCAGTAAAGTGATGGCTTGCTCTTGTGGTGAAAAAGAGAACAAAACAATAGAAGCATTAGGTCATGATTGGGATGAATGGGAAATAACAACAAAACCAACAAGAGATGAAATTGGTATTAAAACAAGAATTTGTAAAATTTGTGAAAAAGAAGAAACAAAAGAAATTGATAAATTAAAAGAGAACGAAAATATAAATGCAAATGAAAATATGAATACCAATATGAATACTAATACTAACACTAATACAAATTCTGATTCTAATAATGAACAAAATGTGAATACAAATACTAATACTTCAGAAAATGATTCAGAAAATAGTCAAATCCCGTCAACACATACTCATACAATGGTAGAAGTTTCTAAAACAGATGCTACTTGTACAGAAGATGGAATAATTAATAAAAAATGTTCGGATCCAACATGTAATGCAACTGATACAGAAACAATACAAGCTACAGGTCATGATTATGAAGATGGTGTTTGTAGTAAATGTCAAAATGAAGACCCAAATTATAAAAAGCAAGAAGAAAATCCACCATCTGAAGAATTAGGTGGAGAAAGTGATTTGAGCGAGATAGAAGTAATTTCAGTAGAAGAAACTAAATAAATTTCTATTAAATAAGCAGTTATAAGAAATGGATTTTCAAAATAAAAGTTATAATAAAGTAATTTGAATTTTAATTGTTAGAAAAAGTTTTAATAGCTAAAAGGATTTAAAGAATTAATCTTTAAATCCTTTTTTCTCGCTTTTGCAATAATTAATTTTAGAAAATTAAAATTAGATTTTTTGTATAGAATATAATAATTATTATAAAAACTTCTTTAATCTATTAATGCTATTTTCTTGAAATCTAATAAATCCATTTAAAATATCTTTAACACTTTGTGTTGCTTCAGGACTTTGATTTAGAAGTTTAAATCCCTTTATAACCCCCATATCATATCCTTGAATTAAAAGTTCAGATAATTTTGTATTAGAAGTATCATTCATTGTGTTCATCTGAATTCCAGTCCAACCCATAATTTTTTGTCCCATAGGAGCATCATCTGGTATTTCCCCAATTTCATCAAAAGCTTGGTTTACTTTGTTTAAAGTAGTTTGATAAGAGTTATATTGTGTTGAAAGTTCAGATTTAAATTCTTCATCAGAAGTTTTTTTTGAAATTTCTTCAAGAGAAGACATACCAGTAGTAACTCCTTTGTGTATTTCATTTAAAATTGTTAAATCATCCATAGTAATTTCCTCCTTACATATTTAGTATTTACAAATTATTGTGTGATATACAATTAAAAATAAATCGAGAAATAGCAAGTTTTACAGGATAAATTGTGTTATAAAGACAAGAAAAAGTGTAAAAACCTTGATATAGCACATAAAGTTCATAAACTGTGGAAATCTTAAAAGAAATTTTAATAAATTAATAAAAAATGTGGATAAATTTAACAAAATGTAATATGATTATAAATATTCAAATAGGAGTCAAGAATGCGAAAGAAAATCATAAATACAATAAAATTGATAATAATATTATTAGCTATTTTTTGTGTTTTTAATATTATTATAAATAAAAATATTTTTGTAAGAGAATATATAATACAGAGCAAAAAAATAACAGAAAAATTTAATAATTATAAAATACTACAAATAACAGATGTTCATTCAATAAGAAATGAAATAGAGCTTGAAAAAATAATAAATAAAATAAAAAATCAAAATCCAAATATAATATGTGTAACAGGAGATTTAATAGATGCTGAATACTATTGTTCTCAAAATGATTTATATAATAATAAAGAGATAAAACAAATAGAAGAATTAACAATTAAATTTATGAAAGAATTGAAAAAAATAGCAGATACTTATTATATATATGGAAATCATGAAATGATGCTATTAGATGATCCAGAAAACAATAAATTCAAAAAAGATTTAGAAAAAATTGGAATTGAAATATTAAATAATAAAACTCAAATACTAGAAAGTGATGGAGAAAAAATTAATTTAATAGGAGTTCAAGATCCAGCAACTTTATATAAACATGAAAAATATGCATATATAGAAGGAAACAATAAAAATAAAGTGGAAGTTGTTTTAAATGATTTATTTTTAGAAATATCAGAGGAAGACAAAAATAATTTTACCATATTATTATCTCATAGACCGGAATATTTTGAACTTTATGATAAGTATAGTATTGATTTGGCATTAACGGGACATACTCATGGCGGAATAGCGAAATTACCTATAATTAAAGGAATATATGCACATCCTCAAGGGTGGCTACCGAAGTATTCATATGGAAGATATGAAACAAGTGATTTTTCAATGATTATAAGTGGTGGCGTTGGTTATTCAAAGTTACCAATTAGAATATTTAATCCACCAGAAATTTGTGTCGTTACATTAAAAGATAAATAAAAAAAGATTTATGTGATAATAAAATAATAATTTATGTGATAATAAAAAAAGATTAATATGAAAATTAAATTATGATTATCTTTTAAATTAAGAAAATATGTTAATACAAGGAGCAATTATGAATTGGACTAAAGAACAACAAGATGCAATTTATAAAAAAGATTCAAATATATTAGTAGCGGCAGCTGCTGGTAGCGGTAAAACTGCGGTTTTAGTAGAAAGGATTATACAAAAGATTTTAAAAGATGGAGTAGATATTGATAAACTTTTGGTTGTTACATTTACTAATGCAGCAGCTTCTGAAATGCGTGAAAGAGTATTAGAAGCAATTTATAAAAAGTTAGATGAAGAACCAGAAAATGAAAATTTGCAAAGACAAATTGTTCTTTTAGGGAAATCAAATATATGCACAATTCATTCTTTTTGTTTAGATGTAATAAAAAATAATTTTTTTGAGATTAATTTATCAGCAAATTTTAGAATTGCTTCAGAAGAAGAAATAGATCTTTTAAAACAAGAAGTATTAGAAAGTGTTTTTGAAAAATTATATGAAGATGAAGATCAAGATTTTGCTAAATTAGTTAATACATATACAGGTTATAGAGGAGATGAACCTTTAAAAGAAATTGTCTTAAAAATTTATAGATTTATGCAAAGTGCTCCATTTCCAAAAGGATGGCTTTTAGAAAAAGTTAGAATGTTTGAACAAATGGAAGAAAAAGATTTTTCTAAAAGTGCTTGGGGAGATATATTAATAAAAAATCTTAGAGAAGAGATAATCGATGGAATAAATAGCTTAAAAATTGTTAGAAATAAACTTGAAAAATATTATGAGCTAGAAAAATATAAATTAACAATAGAATCAGATATTGAAACTTTTAAAGAATTATATACTAAAACAGAAAAATCTTGGGATGAAGCGTTTGATTATGCAAGTGAAATTAAACTAAAATCATGGCCGATAGATAAGAAAATTGTAATGGATGCAAAAGATGAAGCAAAATCTGCAAGAGATACTGTAAAGAATAAATTAATGAAAATTATAAAAGAAACATTAATTTATAATTCAGAATCTGCATATAGAGATATCTATGCAATGTATGAAATTTTAGAAATTTTAAAAGATGTTATTTTTTATTTTGATGAAGAATTTATGAAAAAGAAAAGAGAAAGAAACATAATTGATTTTAATGATATTGAACATTATGCTTTAAAAATTTTAGTAAAAAAAGATGAAAACGGAAATTATGTTGGAACTGATGTTGCTAAAAAATATAGAGAAAAATTTGAAGAAATTGCAATAGACGAATATCAAGATAGTAACCAAGTTCAAGAATATATTTTAGGAACAGTATCACGTGGTAACAATCTTTTTATGGTAGGAGATGTAAAGCAAAGTATTTACAAATTTCGTCAAGCGTGCCCAGAATTATTTTTAGATAAATATGATAGATATGATTTAGAGGGAAATGATGATGGATTAAAGATTCAACTTTTTAAGAATTTTAGAAGTAGAGATAATGTTCTTCAAATTACAAATGAAGTATTTAAAACAATAATGAGTAAAGATTTAGGAGATATTGATTATACAGAAGAGGAATATTTGAATTTAGGAGCATCTTTTGAACCTCATGAAAATTCATTAGATATTGCAGAACTTGATATTATTGATTTAAAAGATGATGATTATGGTATGGCTTGGAAGAATGAAGATATTGCTGATAATCAAAAAGAAACTGTGAAATTTAATGAAAATTTAAATGATAAAGAGATTGAAAAATACAAAGAAATTGAAAAATTTAAAGATAATACTTTAAAAAATGATAAAGAGATTGATGAAGATTTTGACGATTTTATAAATCAACTTGAAAAAGAACAGATAGAAGCAAAATTTGTAGTAAAAAGAATTAAAGAACTTATTGATTCTAAAGTTCAAGTAAAAGATAAAAAAATAGGTTATAGAGACGTAACTTATAAAGATATTGTAATATTACTTCGTTCAACTTCTAAACTTGCTCCAATATATGAAAAAGAGCTTGTTAATAATGATATACCAGTATTTTCTGATTCTTCTAATGAATATTTAGACACAATAGAAATCCAAACAATAATTAGTTTATTAAAGATTTTAGATAATCCAATTGATGATATTTCTTTGGTATCTGTACTTCGTTCAGAGATAGGAACTTTTGATGATAACGAAATTGTAGAAATTAGATTGTGTAAAAGGGATGGGAATTTTTATAATAGCTTATTAGTTGCAAAAGATGAGCTTGAAGGTGAACTTAAGGAAAAAGTAAATAATTTCTTAGACAAATTAAATACATGGAAAAAAGAATCAGAATATTTAAGTTTATCAGAACTAATTAGTAAAATTTATATAGATACAGGTTTTTATAATTATGTAGGATTAATGCCAAATGGTCTTTTAAGACAAGCTAATTTGAAAATGCTTTTTGAAAGAGCAAAGGAATATGAAAAAACAAGTTTTAAAGGATTATTTAATTTCATAATGTTTGTTGAAAGATTGAAATCAGGAAATAGTGATATGTCTTCAGCAAAAGTTATTGGAGAGAATGAAAATGTTGTTAGAATAATGAGTATTCATAAAAGTAAAGGCTTAGAATTTCCAATCGTATTTTTATGTAGCACTTCAAAGAAAATTAATATGCAGGATTTAAATTCAAATCTTTTATTACATCAAAAATTAGGAATAGGACCACAGTATATAAATTATGAAAAAATGATAGAATATTCAACTTCTGCTAAAGATGCAATAAAAATAATAACTAAAGAAGAAGCAATTTCAGAAGAAATGAGAATTCTTTATGTTGCATTAACACGCGCAAAAGAAAAATTGATAATAACAGGAATATCGAAAGATCATTTAAAAGAATTAGAAAAGAAAAAAGAAATTTTAAAAGTATATAATTCTAGAGATGGAAAATTAAATCCTATAATTTTGAAAAAATATATTTCATATTTAGATTGGATTGAACTGGTTATATTAAGCTCAGAAGAAATGAAAAAATTAATAAAAATTAATGAATATTCTAAGAAAGATATAGTTTCAAAAGAGGAAGAAAAAGAAATCGAAATAAGAGAATTTGATTTTGAAAAAGAAACTGATTTCGAAAGATACGAAAAAGAATTTGATTGGAATTACAAAAATATTTTATCAACAAAATTACCAATAAAAAGTACTGTAAGTAAAATAAAAGAGATGCAAAATGAAGGAATTGATTTTTCTGAGTTAACTAATAAAGAAATTGGAATAGCAGAAATTGTTCCAAATTTTATGGAAGAGGAAGAAAAAATATCTGCAAGTAAAAAAGGAACATTAATGCATTTGTTTTTACAAAAATTAGATTTGAAAAAAATATATTCTAAAGAAGAATTAGAATGTTTAAAACAAGAATTAATTGCTAAAAATATAATTTCTAAAGAAGAAGGAAATTGCATAAATTTATTTAAAATTCAAAGTTTTCTAAATTCAAAATTAGCAGAAAGATTAAGAAAAGCCAATGTTATCGAAAAAGAAAAAGCTTTTTGTATAAAAATAAAAGCAAAAGAATTATTTGAAGAGGCAAATGAAGAAACTATTTTGGTTCAAGGTATTATAGATTTATATGCAATTTTTGATGATGGTAAAATCATATTAATTGATTATAAAACAGATTTTGTGGAAGATGGCAATGAAAATATTTTAATAAAAAAATATAACAATCAATTAAAAATATACAAACAAGCATTAGAAGATTCATTGAATAAAAAAGTTGAAGAGGTTTATATTTATTCATTATATTTAAATAGAGAAATAAAAATAGATTAATTAACTTGCGACAACACATATATGTAATAACCGACAAATTATTATTTATAAATGAAAATGGCTTAAAATAAAGGAATTTTAGCTATAATTGTTTACAAATTTTGTAAAACGTTGTATAATATATATGTTATATTATGTAAAAAAGAGGGGAAAAAGAATATGGCTAGAATGAAAACATTCTTCATATATCTATCTGCATTAGTTGGATTTTTGTTTTTATCATTACTATTAGAAGATGCTTTAATTGAAAATATGTATGTAAAAATGGATGGAGAGGTTACTTCAAGTCCAACGATAATAATAGATAATTATACTGGAAAAGCAACAAATGTAAATGGATATATGCAATTCAGACTATCAAACAAATCAAAAACAAAATGTGATGATTTTGTAAAGATAGACATTTATAGCGAACAAGGATTATTGGCAGCTACAAAATATGTAGAAATAACGGATTTAGAACCAGGATATACAAAAAATTACCAATTAAAACTAAAAGGAAATAATTTTGCCTCATATAAAATTGCTGTAATAGATGCAAGTGAGGTTCCAGATAAATCAAATATCTTAAATCTTTTTGGATGGGAATTTGATTTAACAAATGTTTTTGGAATGGATTTATCAAATATTACTATATTTGGTGTAAAATTAGCCGAATTTTTCACTTGGGAAAATATTAAAACAACAGGTGGAAATGTATGGAATTGGACTACCGCAATATTAAATACAGTTCCATGGTGGGGTTACTTAATTGGTGGAAGTATTATTCTTTGGTATATGCCAAAAGGTTTCTTATTTGGACTTTTCCCATTTTAATAATAAAATTTATAAAACTCGGTACAATTTGTACCGAGTTTTTTGATGCTATAATTTTAATTATTGATGATATCAAAATAGTTTTAAAATCAATTTCAATATTATTCTAATGTTATTCTGATATTAACGTATTTTGATTAAATTGCAATAAAAATCTAGAAAATTATTAATTAAAGTATTATTGAAAGATTCACTAAATTTTCACAAAATGCTAATCTTAAATTTCTTGATAAAACTATCTTAATAATATATAATAATTTTGCTTATAATAAAGCTAAAAATAAAACCGTAAAGGAGAATTAATTATGATAGATGGAGTAGAATTACAAAATTTACAAGAAAAATCAAAAAACATAAGAAAGAGTATTGTAGAAATGGTTTATAGTGCTGCTTCTGGACATCCAGGAGGTTCATTATCCATAACTGATGTTTTTACTGTGTTATATTTTAAAGAATTAAATATAGATGTTAATAATCAAAAAGATGCAAATAGAGATAGAGTTGTTTTATCGAAAGGACATTGTTCACCAGCTTTGTATTCAACACTTGCTGAAAAAGGTTTCTTTCCCAAAGAAGACTTAAATACTTTTAGAAAAGTAGATAGTTATCTTCAAGGACATCCTGATATGAAAAAAATTCCAGGGGTTGATATGACATCTGGTTCTTTAGGGCAAGGTTTATCAATAGCAAATGGAATGGCATTAGCTGGAAAACTAGATAATAAAGAATATAGAGTTTATTGTATTTGTGGTGACGGTGAGATACAGGAAGGTCAAATTTGGGAAGCAGCAATGAGTTCAAGTCATTATAAATTAGATAATTTATGTGTAATAGTAGATAATAATAATTTACAAATAGATGGAAGTGTTGAAAATGTAATGAATCCACATCCGATTGATAAAAAGTTTGAAAGTTTTGGATTTAATGTATTAGTTATCGATGGACATAATTTTGAAGAAATTCTAGATGCATTTGAAAAAGCAAAACAAACCAAAGGAAAACCAACCGCAATTATTGCAAAAACTATAAAAGGAAAAGGTGTTTCTTTTATGGAAAATCAAGCTGGATGGCATGGAAAGGCGCCAAAAGAAGAGGAATATAAAATTGCAATGGAAGAATTAAGTAAATAAATATGAAATTTATTAATTTATAATATTTGCATTATTTTTTATATTTTGAAATTAGTTTATAAAATTAATCAATGAAAGCTAATTATTATTAAATAAATATTATAAAAATTAATAGATTGAATTAGTAGGAGGTTATTATGAATTTTGAAAATAAAAAAGCTACAAGACAGAGTTATGGTGAAGCTTTAGTTGAATTAGGTAAAGAAAATAATAATGTTGTAGTATTAGATGCAGATTTGGCTGGAGCAACAAAAACAAATATGTTTGCAAAAGAATTTTCTGAAAGATTTTTTGATATGGGAATTGCAGAACAAGACATGATAGCAACGGCTGCAGGATTAGCAACATGTGGCAAAATACCTTATGCAAGTACGTTTGCTGTGTTTGCAACTGGGAGAGCTTATGATCAAATAAGAAATAGCATATGTTATCCAAATTTAAATGTAAAAATATGTGCAACGCATTGTGGAATAACAGTTGGAGAAGATGGAGCAACTCATCAAATGCTAGAAGATATTAATTTAATGAGAGGGCTTCCAAATATGACAGTAATTTCTCCAGCAGATGATGTTGAAGCAAAATGGGCAGTAAAAGAAGCAGCAAAAATTAATGGTCCTGTATATATAAGATTTGGAAGAGCTGCAAGTCCAATAATACATGAAAATGAAGAAAAATTAGAATTAGGAAAAGGGATTCAATTTGGAGAAGGAATAGACGCGACGGTGTTTGCTACAGGAATTATGGTAGCAGAAGCTTTAAAAGCCAAAGAAGAACTTGAAAAAGAAGGAATTAATATAAGAGTTGTAGATTTCCATACAATAAAACCAATAGACAAAGAAATGATTATAAAATGTGCAAAAGAAACAAAAAAATTAATATCTGTAGAAGAACATAGCATAATTGGTGGATTAGGCTCTGCCGTAGCAGAAGTTTTAGTTGAAAACTATCCTGCAAAACTAACAAGAATGGGAATAAAAGATTGTTTTGGAAAATCAGGAAGTGCAGGAGAACTTTTAAAATATTTTGGATTAACAAGTAAAGATATTATTGAAAAAATAAAAAATAATTAGAGTGATAAAAATAATTAAAATAATAAATTTAATGAAAAGACAATATAATTTATAAATTAAAAACAACTATATTTATTATAATATAGCTTGAAGTTTATTTTATTAAAAGAAACTTCAAAAGTTTAAATTAATGAAAATATGTAAAAAATGCCTCAAAATGTAAAAAAAGGTAACAATGTAAAATATTGTTATCTTTTTTGTTACAATGCAAGATTTTGTTGAAAAAAAAGGCTATTGATGGTATAATATAATTATATAAATACGTTTGAAAAGGAAAGAAATGTTATGAGTGAAAATGAAGAAGTTGTAAATACAAGTACTCAAGAAAATCAACAACAAAGCAATAATAAAAGTAGCTTTGCACAAAAAACTGCAAATGCAGCAAAAAATGTAGCCAAAGTTGTAAAAAAACATGGAGCAAAACAAACGTTGTTAGCACCATTAATGCATATTTTAGCGCCAGTTTTTTTTGGAATACTTATATTAATAATTATTACTGGTATATTTATGTTTTTGGTAACAATGCCAGGAATGGTTATGGATAAATTAAGCGCTGCATTTGAAGAAGCTGGAAAGTTTCTGGCGGCTGCTTTTGGTGCGGATACAACAGAGATGATAGATAGTGAAAAAATCTATGAAACTTTAGATTATATTGATGAAATGGGATGGGACTTAAAAGGAGATGGATTTTTAACAAAGTTTATTGAATCAGAAGCTGATGTAGCCTCTATGCCTAATGATGTAAAAAAGAATTATAACGACTTGGCAGGAAATGTTATGTTTGATCAAGGTGTAGCTAGAAGTAAAGAAGATGGTTCAGTAGTACTTGCAGAGAGCGATTTTATTTTTACATACATAATGTCAGATAATTATATATATACAATAAAAAATCAAAACTTAGTAATGCAACAGCCTGGTTTCTTAGGATGGATTTCAGGAGTTATTAATAGTGCATTATATAAAGCATATAATGCTATATATGGACCATTGCTAGATCTTTTTGGCGTAACTGATGGAACGATTGATAAATTTGGAAAAGGTATGCTTGTAATTTATAGAGAAGATGGAGGAAATTTCGGAACTTTAGGAACACCAGTAAACTTTACATCTTTATGGGATGACTCAGATATTGAAATTGATACTGCTTCAAAAAAATTAATAGTTAAAAGACGTGGAAATTTATTCAAAAATGGATTTACTTTAGAATACAGCTTAGATGGATGGACTGGTAGATATGGTATGCCACTTGAATTTTTATTGGCAATACATAAAGCTACTTTAAAACCAGATTTAGCGTATGATATGGTTACAACTTTTAATACAAATGTAAACTTAGTTTTGCATGAGATAACCGGTGATGTTATTACTGGATATAGAGGAAAAGAGGGAGTTGTATCAATTCAACAAGTTGACAGAGCAACGAATACTTATACAGATATAACAGATGAGTTAAGTGTTTGGGAAAAATTAGTAAATTGGATGGATAAGCAAAATACAACACCAGAGGAAGCTGAATCTTTGTGGAAATTAGGAATTGATATTGTAGATGATTGTGCAGCATGCGAAAAGAAAATATTATATGTAATTTATGGGGATGATATAGCTGATGTATCAGAGTACGATTATGGACAATTTTTAGTAAGAGTTCCATATGGTTCTGATCAAATACAAGAAGACTCAAATAATGGTGATTTTTTAGATGCAGATTTCTATTATACTTTAGATGATAATGCTAGTGGTGATAGAGGATTTTGGAGTTGGTTGTTTGGTACTAACGAGTATGATAGTGATGACAAAGGAAATGGTGTGTATGCTGTAGGAGATGATGGACTTGGAAATCCTGCTTATGCGAAGAATGGAAAAATAGATACTTGGTCTGAATTTAATCCTCCAATTCCTGGTGAAGATGAAATAACTTGTGAACATTGTCCATGTGTTATAGACAAAGATAGTGTTATCTGCAGTGGATGTGGCAAGAGTGCAATTACTAGTACCGAACCAGATTGGGAACCATGTGATTGTGATGAAGATGAATATTGGGAAATAAAATCAGAGAAACCTAATTGGAAAAAATTAGATGATGACATGAAACAATACATAAATAGATATAGAACAGTTGTTGAAATTTGTGATAATTGCAAAAATAAAGCTGATGCTATAGCTGCTACTATGAGAAGAACATCTTATGATTTCAGAGCTTATCAACCATATATTCATTCAGTAACAAATCATTGGTATAGAGATGTATATTTTGTTGAACCAGATGATTCTTCTATTAACTTGGTTGATCAAGATTATGATTATGAATCTTTGATGAGAGATAGATGGACTTTATATGAAGTACATGAAGATGGAGATTTAAAAGGTAACTTTAAATGGTATATTGTTGGTAAAGATGGAAAATATATAACAAGTTATAGTGATGATGTTAGAGTGGATTCAAGTAAAAAAGACGTAGATACATCAAAAATTGCTACAGGAACAGATAATTATTTATATTATAATGTTGCTACAGTAAAAGAAGCAACGGAAGTAGGTTTAGCTGTTTCTAAAAAAGCTATAACATTAAAAGGCGATGGAACAGAAATCTCTGATGAAACATTTAAAGATTTAGGCTGGAGACAAACTAATGGAAAATGGACTGCTTATAAAGTAAAATCAGCCACTCAAACTACACAAACAGGTTATAAACCATTATCTAGCATGTATGAAACTGTTGATAGTTATTATACAGATATAACTCCAACAATATCATCACATGGTGTTGCGGCAGATACTGCAACGAATGTTGCTGATAAATTATATGTAAATATGGCTACAAAATACAATGTTGAACAAACTGGTGAAGGTTTAAGAGCAGAAACTAATCCAGAGATCAAAAAAATGTTCTTGCAAAATAAATATTTTCAATATGATGGAAGTGAAAATACAGCTGAAATAATTGCAGCATTAAGAGAAACAAGAGCAGCTGATAAGAAATATGGTGCAATAGATGATAGCGAATTAGAAAACACAGTAACATTAGATATTGATAATAATAGCGAAAATGAAACATATAAACTAGAAGATTATGTAGGAACAGTAACATTAGAACAAGACGCATTGAATGCATTTACAATGCTTGAAAATACACATACTTTAGATGCTGATTACATATATAGAGATTTTAAAGAATTAGTTGTTGAATTAGGATATTTTACGAAAGAACAAATACAAGAAGAAATTCCGGAAGTATTAGAATTTCCAGTGCCAACAATCGGCTCAGCTGGATATCCATATAGAGAGATTGACAAAGTAGACAACGAATTTGGTACTATGATACATTCGAACTTTGATATAGAAACAAATAAAAAATATTTGTTACAACATCTTTCAAATGAAGGGCTAGGAGATATATCAGGTTCACCTGCAGAACCAGAAGTAGAACCTGTAAGTGGCGTTCAACCTTTAGCTATAGGTAATAATCTTGGAAGTCAATTGAGTTCAGTTGTTGTTGATAATGCATCAAAAACAGTTGGAGATGTAGAACCAGAGGCTGCTGATCCTTATACTGGATCTGGAAGAGTTGAAAGTGGATTTGAAACTGAGGAAGAAAGATATGAGAGAGAAGAAAGAGAACAAGAAGAACTTGAGAAATATAAAGAAGAAGTTGGCGAAACAGGTCGTGTAGTTTCAAGCGGATTAACAACAACTACTACATGTGGAAATTGCGGTGCTGTAATAGATAGAAATTTAAGTAAATGTCCAAGCTGTAATGCTACAAACTCTGATGTAATGACAGAAGAACCAGTAGATGCTAGTGCTATAGGAGATGTACCAGTTAATTATAAAGATTGTAAGAAACCTTCACAAGTAACGATTGATGAATTCTTTAGTAAAACTAGAGAAATGTGTGAATATATGAATATGGTAGGATATGACTACTGTGTATATTCTGATCCAGGAATGAGTGATGGTAGAGGAACATGTATATGTGATATACATTGTAAAGAAATTTATGCTTTAGTTGGTGTTTGCTACAAACAATTAGATGATCCAAATCATAATTGTTCTTGTCCTTGTAACCATTGTAAACACGATATTCATGGAAACCCACATGTTTTGGCGCCTACTTTTGAAGGATCAAAGGCAGATCGTTGCAATAATGTTTGCTGTGATCAATTAGTAAAATGGGCATTGCAAAATGTAAAAGTTGCACCAGTATCTGTTGGTAGTATATTTGAGTTCTTGAATGGATTAGTTGCAGAGGGTGAAGCTGAAAAATTACCATTAGGTACTATAATAGAAGAAGGAGATATATTATATTCATCAGGACATATTGAAATTGTTGGTGAAGAAAAGAAAGATGGAGTGTTTGTTCAATATAATGGTGGACATCAAGTAAAAGTTGGTGCAGTAGAAGGTGGACCAAAATCTGCTATAGGAGTGACTACAGCTGTAACTGTTGGTACAGGAACTACTGAATGGACACTTCAAAATGGAGGTCTATATAGATTAAAATGGGCTGAATCAGTAGAAGGTGGACCTTATGAAGGATATGAAGGTAATGAAGCTGTTGTATCACCAGTAACAGGAATATTATTAGAATATGGTGAAGTTTCAACAAATGATCGTTATGTTACAAGAGTTAATTTAGATAAAAAATATAAATCAATGTATGAAGACGATGTTGATGGTGAAACAGCACCAGCAGCTGGAGGCACTATTACAACAACTCCTACAACAGATGGAACAACAGAAGCCGTAACAGGTGAAATAGTTGAAGAGAAAGTTGGATATGCAAGAATATTAGTTCTAAATGAAGAATATTATACTGCTTATCAAGAAAAGATTGAAGCTTCAGGATACACTTTAGATATGGATCCTGTAGAGACTAATGAGAGATTAAATGGAGATCCAAGAAACGGAATTCCAGGTATTGATTTTATGTCAGAAACTGTTCAAGCATATAAGAAGTATAAAGATTTATATGAATATTCTGGAATTGCTGGATATATAGTTACAATAGAAGGTTTTTGTCCAGAACTTCCAGATGAAGAATTTGAACAAAAAAGAGAAGATAAACAATTGACTGCAGAGCAATTACCAAATGGTGATGATTTAAATATGGATACATTTAAAATTGCATTATCAAATATTGAAAATCCAGGAGATAAAATTCAAACAAAATATGAAGAACCTCCGGCATATGAAATGTCTAGTGATAAAGCGACTGAAAAAATGGAAGTAGAAGAAACAATGAGAAAAGAAGCTGCATATGCTATGCAAGTTGGAGATGCAATATTCATAAAAGAAGGTACCGTTTTAGGTAGAACATATACAGATAAAGAAGTTATTAAAACTTTAAGAGGTGAAGAATTTTCAGAATATATGAGCGAAGCTACTATAAGCAAATATACTCCAATAGAAAAAACACCTACAGATGAAGAGAAAAAAGCAGAAAAAGTAATTGGTAATTACATAAGAGTAATAATGGAAAATGGTACAGATGAAGAAGGTAAGAAAACATATATAGAAGATGTTGAAGATTATATGAAATTAGATGATGTGAAAAAATTAAAACCAAATGATTGGGAATTATTCTTCTGGTTACCATTTGAAAGTGGAGGAGCAGATCTTGATGGATGTGGACCAGAAAGTCAAGGATCTTGTTCAACTGGAGAAACTGCTGTTGGTATAATTCAATGGACAGTGCTTACAAGCAAAGGAATGAATAATATAGCCACTCAATTTATACCAGGATGTTTAGAAAAAGACCCTACATTATGTAGCCCATTAAGTGCTTATGCTGGAAAAGGTCCGGAATGGTTTTGGAATGATTGGAACAGTGGAGAACGTGAATTTCAAGGTGTTTTAAGCGGAATTTGTGCTAATGAATCTGATAGAGAAGCCTTCTTGGCTGTACAGATGGAAGTAGCAAAAGAACAATATTTAGAGCCATTACTTAATAAATATCCATGGCTAGAAAGTAGACCATCATGTGTACAAGGTGCAATAATGCATTTAAGTGTATGGGGGGCTAGTACAAGTTGGGTTGGACAATATGAAAATGCATCAGATGAAGAAATTGTATTAAAAGTTAGAAATGTAATTGCTAACACTGGTTCAACTGTTGGTGCTGCGAGTGGTGATGAAAATTCTGGAAGAGCTTATAATGAACCACAAATAGCACTAGAGATATTAGCTGGAAGAGCTACAACAGAAGAAGTTGAAGAGTGGGTAAGAAAAGCTCAAAGTTCTGTATTTGATTTTAAGTTTAGATAATTTTGGAGGAACATATGAAAAAAATAAATTCAAATATAAAAAAAATAAGAAAACTAATAATAATATTAGGAATCTTAGCAATAGCTGGAATTGTTTGTATGTTAATATTAATGAATGATCCTGTTCAAAAAAGATTGAATTTTATTTATAATGAAAAAATTGGAGATACTAGCGAGAAGAGCCCTATTAATGCATATGCTCTATTTACAGAATATGATGGTAGAGTTGATACAGCAACAGCATACAAAGCTATGCATATATTTGTAGATGATATTGTTGAAGAATATTATTTGAAAATTAAAGAATATAATTTTGATAAAGCTAAAACAGAACAATATTATGAAAAAAATGCTGAAGATATAAAAAAGGAATTAGGCGTAGAAGACAAAGAAAAATTTGTTCAATTTATAGATAATTTAAAAGTTCTAAAAGGAAATGAATTAATTTTGGAAAAATATACAATAGTGCCAGAGTCGGTGCGAAAATTAGCTAGTTATACAGAATTTGCATTATTAATAAAATATAAAGATAATGAGCAAATTGCTTATAATTTACAATTATTAAATAGACCAGATATAACCAAAAGCCCTATAAAATATTCAGCAGGAGTTGATGCTAGATACTTAGAATATGAATATAAAAATTTGACTCCAGTTAAAGATGGCACAACAGTAAGGTCTACAACGGATTTTGTATATGAAAAACCAGGCAAAGTAATTAAATAATAATTTGAAAATATCGAAATAATCAAAAGATTATTTCGATATTTTTTGCTCGTTTTTCAAGTTTATATAAGTGTTATTAAATAACAAAATTGAAATTTTATTTAGTAGAGAAATAAAAAAGAATAAATATAAAATTTTATAAATTTGTAAAAAAAACCTATCAAATAATAGAAGTCAAACTATTGATTTTTTTTGCCTTTATTGATATTATATTTAAGTATAAAATTAAATTGGGGAAATAGCGAAAAAGGAAGGGTGCAAAATATTTAATGATAGAGTTTAAAAATGTAAGTAAAATATATGATACTGGTACAGAAGCTGTACATAATGCGACTTTTACAATAGATAAAGGAGAGTTTGCGTTTTTAGTTGGTGCTTCTGGATCTGGAAAATCAACATTAATAAAATTAATCTTAAAAGAAGAAGAAGCTACAAAAGGTAATATTGTTATTAACGGAAAAGATATTACTTTTTTAAAACCAAAAAGAGTTCCTTTTTTACGTAGAAGTATGGGAGTGGTTTTTCAAGATTTTAGACTTCTTCCAGACAAAACTGTTTATGAAAATGTTGCTTTTGCAATGTATATTGTTAAAGCATCACCAAAACATATAAGAAGACAAGTTCCAATGGTTCTTTCTTTAGTTGGATTGAGCAATAAAGCAAAATGTTATCCAAATGAATTATCTGGTGGTGAGCAACAAAGAGTGGCTTTAGCAAGAGCTCTAGTAAATAATCCATCAATGATAATAGCAGACGAGCCTACTGGAAACTTAGATCCAGAAACAGCTTGGGATATAATGCATTTGTTAAATGATATTAATGCTAGAGGAACTACAGTTGTAATGGCTACTCACGCAAAAGATATAGTAGATGCTATGAAAAAAAGGGTTATACAAATTGAAAAAGGTGTAATCGTAAGAGATGATAAAAAAGGTGGGTATAATAGTGAAATATAATGGATTAACATATTTAATCGGTGAAGGTTTTAGTAATATATTTAAAAATAAAAAATCAACAATTACATCAATTATAACTATGGTTTGTATGATGTTTCTATTTGGACTGTTCTTTGCAATTGGTGTAAATGTTAATTATATGCTAGAGCAAGTTCAAATGAAACAAGGGATGAATGTTTTTATTTGGGATGAGACAACAGAAGAACAAAAAATAAAATTAGAAACTGAAATAAAAGCTTTAAACGGTGTAAATACAGTTGTATTTAAAAATAAACAAGAAGCGTTGGAAGATATGAAATCACGTTTTAAAAACAAACAAGAACTTATGGCTGGTTTTGAAGGTGAAAATAATATTTTTCCTGCATCATTTGTTGTAACATTAACAGATTTGAATAGGTTGGATGAAATTCAAACAGAGATAGAAAGAATTGGAGCAAAAATTGCTACAGAAAATAGAGCTGAAGAAGTTGATTTAGAAATTGAAGAATCAACAATTCATGATTCTATTATTAAAAATATAACAAGTAGTGATAATACAATAAAAACTTTAATTACGATTGTTAGTGGTATAAGAATGGCAATTGGGGTTATATTTATAGTATTACTTTTTGTATCTATTATGATTATATCTAATACAATAAGATTAACTGTTCATGCAAGAAGAAAAGAAATTTCGATTATGAAATATGTTGGAGCAACAAATAGCTTTATAAGATGGCCATTTATTGTTGAAGGTATAATTATAGGAATAATTGCTGCAATTATTACATTATTAATAATTGGATTATTATATGATGTTGTAATTCAAAATATTGAAGCTTCTAAAGTATTACAAAAAATGAGTATTACTTTACTTAGCTTTTCAGAAATAGCTAAAACTATATCAATAGTGTATGCTTTATTAGGTATTGGGATTGGTATATTAGGTAGTGCAATGTCAATGAAAAAATACTTGGAGGTATAAATAAAATAATGAAAAAATTTATTAAAGTTAATTTAATAATTTTAGTAATATTTTGTTTATTATTCAATTTGAGAATAAATATATATGCTACATCAGATGATAGTGAAGAGTTTCAAGAGAATCAAGAACTTTTACAAAAATTTGAAGTTTTAGATTCAGAAGAAGAGTTTGAAAATAATTTTGAACAATCAGACCAAGATGTAGAAGATCTAGAACAACAAGAATTTGGTGGAATTGAAAATTTAGAAGAAATTGTTGGAGAAGAGCAATCTGAAGAAGAAAAGAATTTAGATGATTTGCAAATTGAAAAAAGTAATTTGGAAAGTGATATAGAATCTTCTAATACACAAATTCAATTTATTGAAAGTGAATTAACAGCTACTGTTGCAGAAATTGCTGAAATAAATCAACAAATAATTGACAAAGAAATTGAAATTCAAACATTAGCAGCTCAAGAGGATGATTTACTAAAATATATTGCAAAAGCAGAGTATGAACTAGAAGAATCAAATAAAAGATATGAAAAACAGAAAGAGCTTTTAGAAACAAGATTAGTTGCAATGTATGAAACTGGTGATATGAGTTATTTAGATTTACTCTTTAATTCTAAATCAATAAGTGAATTTTTATCAAATTATTTTTTAATAGAAGAAATTGCTAAGGCGGATACTGAACTGTTGGAAACAGTTGAAGCTGAAAGAATATATAATAAAAAGTTAAAAGAAACTTTAGATACAAAAAAATTAATTCTTATAGCGTCAAGAGAAACAAGAGAAAAAAATGCTATTGCTCTTGAAAATATGGGAATTATAAAAAATAGTAGATTAAAAAAATTAACAGAAGAGGAATTATTATTACATCAAAAAATTGAAGAATATCAAAATCAAATTGCTGAAATAGAAACTGAAATTAGATTATTAGCATTAGCGAATGTTGGTGAAGAATATGTTGGTGGTGCAATGGCTTGGCCTGTTCCAGGGTATACAAGAATCACTTCACGTTTTGGTATGAGAACTCATCCAATAACTGGAGTATTTAAACTTCATACTGGAGTTGATGTTGGAGCTCCAAGAGGTGCTCAATTTATTGCAGCAAATGATGGTATTGTAACATATGCAGGATGGAATACTGCATATGGAAATATGGTTATTATAGATCATGGTGGTGGAATTACTACATTATATGCTCATGGAGATGAAATATTGGTTAGTGTTGGTGAAACTATTTATCAAGGGCATCCTGTTTTAAAAGTGGGTTCAACAGGATATTCAACAGGACCACATGCTCATTTTGAAGTGAGAATAAATGGAGAATATGTGGAACCACTAGATTATATAACCTCATATTCTAGTGAAGTAAAAGCACAAAAAAATGAGAATGTGATTGTAGAGACTAAAGACGAAGTAAAAGTTGAAGTTGACACTAATGAGAATATAAATGATGATGAAAGTCAAGAGATACTAAGAGAAGAATTACAAGATGAATAAATTAGAAACAAAATGAAATTGATGCAGAAGATAATATTTAAAAGGAGATGTGTTATTAAATTAACATGAAAAAAGGTATGAATATTAAGATGAACAAACGAATAATATGTATTAGTGGGTTAATATTAATGATTCTTGTGAGTAGTATTGGTTTTTCTTATGCTGCTACAACATCTGAATTAAGAGATCAACAAAGTGATATAGATGCTAAAATAGAGCAAACAAATACAGAAATAGCTGGTGTAAAAAAACAAATGACTAATGCATTAAATCAAATTAATTCTTTGAATTCAGAGATTTCAGGGTATGAAAATGATATTTTAAAATTGCAAAAACAATTAGAAGATGTAAATGCTCAAATAACTGAAAAAACAAATAATATACAAGAACAACAAGAAAAATACGATACGCAAAAAGATTTGTTAGAACAAAGATTAGTTGCATTATATGAAGCAGGAGAAACAACATATTTAGATATGCTTTTAGCTTCAGAGGACTTAAGTGATTTTATATCAAATTATTATTTAATAGAACAAATGGCTGATGCTGATGAAGAATTATTAGCATCTATTGAAAACACTAGAAAGCAACTTGAAGCTGAAAAAGAATATTTAGATTCAGCTAAAACTGAAATTGAAAACACTACAGCTTCAATAGCAGAAAAAAAACAAAGTTTGTCAAAGTCTGTTAGTCAAAAGAAAAATGTAGTAAGTAATTTAACTGCGGAAGAAGCTGAATTACAAGCTCAACTTGAAGAATTTGAAGAAGATAAAAGAAGAATTCAGGCAGAACTTGCAAAAATTGCTTCTAATTATTCTGGAGAAGTGGTTGCACCAAGTGCTGCTGGTTACATATGCCCGATAAATGGTAAATCAAAAAGAAATATAACAACTGGATATTATGGTTATAAAGGACATACTGGAGTTGACTTTGCATGTAGCCCAGGAACTCCAATTGTTGCTGTAAAATCTGGCACTGTAGTAACATCAACTGCATTAAAAAACTCAAAAGGTAAATATAGAAGTTATGGTGAGTATGTTGTAATAAATCATCATGATGGAACTATGACATTATATGCACATATGCTTTCTGGTTCAAGGACTGTAGTTCCTAATCAAAAAGTATCTCAAGGGCAAGTAATAGGTCAAGTTGGTTCTACTGGAAATTCGACAGGACCACATTTACATTTTGAAGTTCGTATTGGTGGTAGTCCAGTGAACCCTACACCATATTTACCATAAGAAAGGAGATTAGTTTTTACTAATTAGAAGAAAGTTACATGGAAGATGACAAAATTGAGGAAGAATTAATAAAAGAAAACAAAAGTTTAAAAATAAAATGTGTATTAATAACAATTTTTGTAGCAATATTTTCAGCAGTGATTGCTTCTGAATTTACATTATTTTATTATGGGCAATCAAAATTAGATAAAGCAGAAGTTGCCCAAGATCCTGAAAAGAATATTGATGTAATAGGAGATACATTAAAGAATTTTAGAGATGTAATTGATGAGCTTTATATAGGTGAAATTGATGAACAAAAAATAATGGATGAAACTATACGAGGCTATATAAATGGTTTGGATGATGAATATTCTGAATACATGACAGCAAAAGAATGGAATGATTACAAAGCTGCTGCTCTTGGAAATTATGTTGGTATTGGAATTTACATGAGAGTTAATAAAGATGGAAATGTTGAAGTTTTAGAACCGATAAAAGGCTCACCAGCAGAAGAGGCGGGAGTTAAAGCTGGCGATATAATTGTATATGTAAATGAAGAAAATATGATAGGAATAGATTCTGATATAGTTTCTTCAAAAATTAAAGGTGAAGAAGGCACCAAAGTAAAAATAACGGTTGTTAGAGAAAACGAATATGTTGATTTTGAAATTGAAAGAAAAGCTATAAAAGTATATCATGTTGAATCAGAAATGTTAGAAGATAATATTGGATACATTTCGCTTATGACTTTTGATGAAGGTTGTGCTGATGAATTCAAGAATGCATACTTAGAATTAAAAAATAAAGGTGCTAAAAATATTATAATTGATCTAAGAAACAATACAGGTGGTTTAGTTGTAGAATGCTTGGAAATTGCAGATATGATATTGCCAAAAGGAAATGTAGAATTAGTAACTGTAGACGCAAAAGGTAATAAAGAATATAGTAAATCAAAGAAAGATCCAATTGTTGAAGGTAAAATTGTTGTTTTGATTAATGAATATTCAGCAAGTGCTTCAGAAATTTTAGTTGCAGCTTTAAAAGAAAATAATAAAGCAGAAGTTGTTGGGAAAAAAAGTTATGGTAAAGGTGTAATACAAAGTATTTTAGAACTGAATGATGGAAGTGTATTAAAACTTACTGTAAGTGAGTATTTTACTCCTAAAGAAAATAAAATAAATAAAATAGGAGTAGAACCAAATTATGATATTGAATTAGATATTGAAAATAAGATTGATACACAATTAAATAAAGCTATAGAGTTACTTAAATAATAAAATTAAATTTCAAAAAAGACTTTGAATATATTATATATTTAAAGTCTTTTTTGTTACCATAATTATAATTGCCGAATGAAACTGAAATCTTTTATAATGACTTTATTTATTATAAATTTCAAATGTAAAATCTAATTAGAAATATTGTTATTTTTTTACATCAAATAACTAATAAATTTATAAAAAATGGGATAGAAAATATTGATAAAAAAATATATAAATGATAGAATTATAATGTGAAAAAATATGAGGTGATACAAATGATAGATTTTAATATTACAGATGAAGAAATAGAAGCACTAAAAATTTATAAAGAAAAAAATTATGAAGCTATAAATCAAATGCTTGTTAGTGATGCTGAAACAGATATAGCTTTGCTAAGTTCTGAAGTAGAAAATAAAGTGGTTTCTATTATTTATGATAGAGGAGCTGTAATTGAATATTTAAAATGTATAAAATTAATTTATTCATTAATTTTAAAGTATTATCATGCCCAAAAAAACAATAATCTAAAAACAATTTATAGAGGGACAAATTTATCTGAAATAGAAAGAATGAAAAGTGAGTTATTTATAGATAGAATGTTGTCTACAACTGAAAATCAAGATGAAGCTATAAATGTGTATTCTTCAATATGGAATAGACCAGCTTGTATGAATATTGTTTTAGATTCAAATATTCCCTATATAATTCTTAAAGATATATTAAAAGAAAAAAAATATAAGAATGAAATTATAGTATCACCATTTACAAAAATAAAATTTATATCAGAAGATAAGGAACTACAAATAGATAAAAGTGTAAAAATTTCAAAAGTATATAATGTAGAACTTGAAAAACAATTTTTAGATGAATTGAGTGAAAGAGAAAGAAACGGTTTATACCAATACATTTTAGAAAATGCATATTATATAAAAAAGAAAATTGTTGAATGTATTGAACTAGAAAAAGAAAATGTAACTAATTTTGAAAATATTCGTAAATTAGAACAGTTATTAAGTAAATATGAAAATGAAATTGAAGAAAAAGAAGAATCAGACGAAAAAGATTATATTGATTATGATGATGTTGAAAGAATAACACATGAGCTGAAAGAATTGAAAAAAATATCTACAAGTTTGTTTGAAGTAAGAAAAGAAAATATTAATTTTGTTAATATGTGGAAAAGAAACATTGCAGTATATATGATTGCAGAATGTAAAGAGATTGAAAAAAGATTTGAAGAGATTATTCCTGAAGAAGAAAAAGAAGGGATGAATTTCATTTCTGATGGTTATATCCCACAAGAAGTCGAAAATAAATGTTGTGATGTTAAAGAAAAACAATCAATAAATTACTGTAATGAAAATACTAATGATATAGAAAAACAAGAATTTGAAAAAAATGAAAATTTAAATGATTCAAATATACTTAAAACTCACAATGATGAAGTTGAGTTAATTTCAAATGAAATAATTGAAGAAATGCAAGAAGATGAAAAAACAATAACTAATTTTGAAGAAACAAAAGTTATAAACATAGTAAAAGAAACTATTTTAGACGATGATAAAGAGCAGAGCAACGAAAATGAATTAGTTTTAAAGGTAAAACAAGAGTGCAAAGATAATATAACTGCGGCTGAAAATTTGTTAGCAGATATAAAAGATTTAATAACCAAACAACAAAATCATGCTAAAATAGCAGGGAATATGGGTGCTGTTTATAGCGCATTAAATAACGCTTTTGAAATGAGAAAAGTTTCAGAAAGTTTACTTGAACTATTGAAAAATGTTGCTTCTAAAGTTGATATAATTTGTGAAAAAGAAGTAGCTGAAAATATAGAAGAAAAATTAAAAGAAATATCAAATAAAAACATACAAATTAATACTTTATTTAATTATTTAAATAATCCTAAGATTGCAGCTAGAAATAGTAAAGCAACCAGATTTGATGAAATGGCTATTATTGAAGAAAATGAATTAAAGAGAGGAATAGCTGAAAAAATTCGTTCTATAAGAGGAGAAGCAGAATTAAAAAAATTAAAAGATGACTTAGAAATAATAGAAGAAAAAGGAGCACTTAGCAGATTTTGGGGCTTTTTTACTGGACAAAATAAATTAGATGACTTTATGATAGAACAAATAGAAATTAGACAACTTGCTATAAGAAGAACATTATCGAAAAAATTAAGTTTGGCTTATAATTATAGTATTCATGAATTAATGGCAGAAATAGAAATGTTTGTGAAAGATAATAAAGATGATGAATTAGTTTTTGACGATATAGCAGCTTTAAATACTTTAGCTGATGAATTAAGAAAAAACTTTATTGTATTGGAAACAAAAGTTCAAAATATTATAGAGAAAAAAGAAGGAAAAAATTTATTATTAGATAATAAGAAGATATCAAAACAAGAAATAATAGAAATTGAAACTTATAGATTTTTAAATAAATATGGTTATGATTTATCAACAAAAACTTATAATGAAGAACCAAAATATCAAGATACTATGGCAAGTGAAATTGGAAGGATTGTGGAATATATAAATAGTTCAAAAATTTTATAAATATTTTTGAATTTTTGATGAAAATGATTGTAGATTTAATTAAGTATGATAAAATTATAGAAATATAAAAGGAGATACTTATGGAAGAACTTGATAAAAAAAGTTTAGAAACTAATGAAAATGAACTTAAAGAAAATGCTAATAAGAGTGAAAAAGATAATTTGAAAATAAGAGTAGGAACTGTTGGTAATTTTGTTTTAGCTGCATTTATTATACTTGTTATTGGAACTGGTGCATTAACTTATTATTTAATACATTCAGCAAAAGATGATTATGACAAACAATATAATCAAATTGTTTCGAATATAGCTGAATATGAGAATGTAATAGAAGATGAAAATAATGGAGATAGTCAAAAAAGTGATACAGTTGCTAATATAATAGATTCTGCAATATCAGAAGCTGGAGGAACAACTGCAGTAACTACGACTGACGAAAATACAAAAAAATTGATGAATGAATCATTAGTTGTTTTATATAATGGCTTAATTTTAGATACAAGCAAAATGGGAGAAACTGCACTTAAATATATTGATAGTAAAATAGATGAAAGTGAAAAATATATAATTACTTATTATAGCTATGAAAATTATAGTTTTAAAGAATCAAAATTAGGTGTGTTTTCTAGTCAATTATATGATGGATTAGTAAAGATTGATGGTGTTGGAAAAATAGCTATATCAGAAGAATATAATGCTATTCCAAGAGATGTAAAAGTAGTTAATACTATACCAACTATTGTGTCAGAAAATAATCCTAAAGTTTCTGATTATGATTCTATAAAAACTTTAATAGTGGATTTAGATGGTAATGGTGCTGATGAATATATATTAGTATTGGCAAATAAGGCGACAGGGTATTCAAAAATAACTCTAATTGATTCCAAAGGATCTAAAGTTGCTGACTTAGCTTCTATAGAAAAGAGTAAATGGAAAAAAGATGCTAATGCAGAATACTATTTAACTATAAATAATGTAGAAATAATAGATGTAGATAATGATGGAATTATGGAGATTGTTATTGAGATTCCTCATGCTACAGGAGATCCTACTGTTAGTTTGTTAAAATATAATAATGGAGTATTAACCGGTAAAACGGGTATTGAATGTTCATTATTAGCTGAATAAAATTTTTATTGTATAATACATAAATGCAAACTGTTATGAAATTACGGTTTGCATTTATTTTTTTGTTAAATAGGAAAGTTCTTTTTTTCTATTTAAATAAACTATTTGTATATATTTCATTTTGATTTCTTGTTCAAGCTAATTCTAAACAAAAATCTAAATAAATTTTGTCAGCGCCCTCATGGTAAATGAGATTCCCTAACAAAATTTATAAAGATTTTTTGGATTTAGAATTACTTTCAATACGAAATCTTCATTTATATATACAAATAGTTTATTTATTAATAAATAATAATATAAAAATAATATTGGAAAAATGTAAAAAATATGTAAAAAAATAGTTGACAAAGGCTTATACCCGTAGTATAATAGTTTAGCATGAGATAAAGCGAAGAAGCAGAATGTGGCTACACTAATAGTGGAGGGAACTTCTGTGGAGCATGTCTAGGCTTAGACCAGGCGATAAGTTTGATAAATGTACATACTTATCCAAGACAAAATTGTAATTCAATATTTTTTGAATACTAAAGAGGGCTTGGATTTAAAAATGGGGTTTAAAGAAACACCAGGGTACGTTGATAACTTGCCGTTAGCCATAATATTATTTAAGGAGGGAAAATTTAAATGGCAACATCAAACACAAAAGTAGGAAGTGACAAAATTAGAATAAGATTAAAAGCTTATGATTATGTTGTTTTAGATCAGTCAGCTGAAAAAATAGTTGATACTGCTAAGAGAACAGGAGCAAAAGTTTCAGGTCCTATTCCACTTCCAACAGAAAAAGAAATCGTAACAATCTTACGTTCTCCACACAAACATAAAGATTCAAGAGAACAATTTGAAATGAGAACACACAAAAGAGTTATTGATATTCTTTATCCAACACAAAAAACTGTTGATAGCTTAATGAAATTAGATTTACCAGCAGGTGTTGATATAGAAATTAAATTATAGGAATAAAAATGTTAGTTAAGTTATAATTAAAGACTAGGCTAATGAGAAGAAAAAATAATTTAAGTATCAGTATTAATTAATAAGAAAGAAATTTAAAAATCAAACCAAGCTGATGAAAATCAGCCAATAGTAGGAGGAAAAAATGAAAACATTAATAGGAAGAAAAGTTGGAATGACACAAGTTTTCGATGAAAAAGGTGTAGTTGTTCCAGTAACAGTTATAGAAGCTGGACCATGTTCAGTAGTTCAAATCAAAACAGTTGAAACAGATGGATACAATGCTGTTCAATTAGGTTTTGGTGAAGTTAAAGAAAACAAAGTTAACAAACCAGAAAATGGACACTTCAAAAAAGCAAACGTAAAAGCTACTAAACACTTAAGAGAATTTAGAGCTTGTGAAGAATGCTTAGCAAATGTAAAAGTAGGAGACGAATTAAAAGTTGATACTTTCGTAGCTGGAGAAAAAGTTGACATTCAAGGTATAACAAAAGGAAAAGGTTTCCAAGGTGTTATTAAACGTCATGGACAACACAGAGGACCAATGGGACATGGTTCTATGTATCATAGAAGACCAGGTTCAATGGGATCTACATCAACACCAGGTAGAGTATTTAAAGGTAAAAAATTACCAGGACATATGGGTGTTGAAAAAGTTACTGTACAAAATCTAGAAGTTGTAAAAGTAGACTTAGATAAAAATGCATTATTAATCAAAGGATCAGTTCCTGGAAATAAAGGAAGCATTTTAAAAATAAAATTATCAGTAAAAGCATCTAAATAGAAGGAAGGAGGAAGATTAAATGCCAAGTATAGATGTATATAATATAGAAGGAAAAAAGGTTAAATCTTTAGATTTAAAAGAAGAAATCTTTGGAATTGAGCCAAACGAAGCAGTTGTACACAGTGTTTTAGTTAACTACTTAGCTAATCAAAGACAAGGTACACAAAGTACAAAAACAAGAGCAGAAGTTAGAGGCGGTGGAAGAAAACCTTGGAGACAAAAAGGAACAGGTAGAGCAAGACAAGGATCTATCAGAGCTCCACAATGGATCAAAGGTGGTATCGCTTTAGGACCAAAACCAAGATCATATAAATATAGAGTTAATAAAAAAGAAAGACAATTAGCAATCAAATCTTTATTAAGCTCAAAAGTATTAGAAAACAACTTAGTTGTTGTAGATAAATTTGATTTCAAAGAAATCAAAACAAAACAAATGGCTACAGCTATGAAAAACTTAAAAGTTGAAGAAAAAGCATTCGTAGTATTAGCTTCTAGCGATGAAAAAGTTCAAAAATCAGCTAGAAATTTAGAAAATGTTAAAACAGGATCAGTTAATACAATCAACGTATATGATTTATTAAGATATAAAAAATTAGTTTTAACAGTTGATACAATCAAAAAATTAGAGGAGGTGTACGCATAATTATGGTAGCAGAAGAAATTATATTAGCTCCAGTTGTTACTGAAAAAAGTAGCGCTGATATGCAAGAAGGAAAATACACTTTCAGAGTTGCAAAAAAAGCAACAAAAGTAGATGTTAAAAATGCTGTTGAAAAATTATTTGAAGTAAAAGTATTAAAAGTTAATACTATGACAGTAAAAGGAAAAGAAAAAAGAGTTGGAGTACACCAAGGTAGAACTTCAGATTGGAAAAAAGCTATAGTTACTATAGATACAAATGTTTCTGATATGAAATATTTAGGAAAAGGTGGAAAAACAGTTAAAGTTTCTAAAAAATATAAAACATCAATTGATGAAATAATGGGAGCTTAAGAATAGTTCGAAAAATTATTGGGAAATAACCCAGAGAATAAATATTAAAAGGAGAGAATTAAAAATGGGAATTAAACATTTTAGACCATATACACCATCAAGAAGAAATATGACAACTTCAACATTTGAAGAAATCACTAAAAAAACTCCAGAAAAATCTCTATTAGAAGCTAAAAAGAAAAATTCAGGTAGAAATTCATATGGTAGAATAACAGTTAGACATCAAGGTGGTGGAAACAGACAAAAATATAGAGTAATAGATTTTAAAAGATTAAAAGATGATATGACAGCTACAGTTGTTGGTATCGAATATGATCCAAACAGAAGTGCAAATATCGCTTTAATCCAATATGAAGATGGAACAAAAAGTTACATCTTAGCACCACAAGGATTAACAGATGGTGACAAAGTAGTTTCTGGAGAAAACGCAGATATCAAACCAGGAAATGCAATGCCAATTTCTAACATCCCTGTTGGTACATTAATTCATAACATTGAATTAAATCCAGGACAAGGTGGAAAATTAGTAAGATCAGCTGGACAAGAAGCTCAATTAATGGCTAAAGAAGGAGCTTATGCTCACGTAAGACTTCCATCAGGAGAAATGAGATTAGTTTCTGTAAGATGTAGAGCTACAGTTGGAACAATCGGAAACAGCGATCATGAAAATATTAAATTAGGTAAAGCTGGTAGAACAAGACATTTAGGTATCAGACCTTCAGTAAGAGGATCTGTTATGAACCCTAACGATCACCCTCATGGTGGTGGTGAAGGTAGAGCACCAGTTGGACATAGTGGACCTATGACTCCTTGGGGTAAACCAGCACTTGGATATAAAACAAGAAATAAAAAGAAATTATCTAACAAATTTATTGTTAAAAGAAGAAAATAAGATTGTTTGTTTAAAATTATTACAAATAATCATACATCATATAATTGATATAAATATCAAGGAAGGAGAAAATCAATGTCAAGATCAAGCAAAAAAATACCTTATGTTGCACCAGAGCTTTTAAAAAGAGTTGAAGCTATGAATGAAACAGGTAAAAAAGAAGTATTAAAAACATGGTCAAGAACATCTACTATTTATCCACAAATGGTTGGACACACAATAGCTGTTCATGATGGTAGAAAACATGTTCCTGTATATATTTCAGAAGAAATGATCGGTCATAAATTAGGAGAATTTGCTCCTACAAGAACATTTAAAGGACACGCAGGAGACAAAACAACAAAAAAATAAATAAAAGTATAACTCTAAAATAGAGAAATGTTTAGAGTTTAAAATAAAAGGAGGAAATAACAGTGGGAGAAAAAACTCAAGTAGTAGAAGCAAGAGCTACTCTAAGTTATGCAAGAATTTCAGCTAGAAAAGTTAAAATAGTTGCTGACTTATTAAGAGGAAAAAGTGTAGAAGAAGCTCAAAGAATAGTTAAATTCGCACCAAAAGCTTCAGCTGAATTATTAGAAAAATTATTAAACTCAGCTATCGCAAATGCTGAAAATAATCATTTCATGAATAGAGCTAACCTATTTGTTGCAGAAATTTATGCAAATCAAGGTCCAACATTAAAAAGAATTAGACCAGCTGCAAAAGGTTCAGCAGTAAGAATTAGAAAAAGAACAAGTCATATAACAATAGTTTTAAGAGAGAGTAAATAAGAGAAAGGAGGATATTTACGATGGGACAAAAAGTTCATCCAAATGGAATAAGAGTAGGAGTTATCAAAGATTGGAATTCTAAATGGTATGCAGATTCTAAAAACTTTGCTGATTACTTAGTTGAAGACCATAAAATTCGTGAATATGTTAAAAAGAAACTATTTATTAGTGGAATTTCAAAAATAGAAATCGAAAGAACTGCTAAATTCGTAAAAGTTAATGTTTACACAGCTAAACCAGGTTTAGTTATTGGTAAAGGTGGAAACCTTTCAGAAGCATTAAAAGCAGAACTTGAGAAAATGATAAACAAAGAAGTAAACTTAAATATAGTAGAGGTTAAAAATATTGATACAGATGCTCAATTAGTAGCTGAAAGTATTGCAGGCCAACTAGAAAGAAGAATTTCATTCAGAAGAGCAATGAAACAATCAATGCAAAAAGCTATGAAAGCTGGAGCATTAGGTATTAAAACAGCTGTATCTGGAAGATTAGGTGGAGCTGATATGGCAAGAACAGAATTCTATAAAGAAGGTACTATACCACTTCAAACATTAAGAGCTGATATAGACTATGGATTCTATGAAGCTGACACAACATACGGAAAAATCGGTGTTAAAGTTTGGATTTATAAAGGAGAAGTTCTTCCAGCTAAAAAAGAAGCAAAAGGAGGTAACGACTAATGCCATTATTACCAAAAAGAACAAAATTTAGAAAACAACAAAAAGGTAGAAATAGAGGATGTGCTACTAGAGGAAATGTAGTAAATGAGGGAGAATACGGATTACAAGCTACAACAGCTGGATGGATCAAATCAAACCAAATCGAAGCTGCCAGAGTTGCGATGACACGTTTCATCAAAAGAGGTGGAAAAGTTTGGATTAAAATATTCCCAGACAAACCTGTAACTAAAAAACCTGCTGAAACTCGTATGGGTAAAGGTAAAGGAGCTCCAGAATATTGGGTAGCTGTAGTTAAACCAGGTAGAGTTATGTTTGAGATTGAAGGTGTAACAGAAGATGTTGCAAGAGAAGCTTTAAGACTTGCTGCTCAAAAATTACCAGTTCAAACAAAATTCGTTAGAAGAGAATCTGAAGTAGGAGGCGACAAATAATGAAAAATAATAAATTAAAAGAAATGTCTTCACAAGATCTTGAAAAAGAATTAGGTGAATTAAAATCAGAATTATTTAAATTAAGATTTAGCCTAGCTACTAACGGATTAGATAATCCATTAAAAGTAAAAGAAGTTAGAAAAGAAATAGCTAGAATAAAAACAGTTTTAAGAGAAAGAGAACTTAAAAATAACTAATAATATTATTTATAGAGAAAGGAGAATTCCGAATGGAAAGAAATCTTCGTAAAACTATGATTGGAACTGTAATATCTGACAAAATGGATAAAACAGTTGTAGTAGCAGTTGAAGACTCAGTTGCTCACCCAATGTATAGCAAAACAGTTAAAAGAACATATAAATTAAAAGCTCATGATGAAAACAACGAATGTAAAGCTGGAGATAAAGTAGAAGTTATGGAAACAAGACCTTTATCAAAAGATAAAAGATTCAGAGTTGTAAGAATCGTTGAGAAAGCAGTTATTAAATAGAAATAAATATCTGTAATAGATATATCGTTAAAATTTAAAAGGAGGAACTAATAATGGTACAGCAACAAACTAAATTAAAAGTAGCTGACAACACTGGTGCAAAAGAATTAATGTGCATTAGATGTTTAGGTGGTTCACATAGAAAATATGCTGAAGTTGGAGATATAATAATGGCTTCTGTTAAAACAGCTACACCAGGTGGCGTTGTTAAAAAAGGTGAAGTTGTAAAAGCTGTAGTTGTAAGAACTAAAAAAGGTGTTAGAAGAGCTGATGGTTCTTATTTAAAATTTGATGAAAATGCAGCTGTTATAATCCGTGAAGACGGAACACCAAAAGGAACACGTATATTTGGACCAGTAGCTAGAGAATTAAGAGATAAAGAATATATGAAAATTCTTTCTTTAGCTCCAGAAGTTCTATAATTTTAATGAAAAGCGTCGTCTAACGTCGTTAGATTTCATTAAAAATTTAAATCACGTACACCACGTACGCTCATTAAATTTTTAATTCATCTGTCTAGTTACACTAGCTTTTGATTAAAATTTGAATAATTAAAATATTAGAGTAAAGTAAGTTTAATTGCTTACAACCTTAAGTTATAAATAAACGTGAAAAAGAGGTGAATAAATTGAGAATAAGAAAAGGTGATACTGTTAAAGTTTTATCTGGAAATGATAAAGGAAAAACAGGAGAAGTTTTAGAAATTATACCAAAAACAAACAAATTAGTTGTTAAAGGTGTAAATGTTAGAAAAAAACACGTTAAAGCCAGAAAACAAGGTGACGAAAGTGGAATTATCTCAGTTGAATGTGCAATACATAGCGCAAAAGTTAATGTTGTATGTCCAAAATGCGGTAAAGCTACAAAAGTTGGATATGTTGAAGAAAAAGGTGAAAAAGTACGTGTTTGCAAAAAATGCGGTGCAAAATTAAAATAAGAAATTAAAATCGTATAAATAAAAAATTAATGGAAGGAGGACAAAAAGCAGATGGAAGCACTTAAAGAACAATATGTAAAAGAAGTAGTTCCAGCAATGATGAAAAAATTTAATTATTCATCAGTAATGCAAGTTCCTAAATTAGAGAAAATAGTTATAAATATAGGATTAGGAGAAACAAAAGATAATCCTAAAGCTTTAGATAACGCTATGAATGATTTAAGCATTATTACAGGTCAAAGACCAATAGTAACAAAAGCTAAAAAATCAATCGCAGCATTCAAATTAAGAGAGGGAGCTAAAATAGGATGCAAAGTTACATTAAGAGCAGGAAAAATGTATGATTTCGCATACAAACTATTTAATGTAGCACTTCCTAGAGTAAGAGACTTCAGAGGAGTTTCAGCTAATTCTTTTGATGGTAGAGGAAACTACTCAATGGGTGTTAAAGAACAATTAATATTCCCAGAAATCGAATATGATAAAGTTGATAAACTAAGAGGAATGGATATTATATTCGTAACAACAGCTAAATCTGATGAAGAAGCTAAAGAATTATTAAAATTATTAGGAATGCCATTTAGAGCATAATTAAAATTAATAATTATCACGGACTCAAAAAAATCTTGAGTTATTACAATAAATGATGTTTTAGGAAAGGAGAAAAAAATGGCTAAAAAATCATTAAAAGTAAAATGTGCTAAACCACAAAAATTTGCTACAAGACAATATAACAGATGCAAAATTTGTGGAAGACCACACTCATATATTAGAAAATTTGGAATTTGCCGTGTTTGCTTTAGAGAATTAGCTCATAAAGGAGAGATACCAGGAGTTAAAAAAGCAAGCTGGTAGAATTTTAAATCTAAACGTCGTCTAGCGTCGTTGAACTTCAATAAAAATTTTAATTACATACAACTCGTATGCGCATAAAATTTTTATCTCGTTCGCCTAGCTATACTTGTTTATATTTAAAATTGAATAAAAATTTAAAAATAAATGAAGAAATAAAAATATTGAAAAAGGAGGGTAAACAAAGTGAATACAACTGACCCAATAGCAGATATGCTAACAAGAATTAGAAATGCAAATAGCCAAAAATTCAAAACAGTTGATGTTCCATCATCAAAAATAAAAAAAGCTATTGCTGAAACATTACTTGAAGAAGGTTATATTAAATCTTTTGAAGAAATCGAAAGCGATGTTCAAGGAATAATTAGAATCACATTAAAATATGATGAGAAAGGTAATAGAGTTATAGATGGATTAAGAAGAATCAGTAAACCTGGTTTAAGAATTTATGCTTCTAAAGACGAATTACCAAAAGTATTAAATGGATTAGGAATCGCTTTAATTTCTACATCAAAAGGAATTATGACAGATAAAAAAGCAAGAGAATTAGGTATAGGTGGAGAAGTATTAGCTTATATCTGGTAATTACTGAAGCTCTTCGAAACCGTAAGGTTGAGTTAGAGATACAGTATGTGTAACCACGAGACTGTGCGAAGCGTAAGCTGAGTTACAGTGTCAGTATGTAAATTGCAAAGCAATTTACATTTCATATAAAAAATTAATTAGATGTCTTTAAAATAATTTAAGCTAAGGCAGAAAATTTAAAGAAGGAGGAAATATAAAATGTCTAGAATAGGAAATAAACCTATTACAGTACCAGAAGGTGTTGAAGTAAAAGTAAACGGACAAAACGTTACTGTAAAAGGACCTAAAGGAACTTTAGAGAAAGAATTTCATAAAGATATGAAAATCAATCTTGATGGTAATGTTATAACTATAGTTAGACCAGATAACGAACCAGCTAATAGAAGCTTACATGGTTTAACAAGAACATTATTAAATAACATGATTGAAGGAACAGTAAAAGGATTCGAAAGAAAATTAGAAGTAAATGGTGTTGGATATAGAGCAAGCAAAAAAGGAAATAACTTATTATTAAATTTAGGTTATTCTCATCCTGTAGAAGTTGAAGCTCCAGCAGGAATTACTTTTGATGTACCAAACCAAAACGAAATCATCGTTAAAGGAATGGATAAAGAATTAGTAGGTCAAACAACAGCTGTTATCAGAACAAAAAGACCACCTGAAGTATATAGAGGTAAAGGTATTAAATATGCTGAAGAAGTTATTAGACGTAAAGAAGGTAAAGCTGGTAAAAAATAGAAATTAATTGACTAATTAAAATAATGTTCATATTAGGTTATAGTTTACTTTAGGGGGTATATTTAATCCCTTAAAGGAAAATATACCAAATAATTTTAAGGGATTAGATATACCCCTAGAAGGAAAAACCTAGAAAGGAGAAATATAATGATTAGCAAAATAAATAGAAAAGCTGAAAGAGATAGAAGACATGCTAGAGTTCGTACTAAAGTAAGTGGTACAGCTGAATGTCCAAGACTTGC
>JAFXGW010000021.1 GCA_017536685.1 Clostridia bacterium | reverse complement strand
TAAGATATCCCATATCGTAAGATAGTAAGATTCCAGGAAGACGACCTGGTTGATAGGATGGAGGTAGAAGTGTAGTGATACATGTAGCTGACCATTACTAATAGATCGAGGGCTTAACCACAAAAGTTTTGCCTAAGAAAGTAAAGTAACATTTATCTATGTATTTTTGAGTGTGCTATGTAAAAATAGTATACGACAAATTTCTGGTGATAATAACGAGGAGGAAATACCTGTTCCCATGCCGAACACAGAAGTCAAGCTCCTTAGTGCCGAAGATACTTACGAGTTACCTTGTTGGGAAAATAGGAAGTCGCCAGTTTTTATATTCCTCTTTAGCTCAGTTGGTAGAGCGCTCGGCTGTTAACCGATAGGTCGTTGGTTCGAGTCCAACAAGAGGAGCCAAAAATGGATATAAGCATAAGCTTATATCCATTTTTTATTTCCTTTTTGAATTTATTGAACCAATGAACACAATATGAAATGTTGCAAGAAGAGTTGGTTTAGCTCCCGAACTTTCAGAGCAAGTGAAGAAGTACTCTTGGGGTATCCAACAAGAGAAAATCGTTTTTTTATGCTCTGAGATTGCAAAACAAGAGCTAAAGTAATATTTAAATTTTTTTCTAATATATATTTTGTTTTTTCTTATATATGTTATAATATTTAAAGTTAATATTAATAACAAAAGAAATAAAATTGAGGAGAAAATTATGAAAGAAGACGAAACAAATAATGGTGAATATGATGTAAATAATTTTAATATACCAAAAAATATTGAAAAACAAAATTCAACCAAATCAGACGATGTACAAAAATTTGATACTCCAATTGATAAAGATCTTCAAAAAATACAAAAAATTATTAGGATTATAATGATAAGTGCTGTTTCTATAGCTGTAATTATATTTGCATGGAATATTTTTAAAGAACTTACAAAAGCAATAAAATCAGATGAATTTGAATCTATTCGCAATGATGAAAATTATAAAATTACAGAAGTTATTGACAATTGATGTTTGCTATTTAAGAGCTAAGAACATCAATTAAGATTTTAAAGAAATAGTTAAGTGAAAGACTGTAACTAATAATTAATAAACAGTAATTAATAAACAAGGATTAATAAACAATGATTAATAAAATGGTAGTGTAATGTGAAAATATATTTTCATTTATACTATCTTTTTTTCGCATAACGCTTGAAAAAAAAGCCTGTTATATATATAATACTTTTGTAAAATAGGATAATTATATTTATTTTATTTTAAATTAAATAGAACAAATGAGGTGCTCTTATGTACAATGTATCAAAAGCTGAAACAGAATATGATATTTATGATTTTATAGATGATGGTATTAATAAAAGTATTTATACTATTTTAAATGGTTACCATCCTGTTTTAAACAAGGACTTTTCACTTGCTAATTTAATCAATTGTATGACTCAATTAGATTTACAACCTGGTCAACTTAGAGGTTATACTATAAATTATGAAAAAGAAGTTGAAAAATTTATTAATTTGTTACAGGCAAAAACTAATACTTCTACATTATTTGAAGATAGTAGTGATAAAGTTTCAGATGAAGAATTTAATAGAATTTTTGATGAATTAAAAGAAACTTGTGCTGATAATCCAGATTGTCAATTTTTTGTTACAATAAAAGATTATTTAGAATACGCAAAAAAAACAATGTCAAAACCTGAGCAAAAACCTTTAAGAGATAAAATTGTAAGTAATGCAGTACAATTTTTATCTAGTGAGGAAATTGATTCAGCTAAAGTCCTTTTACTAAAAACAGTTTATATTCCTACTGCAGAAGATAAAGTTAGAGCGGTTAATCATAAGGATAGACAATTTGGAAGATACCCTGAATGGGATAAATTACAAGCAATAAAGAAAATTATACATAGACGTAATGGTTTAAAAGAATATGATGAATATTACGAGGAAGCAACTGAGCATATTAAAGCAGAAGCATTAAAAGCAATGCAAAAGGCCAAAGTTTCTACAGTATGTGAACTTAAAAGAAGAAAATTTGTTACAGCAGAAATAAAACCCTCAATAGTCGCAGAAACTAGAAATCCGAATAGTTCATCAATACCTGAAATGTTTGATAAATTAAAAAGAGAGCCACAAAAAAATGAAAATGCTTGGAATTATGAATCTTATAAAAAACCAGAATTAATTTGTGATATTGAAGCTCAATATTCAGAAAATGGTATTGAAAATCAAAGAGTTATTGCATTTAGACATGGAAAATTAAAATATAGAAATACTGCTGAAAAAGATGGAGTATATATAGACAATACTGCAGGAATGCCTGAATTAATAGGAATAACTCGTCTGGGAAAGGATGGTACAAAAACATATTTTGTATTGATGCAACCATTAGATAAAATGACTTTTAGACCAATTGGAGAAAAACCAGAAGATCCGGGAGAAAAACCTTATGGATTTACAATTACACAAGATGTTGAAGTACCAACTCGTTTTGGTGGAACAAAAACAGAACGACAAAGCTCCGTTGCTCAGATTGTTGATGGAAAAACAAAAGAAAAACTTAATGCATTTCTAAATAGAGACATTCCAGAAAATTTGAAAGACTTTTTTGTAAAAGTATATTTTTCTGATGAATTTTTGTCAAACGCAATAAGAAATAATGCCAGATATATAGGTACTGTACTTGAAACTGATGATGGTCCAAGAATTAGAGCGTCTGATGTTGGAAAATCAGATTTAGCAGCAGCTTATTATGCAAAATATCATCCAGGAACAATTAATGGGTTAAAGGCAAAAAGCTTTGAAAGTTATTGTTCAAGTACTGAGCTTGATATAATGCAATACAATTTAATTAGTGAATATGAAAGAAATAAAGCAAGACAACAAAGTTCTTCGAAAACAAAAAAAGATGAAGGGGCAAGATAATGGCTAAAAAAGTTTGGAAACCAGGAACTTTTGTATATCCAATACCTGCCGCACTTATCACTTCTGGTGATATGGAAAATTCAAATATATTAACAGTCGCATGGACAGGCATTTTAAATACCAATCCTGCGATTGTTTATATTTCAGTTAGACCAGAAAGATATTCTTATAATCTTATAAAAGAAAATAAAGAATTTGCAATAAATTTAACTAATAAAGATTTAGCGTATGCAACTGATTGGTGTGGAGTAAGAAGCGGAGCAAAGTTCGATAAATTTAAAGAGATGAAATTAACAAAAGAAAAAGCAACATATATAAAAGCACCATTGATAAAAGAAAGCCCTGTATCAATTGAATGCAAAGTGATTGAAGAAAAAAATTATGGCAGTCATACAACATTTATTGCAGAAGTTCTTTCAATTGACGCGGATGAAAAGTATATAAATGAAAATGGAGCTTTTGATATTTCAAAATGTAATTTAATTGCTTATGCAAATGGTGGTTATTACGAATTAGGAAAAAAATTAGGAAAATTTGGTTATTCAGTTGAAAAGAAAAAAAATAGAAAGTCAAACAATAAAAGAAAATAATTTTAATGATTAAATGAATGATTGGTTTTAAATAGAAATTTTTAAATTATAAAAATTATGATTAGAACTTAAATTTATTTATAAAATAAAAAGAAAATGCTATATAAAAGTACTTAAATTTATTAATAAAATAAAGAAGAAAATGTTATAAAAAAGTACTTAAATTTATATATGAAATAAAAAGGAAAATTATAAAATGAACTTAAATTTATATATAACAAATATGATTTTATGTTGAATTTGAGTTATGAAGTATTATATAAGTAGTTATATAATATATGTAAATTTATTCAATAAAATTATTACAATAATTACTATATATAATAAGAAGAAAATACTTTTAAAAAATATCAAAAAATCATGTAAAATTGTTGACATATCATATATTTTGTGGTAAAGTATATAAGCATGTATTTAAGAAACATGCATCACATCGTTAAAAATAAAAATATAAAAAATTTAAGCTTCATAAAACAGTAAACGGAGGTGTAGTTAAAGATGGCGGCAAAAGGACCAAGAGAAAATATCATTTTAGAATGTACAGAATGTAAAAGAAGAAATTACATGACATCAAAAAATAAAAGAAACAACACAGAAAGATTAGAAGTAGTTAAATATTGTAAATTCTGCAAAAAACGTACAACTCATAAAGAAACTAAATAGATAAAACCTTTATAGGAGGAGTTAAGATGGCTAAAGAAGTAAATGATAAAGAGAATAATGTAAAAAAAGAAAGCGCAAAAAAAGAATCTACAAAAAAAGCAGCAACTAAAAAAGACGCTGCAAAAAAAGATAATAAAAAAAGCTTTTTTAAAGATTTTAAAGCAGAATTAAAAAGAGTTAGTTGGCCTACACCAAAACAACTAATTAATAATACTGTAGCAGTTATAACTATAGTATTAGTTGTTTGTGCAATAGTATTTGTTTTAGATGTTATATTTGAGTCTTTAAATACTTATGGAGTAGAAAAACTAAAAGCCCTAGTTACATCTAGCTCAAGTGAGAATGTAGAAGAAAATACAAATACTGTAATTGAAAATGTAACAATAGATGATAATAATGTGGTTTCTAATGAAGCGGAAACTGCAGATGATGCTCAAACAAATACAGCTAATGTTACAGAAAATACAGTAACTACAAATAACGAAGCTACTACTGAACAATAATAGGAATTCTGTAGAGGAAGTTAATTAGTAATTCTAGTTACTAATAATCGAAGAATATAAAAGGGAGGCTAAAATATGTCTCAAGAAGAGAATAAATTAGAGCCAAAGTGGTATGTAGTTCATACATATTCTGGTTATGAAAACAAAGTAAAAACAGACTTAGAAAAAACTATTAAAAATAGAGAACTAGAGGATTTCTTCTTTAATATAGTTGTTCCAATGGAAGAACAAGTAGAAATAAAAGATGGAAAAAGAAAAACTAATTTAAAGAAAGTTTTCCCTGGATATGTTCTTATTAAAATGATAGTAACAGAAGAATCATGGTATATAGTAAGAAATACTAGAGGTGTTACAGGATTTGTTGGTTCTGGAACAGACCCTATTCCACTTACAGATGCCGAAATAAGAAATATGGGATTTGATGCAGTTCCTGTAAATATCGACTATGACGTAAATGATACAGTTAGTGTTGTTAACGGACCATTAGAAGGATTTATCGGAACAGTTCAAGAAATAAATAAAGAAAAACAAAAAGTAAAAGTTTTAGTTTCTATGTTTGGAAGAGAAACTCCAGTAGAATTAGAATTTTCACAAGTTCAAAAAGTTAACTAAGAAGGAGGTGCTAAGTAGAAATGGCAGAGAAAGAAGTTGTAAATGTTATTAAATTACAAATAGAAGCTGGAAAAGCTACACCAGCTCCACCAGTAGGACCAGCTTTAGGTTCATCAGGTGTTAATATTATGCAATTTGTTAAAGAATTCAACGATAGAACAGCAGGTCAACCAGGTATGATCATACCAGTTGTTATTTCTGTATATAAAGATAAAACATTTTCTTTTATTACAAAAGTTCCACCAGTTGCAGTTCTAATCAAAAAAGCATTAGGATTAAAAAGCGGTTCAGGAAAACCTAACAAAGATAAAGTTGCTAAAATAACTAAAGATCAAGTTAGAGCAATTGCTGAACAAAAAATGGAAGACTTAAATGCTGCATCAGTAGAAGCAGCTATGAGTATGGTTGCAGGTACAGCTAGATCAATGGGTGTAGTTGTAGTTGACTAATTATCTTAAGTATATATTTTTAAAATATATAAATAAAAATTAAATTTGGGAGAGTATGTATAATTACTCGTTAGTACCACGGGAGGAAAAATGAAAAGAGGAAAAAGATATCAAGAAGCTGCTAAATTAGTAGACAGCACAAGAGAATACGAAGCTAAAGAAGCTTTAGAATTATTAGAAAAAATGCCAAAACCAAAATTTGATGAAACAGTTGAATTACACGTTAAATTAGGTGTTGATTCAAAACATGCTGATCAACAAGTTAGAGGAACAGTTGTATTACCTCATGGAACAGGTAAATCTTTAAAAGTATTAGTATTTGCTAAAGGAGATAAAGCTAAAGAAGCTGAAGCTGCTGGAGCAGATTTCGTAGGAGCTGAAGAATTAGTTCCAAAAATCGAAAAAGAAAACTGGTTTGATTATGATGTTATCGTAGCTACACCTGATATGATGGGTGTAATCGGTAGATTAGGTAAAGTATTAGGACCAAAAGGATTAATGCCAAACCCTAAATCAGGAACAGTAACAATGGATGTTACAAAAGCAATTTCTGAAATCAAATCTGGTAAAGTTGAATACAGATTAGATAAAACAAACATCATTCACGTTGGAATTGGAAAAGTATCTTTTGGAGCTGAAAAATTAGCAGAAAACTACCAAACATTAATAGATGCTATAATCAAAGCTAAACCAGCTGCTGCTAAAGGACAATACATTAAAAGTGTTGCTTTAACAACAACTATGGGACCTAGCGTATATGTAAATCAAAAATAATTGAAGTTTAAATTTTAAAATAGATACCAAAGACAGTAGGTAAAAAAGTAAATCCTACCGAGGTAACAAAAAATAGAGATCGGATTAAAAGACTCTTTGTTGCCTTGTAAGTTATTTGGTAACAAAGAGTTTTTTGTATTTCTTTAAAAAAATACAATAGTTAATATGTAAAAAAATAATTTAATATAAATAGTGGAGGTGAAATTAAATTGGCTAGTGAAATTATCTTAAAACAAAAAGAAGAAGAAGTAAAAAAATTAGCTGAAAAAATGAAAGATGCTAGTTTAGTTCTTTTAGTAGACTATAGAGGAATCAACGTAGCTGATGTAACAGGATTAAGAAAAGCTGTAAGAGAAGTTGGTGGAGAATATTCTGTTATCAAAAACAACATAACAAGAAGAGCATTAAAAGAATGTGGAATAGACACATTAGATGAAGCTTTAGAAGGACCAACAGCTGTTATTATAGCTCAAGAAGAATACTTACCATCATTAAAAGCTATATATAAATTTGCTAAAGCAAATGAATTCTATAAAATTAAAGGTGGAGTATTAGACGGAAAAGTATCATCAGTAGAAGAATTAACAACTCTTGCTCAATTACCATCAAGAGAAGAACTTATTGCAAAATTGGCTGGATGCTTACTTGCAAACGTTTCAAAACTTGCTGCTACACTTGATGCAGTTAGAGTTAAAAAAGAAGAAGAAGCTAAATAGTTAGCGTCTTAATTAAAAAGTATTAAATAAAATTTAATATACATTTTCGTACTTTACAAAAAGTACATTCACTTAAAATGATAGTAAACTATCAAAATAAAATTTAAAAATAAAAATAAAATAAAAAATTTAGGAGGATATTAAAATGAGTGAAAAAACAGATAAAATGTTAGAAGAAATCGATAGCTTAACAGTTGTTGAGTTAGCTGAATTAGTAAAAGGAATTGAAGAAAAATACGGAGTAACAGCAGCAGCTGTTGCAGCACCTGCAGCAGGAGCTGGAGCAGAAGGTGGAGCAGCTGAAAAATCAGAATTTGATGTTGTTTTAACAGATGCTGGAGCAAACAAAATCTCTGTAATCAAAGTTGTTAGAGACATTACAGGATTAGGATTAAAAGAAGCTAAAGAATTAGTTGATGGAGCACCAAAAACAATTAAAGAAAACGTAGCTAAAGAAGAAGCTGAAGCTATGAAAGCTAAATTTGTTGAAGCTGGAGCAACTGTTGAATTAAAATAGTCTAATTTAATTTCACATATAAAAAAGATGAATCAAAAGATTCATCTTTTTTTGTACTTCAAAATATTCAAATTAAATTAATTGATTTTATATAAATTAATTAGAATTTTGAATGTATAAGCAAACATGTGAGAAAAAATTATCGAACGAATTTTGAGCGTTAAAATTTTTAAATCATGATAAAGAAGAGAGGATACTGATTATAAAATATACTAATTTAACTTTTTATATTATTGCTAAAAAAGTCAATATATGTTATATTTTTAATATAGGAATTTTTTTGAAAGTGTATATAATATGCAAACAACGACAAAAATTATGACCAATTTAACTATATATGTTATTGTATTTACAATAATGGTTTGTGTTGTAGGAGGATTAATGTCATATTTTTATGCAAATCTAAAGAATGCAAACGATGAAACAGTAGCAAATACTAGTTATTCTATGTTAAATTTATATTTATTAAAAACAATTCAAACACCTAATGTAATAATACAATCATCTGGATTGGTAGATAATAATGATACAACTAGTTATTATATAACATTTCAGAAAGGTGACGGTACAACAGCAACTTTTGTAAAACTTGGAAATATAATTTATTATAATAAAACAAAGTTATGTGAAAATGTTGATGTTTTCAAGGTAATTGTGGATAAGTCAGAAAATCAAAGTTTTTCTGTTGAAGTTAAAATGCTAGATAAAATTTATAATTCACAATATGCTTTAGATTAGTATGCAAAGGAGAAATATATGTTAAACAAAATATTATTTAAGATTTTTGGATTTTTTGAGATGATAAAAGACTTTTTAGTTACTTGGGGACTAAAAATATTACTTGTATTATTTATATGTATGATATTACATAATGTTGTTAAAATGAGTGAAATTTCAACTAGATATAAAGGTCAATATAAAAATTTAGTTATGGTTTATGAAGATGACAATAAAATGATGAATATGTATACAGTAGGAGATGGTCCAAAAACAATAGTAATATTAGCTGGATTTGGTTCTCAATCACCAATAATTCAATATAAAGCTTTGGCTGATGGATTAAAAGATGAATATAAAGTAGTTATTGTTGAATATTTTGGATATGGATATAGTATGTCCATGAAGAAAAATCCAAGAACAAACGAAAATATTGTTAATGAAATAAAAAAAGCTTTAGAAATGTATGAAATTCCAGGACCTTATGTATTAATGCCACATTCACATTCAAATATATATGCTATGTATTTCCAACAAGCATATCCAGAATTAGTTCAAGGAATTGTTTCAATTGATGGTTTATATCCAGCACAAATAAACGATAAATATTATCAAGAAAAACTAGATACTGATATTTCAAATATAAACATTACATCAATTTTTGAATTAACTGGATTTGAACGTATTTTAAGTTATGTCAGAGAAGATATTTTCTATATAAATGAAATGAGAGAAATGCCTGAAATTTATGGAAAAGAAGAACTTTCTGTATATAGAAATAGAATAGGAAGCAATTATTTGTCTCGAACAATGGTTAGAGAAGTTGAAAAATTAAGGGACAATATGACTGAAATGGTAAATTACAAATATCCAGATTATTTACCAACGCTTCAAATTTTAGCTTCAGATACAGTAAAACAATATGATGATGCTAAGAAAAACTTAGGAGCTACAGTTGATTTAAACACTTTATCAACAAGCTTAATTACAAATTCAATGATTCAAAAAATAGAAACAATAGAAGGCGATCATATGATGCATTTAACAAATGTAAATGATTTAGTTGCAACAATAAAGCTTTTCTTAGTTACATTTTAAAATTAAATAAGATAAGTTAGAAGTAAGTGAAAACTTACTTCTTTTTTGTGCAATAATGATAATTGATTACGTTAAAACAAAGATGTTGATATTTATCGAAAAATGAATAAAATAAAGTTTTTTACATATTTACATAAAGTTGACAAAATACACAAAATATAGTATTCTATAATATGCAGAAAAACTAAATAATAAAGTTTTTTGAAAAATTTTTATTATACTAGATTAATAAATTTTAGGATAATAAAAGGCAACAGTAAAAGAATTAATAAAATATAAAATATGAAATATCAAATATGAAATATAAAATAGATAATAGGTAATTAAAATATTATAAAATAAAATTAAAAAAGAGGAAAATATGAGAAAAATAGTAACAGCTTTTATAAGCTTTTTAATATTAATAATTATAATGATTTCTCTTGTTATAGCATTTAAACCTGAATTTAGCATAAAAGATGAAAATAAAATTCAAATAGTTGCAACTTTATTTCCACAATATGATTTTGCAAAACAAATTGTAGGTGATAAAGCAGATGTGACTTTGCTTGTTGGGGCTGGGGTAGAAACTCATAATTTTGAACCAACAGCACAAGATATGGTAACCATGCTAGACAACACAGATATGTTCTTATATACAGGAACTTTTTTAGAACCATGGACAGAAGATATTGTAGAAACATTAGAAGAATCTAATTGTAAAATTGTTGATGTATCAGATAATATTGAACTAATTAAAATAGAAGATTTCGAATCAAGACATATAAATAGTGAAATTGAAACAGAAGAACATAATCATGATGAAGTTGCTAATAATGAGGAAGAAAATCACGCACATAACAACCATGAGCATGACGAAAATCATGTTCATAGTGAGGATGAACATACTCATACAGAGAGCTGTGAGCATCAAGATATGTATGATGGTCATATTTGGCAAAATCTAGATAATGCTATTATAATGATTGAAAATATATTAGAAGCAATATGTGAAATTGATCCAGAAAATGCAGAATATTATAAACAAAATGCAGATAACTATAAGAAAGAAATAGAAAAGTTAGACACAGAAATAGAAGAAATTGTGGAAAACTCTGTGCGAAAAGAGATTGCAGTTGGTGGAGAATTTGCTTATGCATATTTTGTTGAACAATATGGTTTAAAATTTGTAAGTGTTTACACAAATTGTGGACATGGTGAAGATCCAAGTATAGCAAAAGTAAAATCTGTTATAGATTATATAAATAAACATGAAATGCCAGTTGTTTATTATGAAGAGTTAAGTGAAGGTACAGTAGCTAAAATGATTTCAGAAGAAACAAATGCAGAGCCTTTAGTTTTATATTCAATTCATAATGGAAATCCAGAAAAAGATACTTATGTATCATTGATGAGAAAAAATATAGAGAGTTTAAAACAAGGATTAAAATAGATTAAATTTATAAAAAGATTAGAGAATTTTATGAAATAAGTTTTAAGGAAATTTTATGAAACAAGTTTTAAGTGAATTTTATAAGACAATTACTAAAAGATTAATTAACAAATAAAAAAATGACAGATAAATTTATAAAATAAAAAGAAATTTTAGAAAGGCAAAAAAATGACTATATTAGAAGTTGAAAAATTAAAAGTTTCATATTCAAATCATGTTGCAATAGAAGATATTAACTTTAAAATTGAAGACGGGGAATATGTTTGTTTAGTAGGAGAAAATGGATCTGGAAAAAGTACTTTAGTTAAAACTATTGTAGGACTTTTAAAACCAGAAGAGGGGCAAGTTAATTTAAACATTTCTTTAGATGAAGTAGCTTATCTTTCACAAACAAATTTAAAAGATTTAGATTTTCCTGCAACAGCAAAAGAAATAATAATGTCAGGAACTCAAAAACATGGGAAACTAGCTTTTTATACAAAAAAAGATAAAGAAATATATGAAAAAGTTATTAAAGACTTAAAAATAGAAGAACTTCAAGGAAGAAGAATTGGAGACTTATCTGGTGGTCAAAAACAAAGAATTTTAATAGCAAGAGCTTTAGTTCGTCAGCCTAAACTTTTAATTTTAGACGAACCAGCAACAGGTCTTGACTACAATATAACAAAAGAATTATATAAAATATTAGAAAATTTAAATAAAGAAAATAAAATGACAATAGTAATGGCAACACATGATTTAGAAGAAATAAATGAAATAAAACCTAGAATAATTTCTTTAGCGAAAACAGTTAAATATGACGGGAATTCAGAGGGGTGGAAAGGATTTTAAAATGAACGATATAATTAATTTATTATCATATACATTCATGCAAAGAGCAATTCTTTGTGGAATAGCAATATCTTTTTCAGCTGCTTTAATTGGAGTTATATTAACTTTAAAAAATTATTCTATGATAGGACATGGACTTGGAGAAGTAGGATTTGCAGCTTTAGCATTAGCGGTTGCTTTAAATTTACCGCCAATTGCAGTTTCGATTCCAATAGTAATTATTGCAGCAATAATAATAATGTTTATTAGTCAAAAGAAAGGCGAATCAGCAGATATCATAATTGCTTTAGTTGCAACAGGAGCTTTAGCCTTAGGAGTAATTATTACATCTTTTACAAGTGGATTTGGAACAGATAGCTACAATTACATGTTTGGAAGTATTTTAGCAATGAACGCAGGAGATGTTATTTTAAGTATTATTTTAACCGTGCTTTCAATTGGAATTTACATAGCTTTTTATAACAGATTATTTTTAGTAACTTTTGATGAGAAATATGCGAAAACAACAGGAATAAATGTAACTTTTTATCAATTTTTAATTGCACTTTTAACTGCATTAGTAGTTGTTGTTGGAATGAGAATGATGGGAACAATGCTTATTTCTAGCTTAATTGTTTTTCCAGCAATTATTGCCAAGAAATTTACGACAAGTTTTAAAGGTTTAGTTGTAATGAGTGTTCTTACTTCAATTATATGTTTTATAATTGGAATATTTACTTCATTTTTCTTAAACATGCCAACAGGTGCTGGAATTGTATTAGTATATATTGTGCTTCTTGCAATTAGTAGTATTTGTTGTAAGCTTGCAAAGATTTAACAATCAATGCAGATTAGATAAAAATAAAAAATCAACATTAGCAGCTAGAAATAGCTGCTTTTTTGTACAAATATGGTTTTATTTTTTAAAACATAATGATATAATAACAAAAAGTTTTAGAATGAAATTTATTGATTAAACAAATTATTAAGTAAATTGGCAAGTAAGTAGTAATTTAATAAGTAATTAATTATGCAACTTATTAAGTCGGTAATTTATATAAATTCTAAAATAAAAGGAGGACAAAATATGGTACCAAGTAAATTAAAAGCAGGAGATGAAGTTAGAGTAATTGCTCCATCTAGAAGTATGAAAATTTTAGGAGAAGATTGCAAAAAATTAGCAACAGAAAGATTAGAAGCTTTGGGCTTAAAAGTAACTTTTGGAAAACATGTAATGGAAGCTGATCCTGATTATATGTGTGCTTCTAGAGATGCTAGAGTAGAAGATTTAAATGAAGCTTTTAGAGATAAAAATGTAAAAGCAATATTAACAGTAATTGGTGGATTCAATTCAAATCAATTATTAGATTATATAGATTATGATGCTATAAAGATGAATCCAAAAATCTTTTGTGGATTTTCTGATATAACAGCGCTTTCAAATGCAATCCATGCAAAAACAGGATTAGTAACTTATTCTGGAGTTCACTATTCAAGTTTTGGAATGCTTAAAGGGTTTGAATATTCTTTAGAACACTTCAAGAAAATGTTTTTCGGGGAAGAGGAATTTGAAGTAGTTTCTTCAAAAGAATGGAGTGATGAAGCTTGGTTTATAGATCAAGAAAACAGACATTTTGAGCCTAACGAAGGGATGTACGTAATTAATGAAGGCGAAGCAGAAGGTGATATAGTTGGTGGAAACTTATGTACTTTAAATTTGTTACAAGGTACTGAGTATATGCCCAATATTGAAAATAAAATTCTTTTCTTAGAAGATGATGAATTATCTGGGCCAATTTTCTTAATGGAATTTGACAGAAATCTTCAATCTTTAATGCATATGCCAGAATTTAAAACAGTAAAAGGAATTGTTTGTGGTAGAGCTCAAAAAGGTTCTTGTATGACAAAAGAAAAATGGTTTAAAATATTTGATAAACCAGAACTAAAAAATATTCCTGTTATTGCTGGAGTTGACTTTGGACATACAACACCAATAATAACATTCCCAGTAGGTGGACATGCTAGAGTAGAAGCAACAAAAGATGGAGCAAAATTATTTATAAAAGGTTAATGCATTGTAAAAAAGATTAATAATTTTGAGATTACTTATTTTAATAAAAACTTAAAGCTAAAAGACCAAAATAAAAAAATTAGAATTACAAGATTATTATAATGAAAAGTAAATAAACGGAGAATAATATGGGATTCGAATTTGAAGTTATTGGAGATATAAAAGGAAAAGCTAGACCAAGAGTAAATACTTATACTTGCAAAGCATACACTCCAGAAAATACAAAAGACTATGAAATGTTAATAAAACAATATTTTAAACTAAAATATCCAAGATATGTGCCTTTGGAAAATAGAGTTTCTGTAAAAATAGTTGCTCAATTTAAAATTCCTAAAACAGCTACAAAAAAGGATAAAGAACTTATTATGGAAGGAAAATTGAGTCCAACAAAGAAACCGGATATAGATAATATTGTAAAAATAATATTAGATGCCTTAAACAAAATGGCTTTTAAAGATGATAATCAAATTACAAAAATTGAAGTTGAAAAGATATATGGGAATGAAGAGAAAATCTACGTAAAAATAGAAGAATACTAATATTCAAAAAAATACAGTGAAAAGATTATTATTAATATAGCACAAAAATATTAGATGATGAAGAATAAATTTTATAAAAAAAGAAAATAATAAAATGTTCTAGTACAGCCTTTAGCTGAATACACTTTAACAAAGTTATTCAGTTGGAGGTTTTCTTTATAATATGAAAGGATTATCTATAGAAGAACGTGCAATTCAAGTTGCACAATATATAATTGAAACAGAAGATACTGTTAGAGGAGCGGCCAAAAAGTTCGGTATTAGTAAAAGCTCAATACATAAAGATGTTAGTCAAAGACTTCTTAAAATTAATTATAACTTGGCAATGGAGGTGAGGAAGGTTTTAGATAAAAATAAAGCAGAAAGACATATAAGAGGTGGGATGGCAACTAAATTAAAATATAGCCATGAAAAAGATAATGTTGAAAAAATAAGAAAGATTTTATAAAAAACGTAACTAGGCCAAATGGTTAATATTTCAATACAAAACAAGGAATGTAATCATTATGTAACAAAGAAGTAATTTAAATGATAAATAAGAAAAATAAGTTTGCAAAGCCTTGATGCAGAAAGAGTACAAGGAAATGACTTCTCTTGACAGCTTTTGACAATTGAGGGGAACCGTGATATAAGAGATACAACAAATCGAAAGAAGTAGGGGGCTGGAAAATGGGAATTTACAGATCTGAAATTGCAGACTTAAGAAAAAATATTGGAGAAAACATAGGACAAAAAATAATAATAAAAGAATCACCAGGGAAGAGAAGTAAACCACAAGAGAAAGCCGCAGTAATCGAAAATGTATATAACAGTTACTTCAGAGTAAAATTTGAAGAGGCAAATAGAGTGGGCTCTTATAATTATACTGATTTATTTACAAGATCAGTTGAAGTAAGTATGTATAATGGAGAAAATTATGAACCATTAGTACAACCACAATTAGAAGTTAAAAAAACAAGAATTCAACATGAAGTTGTAGAAAATTCCTAATATAAATTAGGAATTTTTTTGTTTTATCCTCATATAAATGGTATAGAAAGATATCATTTAAGGAGGATTTTTTTATGGAAAAAAATGCAGTCATAATAAATAAAAAAATTGCAACGAGTACAAAGATTTTAGAAGTTAGCGGAGATATTATTGTTCCAGATATAAAACCAGACATTGTTAGTATAATAAACACAAACGGAGTTCCTTACATATATAAGGAAGATGTTGGAAATGGAAGAGTGAGATTTGATGGGAATATAGATACTTATGTTGTATACTTGGCAGATAATGGAGATACTAGAAGTATTCAAACAACTCTAGCGTTTTCAGATAGCATAGAAGAAAATGAAATAAAAGAGGCCTGTTTTTCAAAACAAAAAATTACAATAGAAACAATAGAAGCTAAAGTTTTAAATGAAAGAAAAATAAGCATAAAAGCTAGTTTGAAAGTAAAATGTGAAGTTTTCGAAAAAACGGAAGTAAATATAACTAGTGATTTTAATGAAATTGAAGGAACTCAAAAATTACAAGAAACCTTAGGGATAAAATCATTAGTAGGAAGCAATAAAGTAAAATCTTCAATAAAAGAAGATATATCTGTAGATAATTCATTTGCAGTTGCAGAAATATTAAAAACAGATATAGAAGTTACAAATTTAGAAAACAAAATCAGCTATAATAAAGTATTGGCAAAAGCTGATGCTAATGTAAAAATTGTATTCTTAGCAGAGGATGGACGAATAGGAATGGCAAGCTCTACAATACCAGTAATGAGTTTTATTGATATTGAAAAAGTAACAGACAGCCATCAATGCCAAGTAGATTATTCAACACGAAATATGCTTTTTAAAGTTAATTCCAAAGAACAACACAGTATAACTTGCCAAATTGAATTTGAAGTTATGTGCTGTGTGTATGAAACAAAAACAATTGATGTTATTCAAGATATGTATGGAATAAGAAATAATATAAGTTTTTCTAAAAAAGAGATTATGGTTCCAGTAGATTCTCAAGCTAGTATGGAAAGAGTAAATATAAATGAAAGAATTACTGTTGAAGATATTTTAAATATTTTGGATGTTAATACAAAGGTGAGAAAAGTAAGCAGCACAAAGTCTGGTAATTATTATAATTGTGAATGTGAAACAATTTTGAATATTTATTATGAAGCTGATAATAGAAATGGACTTAATGTTAAAGAAGTGGTGCTTCCTTTTATGATTAAACTTGAGAATGATGATAATGTAGATTTTGAAATTGGAAGAAAACAATTCACAGTTAGTAATGAAGTTGTGAATTGTGACATGGAAATTTTGGCTAGAAAAGTTTCAAGCTGTGAAAGAAATGTTACTGTTATTGAAGATGTTGAGTGCAGCGAGTGTGAAGAGGAAAATGATTATAAAATGTGCATGTATTTTGTAAAACCAGGAGATTCTGTTTGGGAAATTGCAAAACGTTTTAAGGTTTGTATGAAAGATATTTTGGCTATTAATAATTTGGAAAATCCGGATAAGCTAAAAGTTGGGGATAGACTTTATATTATGAGATAAAAGGCGGGCAACCGTCTTTTTAATTTAAAGGAGGTGTGATGGCAGATAAACTTTATTCGAGATGGAGAATTAAGCTTCCAAATTTTAGAGAGTTAAAAAGTGTTAAAGCTGTTTTACTTATCATGTTTTTTTCAATTGTAGTGAGTGTTGGAATGTTTTTAAAAAGCGCTTACCCGATTTTTAAATCTTCTTGTGAAACAGCAGCAGCTTCGAAGGGAAATAAAATTATAAATGATGAAGTTTATAAGGTTATGCAAAACTATACATATAATGATTTAATTACAATTGATAAAGATATTAATCGGGAAAATTAGTTTAATTGAAGCTAATTCTATTGCTATAAACGAAATTACAAGTCAAATTAATTCTAATATTCAAAAAGAGTTTGATAAGATTCCTACTATTACAGTTTTTATAAATATGGGGAGTGTTAGTGGAATTAGAGCCTTAAAAAATGTTGAACCGAAATTTAGTATTGAACTAGAGAGTGCTGGAAATATTAAGTCTATGGTTAGGACTGAATTTAAATCTGTTGGTATTAACCAAACTCATCATAAAATTTATTTAGATATTGATGCTAGAGTTGGAATTTTAACTCCGTTTTCGGCTTTTGGAAAAGATATTACTTCTGATGTTTTAATTAGCGAGGCTATTATTGTTGGTGAAGTTCCAGATACGTATTATAATTTGGAGGGAATTGAAGGAACTGAGGATACTTATAATTTTATTGAGTAAATATTTAAAAGTAGCTTATCATTTTGATAAGCTACTTTTCACATCTAAAATATACAATCTTAATTAACTGCCCTAAGCTCACAACAAAATTTAAAATTTCGCTCATATAAATTGAAATTAAGTAACCCAAAAGACCAAGCTTTGGAACACAGAAATAAATGAAGCTTGTGCTTATTGCTAAATCTAAAATATTTATAATCATAACTCCAACTTGAGCATCTAGGCCTCTTAAAATTGCGTCAACAACGGTATCTATGTAAATGAATGTGGCAAGAGGTGCTAGTATTCTTATGTAATGAGCAACAGATAAATCTTTGTAAATTAAACCTGCTAGGAAGTCTGAAAAAATAAATAAAATAATTGTAAGTCCAATGGCTGCTCCACCAATTAAAAATAAAAGAATTGTTGTCATTTGCTTGGTTCGTTTGTAATCTTTTTTGGCATGATATCTTGCAAATTCAGGTATTAAAAGGCTGGCAAAAGATTTTACTAAAATATCTGGAAACATTATGATAGGAAGTGCCATGCCATTTATAATTCCGTATTTAGACAATGATTCGCTACAGTTGATTCCACTTTTTTCGAGGCTAGATGGGATGATTAATTGTTTAAATGTAGAAAGTCCAGAACGTATGTAAGAGGTTATTGCAATTGGAATTGAAATTCTAACAATTCGATGAGTATAATTATCATGTTTTGCAAGTTCAGGGGCATTGGAATATCTTCTTTTATCTAGCAAATAAACTATATAAATGTATAGAAAAGATATAATTTCAGAAAATAAGTCTCCTAAAATTAAAGCAAAGCAAGCATAGTCTAAACCATAAGGTAGATAAATATTTACTATAAAAGCTGTAACTATTACTTTTGCAACATGCTCTATAAATTGCCCAATTGCGTTTTTATAAATTCTTCTAACACCAGCAAAGTATCCTGAAATAGCAGAAGACATTGCGATTAATGGCAATGCTAAACATACTAAATGGACTACTTGTGGACTAACTTTATTATGAAGACATTTTGTAACAATGAAATCTGTGTTACACCAAAAGATTAGGCTTGTTGAAATACTTGTAAGTAAGGTTATGTATAAGCATCTCTTCATAACTTTTCTTACACCACCAACATTGTCTAAGGCTAGTTCTTCTGAGATTACTCTAGTAACTGCAAGATTTATTCCAGAGGTGGCGAGAGTTATTCCAAAAAGATAAACTGACATTATAAGTCCGAAAATTCCCATCTGTTCAGAACCAATTTTTTTCGATATGTATCCAGTAAAGTAAATATCAATTCCTCTGAAAATGAGGGAGGTTATTATTAAAAATGAAGTATTAAAAATAAAAAATTTAAAACGTTTCAAGGTAAAATACTCCTAAAGAAATGATATTTTTTAGAAAAAATTAATAAAAAACTTTTCTAAAAGGTGTTTTTATAAGTATATGAACGATAAAACGCAAATAGAATTTATTGGTAGTGATTTTAGATAAGATAAAAAAGTGTTTTTAAAGAATGTAGAAATTTTATAAAAAGTTGTAAAAATGTGCGAAAGTGTTGAAAAAATAGGCGAAAAAATGATTTTTCCTTGAGAAAAAATAGATAATATGATATAATTAATGTATAGAGAGGAGTATGGAACGTGACAAATAATGAAATTAAAACAACATTAATGTCAATAAGAAATTTAAAAAATGAAGAAATAGTTAACCGACGCCTTGGAACAGTAGATTTAAAATCAGATGAACAAAATGATAATGAAATAAAGGTTGGAATTGTAAAATGGTTGAGAGCTAAATTTCCAAGTTTATCAAAAGATGAGATTTTAAATCTAATAAATCAAAAAGGCGGATTTAGTGCGTTAGCTGGGCCTTATTTAGTCACGGAAATTCAAAAAGAAATAGACGAACAAGAAAAGCAACAAGCAGCAGAACAAGTAGCTATTCAACAAAAAGAAGCAGAAGAATTTGCAGACGAACAAAGGCAAGATGAAGAACATAATGATTTATTTGAGCTTACTCTTAATAATGGTAATTTCAGACTTCAAGATAAAGATGCGTTATTAAGAGATATGCAAGATAGGCAAAGAAATGTATTTGATAGAAATTTAAAACTATTAGAAGCATTAGAAGAAATTAGAAAAGTAAGTAGACAAAGAGATGGTGTTCTTGAAATAGATCTTAGCCATATGAAAGAATTAGATCCAAAAGTATTTGAAATGCAAAAAGATTTATTATCAAGATTTAAAATAAAAGCAATGACTGTAGGTAGAGAGGGGCAAGATAGAGATGCTCCAGAAAGAGAAATTGCGCTTGAAACAGTAACAAGAGAACAACTAGAGCAAGGAGAAGTTACACTTGCAATTCCATTTAAAACATTACAATCTCTAGAATGGGAAAAATTATCAGAAAAATTTAGAAATCAAATGAAAGGATATTTAGAACAAAAAGGAATCGAAGTAGAAGAAAAAGAACCATTAAGTATTGAAGATGATGTTTTAAATGCAATAGCTGGAAAAGATAGAACAGCAAAACAAGGACCAACTAAAGAAGATGATGGAGCTAGATAGATAAAAGCACTATTAAATGAAAAAGATTTAATAGTGCTTTTTTGTTTGAAATTGATTCATATATTGATTTTTAAAGGTATTTATGTTAAGTTTTTCAAAATTTAACATAATTTTATTTATTTTCTATAAAAAATTATTTCTATGGCTTTTCTGCCAAATTTTCAAAAATTTATATTATTGAAAAAAATAAAAAAATATGTTACTATAAAGGAGGTGATAGATTGCCTTTAATATCACAGTTTTATGGTATTTTAATTTACATATATGTAGAGATAGGAGGACATCATCATAAACCACATATACATGCTAAATATGGCGAATATGAAATATCAATAACGATAGATGGAAAACAAATAAATGGTGATATGCCAAGTAAACAAATAAAACTAATTGAAGCTTGGATAGAAATACATCGTGAAGAACTTTATGCAGCATGGTATGCATATAATAATGATGGTGAAATTATAAAAATAAAAGGATTGGAGTGATTTTATGAGACCAAAGGCTATAAATGTAATTGCTAAAGAAGACTATACTTTATTAGTTGAATTTGATAATGGAGAAATAAAAGTATTTGATGTAAAACCATATTTATCTTATAAAGCCTTTGAAGAATTAAAAGACATAAAAAAATTCAATTCTGTGAAAATTACAGGTTTATCTGTAGGATGGAATAATGGAGCTGATATTTGTCCAGATGAACTATATAATAATAGTGTTGTAAAAAACTAATAAAGATAAAATTATTTTAGATTAAAAAGTACTACTAAATCCAGTATATAGTAGTACTTTTATATTTTGTGGAAACATAGAAAATCCTTGGAAAAAATTTTTTGGTATATATTATAAAATGAGTAAAAAGACTGTTTGATTGTAATAATTTTGTAACAAAAAGTGTACCGTAAAGGGTTGAAATAAAAAATATATAGTGCTATAATATTAAATGATTATCCTACGGATATAATAATTTTAGGGGGAATTAATTTTGGAAGAGAATCAAATAGCTATACCATTTGATATTGAAAAAGTACATGAAAATATACTTTTAAGATTATCAAGAAAAGCTAGAACTTTGGTTGCAAATTTCATAAGAAGAATAACTGAAATAATAATTTCTTTATTTGGAATAATTGGATTAATACCATTATCAATGGTTGTGTTTTTTCAAAATTTAAAAAATAAAGATAACGGACCAATTTTTTATACACAAGAAAGAATTGGAAAAAATGGAAAATTGTTCAAAATGTACAAATTTAGAACAATGGTAAATAACGCAGACGAAATATTAGAAGCAATGCTAAAAGACAAAGAAATTGCAAAAGAATATTATACATATAGAAAATTAAGAAATGACCCAAGACTTACAAAATTTGGAAAAGTTTTAAGAGCAAAATGTTTAGATGAATTTCCACAATTTATAAATGTTTTAAAAGGTGAAATGGCAATTGTTGGTCCAAGACCATATTTACCAGAAGAACAAGAAAGAATGGGAGATTACTACAATTACATAGTAGCTCACAAACCAGGAATTACCGGAGTTTATCAAATCGCTGGAAATAGAAGATTAGAATTTAATGAAAGATTAGATTTAGATTTAAGATATCATTACAGAAGAAGTATGATACTAGATACAAAAATAGCTTTAATTACTTTACTTGTAACTTTAAGAAAAAAAGAAACTTACCAAGTTGGAGAAATGGCTTGGGATACTTTTGAATATGTAACAAGATCAATAGCAAGATTTATAAAAAGAATTGTAGATATTCTTGGTGGAATAGTAGGGATGATTTTCTTAATTCCATTATCAGTAGGAATTTGGCTTGGAAATAGAATTTGTGGAGATAAAGGGCCATTATTCTATTCACAAGACAGAATCGGACAAAATGGAAAAATATTCAAAATGTACAAATTTAGAAGTATGGTAGTTGGGGCTGAAGAAAAATTAAAAGAACTACTAGAAAAAGATGAAGAAGCAAGAGAAGAATATAGTACATATAAAAAATTAAAAAATGACCCAAGAATTACAAAAGTTGGAGAATTCATAAGAAAAACAAGTTTAGATGAGTTTCCACAATTTATAAATGTTTTAAAAGGTGAATTAAGTTTAGTTGGACCTAGAGCATATATGGTAACAGAAAAACCAGAAATGGGAGATGCTTATGAAACAATTATTCAATGTAAACCTGGTATAACTGGATTGTGGCAAGTGAGTGGTAGAAGTGATGTTACTTTCGAAAATAGATTAGATATGGATATCAATTATTACGAAAATTACAGCTTAGGAATGGATATAAAAATATTATTTAAAACTGTTTCTGCAGTGTTAAATGGAGATGGGGCTGAATAATAAAATATGCAATATTCAATAAACAATCTATTAATTATTTAATAGATTGTTTATGTTGTTATATAGACAAAGGAGAGTTTTAAAGTGGAAGTACAAAATGTATATATTATTGGTTCAAAGGGAATTCCTGCAAATTATGGTGGATTTGAAACGTTTGTAGAAAATTTGACTCAAAAAAGAGTAAATAAAAATATAAAATATCACGTTGCGTGTATGGCTAAAAATACAGAAGAGTTTGAACATAATGATGCTAGATGTTTTAATATAAAAGTTCCTAATATAGGACCTGCTAAAGCTGTATATTATGACATAATGGCGTTAAGATCTTCTATAAAACACATTAAAGAAAATAATGTGAAAAATGCAATTGTATATATACTAGCGTGTAGAATTGGTCCATTTATGGGACATTATAAAAAAATATTAAAAAAATTAGGATGTAAATTATACGTTAATCCAGATGGACATGAATGGAAAAGAGCAAAATGGAATGCTTTAATAAAAAAATATTGGAAGATATCAGAACAATTAATGGTAAAACATGCTGATTTACTGATTTGTGATTCTATTAATATTGAAAAATACATAAAAGAAGATTATAAGAAATACAATCCACAAACAACTTTTATTGCTTATGGTGCGGATACTGAGAAAAGTATATTAAAAGATGATGATAAAAAATTAGTTGATTGGTATGCTGAGAAAAAAGTTACTGCAAAAGAATATTATTTAGCAGTTGGAAGATTTGTTCCAGAGAATAATTTTGAAACAATGATTAAAGAATTCATGAAATCAGATACAAAAAAAGATTTTGTACTTGTAACAAATGTTGAAAAAAATAAATTTTATGATGAATTAAAAGAAAAAACAAATTTTGATAAAGATGAAAGAATAAAATTTGTTGGAACCGTATATGATCAAGAATTAATAAAGAAAATTAGAGAAAATGCTTTTGCATACTTACATGGACATTCTGTTGGTGGAACAAATCCCTCTCTAATTGAAGCGTTAGCAACAACAGAATTGAATTTACTTTTTGATGTTGGATTTAATAGAGAAGTTGGAGAAGATGGTGCATTATATTGGTCTAAAGAAGATGGGGATTTGGCAAATATAATTGCTAAATCTGAAGAACTTTTAACAGAAGAAAGACAAGCTTATTCTGAAAAAGCTAAAAATAGAATTTTTGAACAATATAGCTGGAAGAAAATTATTGATGATTATGAAAATTTATTTAAAAAGGTGATATTGAAATGAAAAAAGCATTAATAGTAACAGCGTTAGCAGGATTTGTTAGAAGTTTTTTGACATCAGATATAGAGTTATTGCAAAAAATGGGATATGAAGTATATTGTGCTGCCAATAAATATCATCCTGGTGCAGAAAATATTGATGAATATTTTACAAATAATAACGTGAATTTTTTTCAAGTTGACTTCTCTTCTAATAAACCTATTTCGCTAGATACATTAAAATCATATATTCAATTAAAAAAAATTGTTAAAGAAAATAAATTTGATTTTGTTCATTGTCATACACCAATTGCTGGAGCTATTGCTAGATGGAGTTGCAAAAAATATAGAAAAATAGGAATGAAAGTTGCTTATACAACACATGGATTTTATTTTCACAAGAAATCAAGCAAGAAATCTTGGTTAATTTTTAATACTATAGAGAGCATCATGTCTAGATATAGTGATGCTATTATAACAATAAACAAAGAAGACTTTGAAAATGCGAGAGATATGCATTGTAAAAACGTTTATCAAATTAATGGTGTAGGTGTTGATTTAGGAAAATTTAAAAATGTGACTATAGATAGAGAACAATATAGAGAAGAGATTGGAATTTCTAAAGATGAAATAATGATATTATCAGTCGGTGAACTTTCTAAAAGAAAAAATCAAAAAGTTATATTGCAAGCGTTAGGTATATTAAAAAATCCTCAAATAGTGTTTGTTCATTGTGGAAATGCAATGAATAAAGATGCTACAACAGAAGAGGTAAAATCCATTGCAAAAGAAAATAATATTAAAACAATTTTTCTTGGATTAAGAAAAGATATACCACAGATATGCCATTGCGCAGATATTGGAACTCTTTCTTCAACAAGAGAGGGACTTGGATTAGCGGGTATAGAAATGTTGGCATCTGGATTACCTGTAGTTGCTTCAAATGTACATGGAATATTAGATTATATGCAAGATGGAATAAATGGATATTTGGCTGATCCATATAAACCGGAAGAATTTGCCGAAGGAATAAGGAAATTAGTTGATTCGAATACAATGAGAAAAAACGAAATAATGAACTCGGTTGAAAAATTTGATAAGAAAAATTCTATCAAGCAAATGGGAAAAATATATAAAGAAATATTGAATTAATACTGGAAGTAGGTGAATTTTTTAATGAATATAATGCATTATTCTTTGGGGCTTCCACCATTTAGAACTGGAGGAATGATAAAATACTGTATGGATTTGATGGTAGAAGAAATCAAATTAGGGCATAATGTATATCTTTTGTGGCCTGGGAGATTAAAAGATTTTTCAGAAAAAATGGAAATAAAAGTTCATAAAGATTACAAAATAAATGAAGAGAATGTTTTAATTCATAATATTGAAATTATAAATCCGTTACCAGTTCCACTATTAAACGGAATTAAAGAATTTAAAGAATATATGAATACCAAAAATACAGATGATATGTATAAATTTTTAAAAAATAAAGAAATTGATATTTTACATGTACATACGTTGATGGGACTACCTGTTGAAATCATAAAAATTTGTAAAGAATTAAATATTAAAACTATTTTTACTACACATGACTACTTTGGTATTTGCCCGAAATGGGGATTAGAAAAAAATGGAATTGCTTGTTCTAATGACCGTGAATGTAAAGATTGTGTAAAATGTAATAAAAATGCTTTATCGTTAAATAAAATAATGTTTTTACAGTCAAACGTATATAAATTTTTAAAGGACTCGATTTTTCTAAAAATTTTAAGAAGAAGGAATAATTCGAAATTATATATAGAGGATGAGAATAGTGATGTTAATGAGGATATTTCTCTAAGTGAAAAATATAAAGAACTAAGAACATACTATATGAAAATATTAGAAGCATTTGATGTAATACATTATAATAGTTGCAATACACAGATGATTTACTCTAAATATATTGAAAATACTTCTAGTGGAATGGTGATTAATATTTCTCATGGTTCTATAAAAGAAAAGAAAAAAATTAAAAAGATAACTGATTCAATTGTGAAAATTGGATATTTGGGACCGATTACAAAACATAAAGGTTTCTTCTTTTTGAAGAATGTGTGTGAAAAAATATATTGTGAAAATAAGAACTTTGAACTTCATATATTTGCACAATACAATCAAGAATTACCATATTTAAAAATTCATAAACCATATAAATATAATGAATTAGAAAAAGTAATGGAAGAATTCGATATATTAGTTGTTCCAAGTTTATGGAATGAGACATTTGGTTTTACGGTGTTAGAAGCTTTGAGTTTTGGAAAACCAGTAATTGTTACTAATAATGTTGGTTCAAAGGATTTAATAGTACAAGAAAAGAATGGTTTTATTGTAGAATGCGATGAATATAAGTTGGAGATGAAATTAAAAGAAATAATTAATAATCCTCAAAAAATAGAAAATATGAATAATTATATTGTAAATAATATTTCAATAAAAACAATGGAAGAACATGTTAAAGAAATTCTTGATTTATATTTATTAAAAACAAATTAGTTAAGGAGAGTTTAATGAAAAAACTACTAAAAAAGATATTTTGGAAGCTTCCGATTAATAAGGATTTGAAGAATAGCATTGCTCAAAAAAGATATGAAAGAATTTTAAAAAAAGAAAAAGAATATGATGATATGAACCAAATAAGAATAACAACCAATTCAAAAGAACTTTCAGAATATGCGCAATATATTGCAGAATCTTATGGAAAAAAATCAGAGGATTATAAGGAGTATAAAGAAAATTCAAAAATAGAAAATAATGATATAGACTTAATCGCTTACTACTTAACTCAATTTCATCCTAATCAAAAAAATGATGAATGGTGGGGGAAGGGAACCACTGAATGGAATAATGTTAATCAAGCTATACCACAATTTGTTGGACACTATCAGCCTAGAAAACCTGGAGAATTGGGATATTATGATTTAAGATTAAAAGAAGTTTTTGAGAGGCAAATAGAATTAGCTAAAAATTATGGAATAAAAGCTTTTTGTTATTATTATTATTGGTTTGATGGAGAAAGATTATTAGAATCTCCATTAAATATGTTTTTGAAAAATAATGATTTAGATATAGAGTTTTTTTATTGCTGGGCTAATGAAAATTGGACTAGAAGATTTTCAGGAACAAATGAAGATATATTAATGAAAGTAAGTCCTGAAAAAGAAAATTATAAAGCTTTTATAAATAATATTTTGGAGGATTTTAAAGACAATAGATATTATAAAATTGATGGAAAGCCAGTTTTATCTATCTATAGACCAAGTCTAATACCAGAAGTTAAAGAAGTATTGAGTTATTGGAGAAAAAAAGTTGAAGAAAAACTAAATACAGAATTATATATAATTGCAGTTCAAGAAAGAGAAATTATGACAAATTGGACTGAATTTGGATTTGATGCAGAAACAGAATTTCAGCCAAAACAAATTCAACATAATTGCAAAGAGATTACAAGAGAAATAACAACGATTAGAAAAGATTTTTCTGGGACAATATTTGATTATAAAGATTTAGTTGAGAATCAAAGATATATCATAGAAAAAAATGAAAATAGAAAAGTTTATCCTGCTGTTATGCCAATGTGGGATAATACTGCTAGAAGAAATTTCAGAGGATTAATCTTTCATAATTCTTCGCCAGAGTTATATAAAAAATGGTTGATTGACACAATAAATTTTGTGAGAAAAAACAAGAAAATAGAAAAAAATATTGTATTTATTAATGCATGGAATGAATGGGGAGAAGGTGCATATTTAGAACCTGACTATTATTATGGATATGCATATTTAGATGCGACATATAATGCTTTGAAAAATACGAATGAGAAAAGTAAAAGGAGAAATTAAATTGAAAATTTCAGCAAAGAAATTAATATATATACTATTAATGTTATATCCAATTCTTCCTGTAAATCATTATATTGGAGCGTTAAATTATGCTAATATAGCTTCAATATTGATAGTTGGATTATATTTAGTTTTTGTAAAAAATAAAAAAATTATAAATATTTTTAAGTTTAATTTACCTTTTTGGATGTATTTAATTGTTTATGCTCTATTTGCAATATTTACTTCTGATATATTAACTGGAATTGCTTGGCTTTTTTCAACGGTTTTTGTTAATTTGATTATACTTGATTTAATTAGAAATAAAAAAGATTTTAATTTAATGTTAGATTTGATTATAATATCTTCGTTTATATTAAGTTTGATTGGAATTTTTGAGGCTTTTTCTAGTACTTATTTAATACAAAGTCAATTATTATCTGTAGCTCAAAATATTAGATATGGTATTTTAAGAGCTACTGGACCGTTTGGAATATGCATTAATTTTGGGCTATATCAAGCAATTTGTGCTATACTAATTTTTTACAAAATAACTATTGAAAAAAATGTTTCAAAAGTAATTAAATATAAATGTATATATATATTAGTTGTAATATCACTTTTTTTATCGGTTTCAAGGCTTGCAATATGTTTATTTATTGCAGCTCAAGTGTTATTGTACGTAAGGTTAGGCATAAATAAAGCTTTAAAGAAGCTAATGATAATTATTTGTTTTATACCAATTATTATTATTATTTTTGAAGTGATAGGATTATCTGTATTTGATTTATTTTCCGATTTTTTTGTTTCTTTTTTTGAATTAATTGGAGTTAGTGTAAAAACTGAAACGACAGATGTTATTGGATTTGGAAATAGAACAGATTTGTATGCATGGGTTTGGAATGCAATGAATGGAAAGTTTTTATTTGGAATGGGCGTTGATGCGGAATTTCAATTTAAGATGACTACTTTTTTTACCAAAACATCTATTGAAGTTCATTATTTAAATATACTATACCATATGGGATTTGTGGGACTGATTACTTTAATAATAAGTTATATAAGTACATTAAAACTTTTATGGAAAAATAAAGAAGTAAAAATGGAGCATGAAGAGATACCTTTTACCAAATTATTATTAGTTATTCTTAGTTTATATTTTATTTGTTTATTTGGTGTACAAGAAACCGATTTAACACGTTTTTATTGTGAATTAATTGTGTTAGCAATAGCTTACATAAGAATAAATAAGGATTTTGATGTTAAGGAGAAAAAATGAAATTAATATATAGATTAGTTACATTACCAATAATTGGAGAAAAAATAAAATGGATTATTATAAGAAGAACAGGAGGACTTCAAGAATCTCTGTTTATCAGAAAATTTACACAAAAAATGTATAATGTAGATGTTGGCTTATATAGTTATGGAGGGTGTTTTGACCAAAGTTTTAATTTAGGTGGAAAAGTTACAATAGGAAGATATTGTTCATTTGCAGCTAATATTAGATATTTTGGTGCTAATCATCCTATGAATTATGTTTCAATGTCGCCGTATTTTTATAATAAAAAATTTTCTCCTAATGTAAAAGATATTGAGCGTAAGCATTTAATAATTGGAAATGATTGTTGGATTGGTTATGGGGTAATAATAACTAATAAATGTACAAAAATAGGAAATGGTGCTGTTATTGCTGCTGGTTCTATTGTAACGAAAGATGTACCTCCATATGCAGTAGTAGCAGGTAATCCAGCAAGAATTATCAAATATAGATTTGATGAAGAGATTATTAATGAAATTGAAAATTCAAAATGGTGGGAGCATACCCCAGACGAATGCTTAAGATATTATAACTTAATTGATAAACCACTTGAATTTTGTAGAGGAATAAAAAATGAAAATTAACAAAGAAAAAAAAGCAAGTATTTTATATCTCTTTTCTACATTGTTTAATAAAGGAATAGCATTTTTAACTGTTCCAATATTTACTAGATTATTATCAACAAGTGATTATGGTTTGGCAACTACATATACATCTTGGGTAGACATATTTACAGTAGTGCTAAGTCTTGCTCTATATATGTCAATAAGAACAGCTTTTGTAGATTTTAAAGAAGAAAAAAAAGAGTTTTTAAATACTATTATAACATTTACATTAATTATAAGTTTTGTATTTAATACAATTGTTATTATTTTGGGACAAATTTTTAGATTGGATATTTTTCTTATAGTATGTGCAATAATACAAGGAACTGCGGGGGCGTTATTAATTGATTATCAACAATATCTAATGATGGAATTGAAATATGTACAAAGGTCTATTTTTTTGTCACTACCTAATTTTCTTGGAGCAATTTTATCTATTATTATTTTATTATATATACCAATGTCTCAAAAATATATGGGAAGAATAATTCCAATGCTAATAACGCATATTCTATTTGGAATTGTTATAATGTGTTGTGTATATAAAAAACAGAAGCCATTGATAAATAAAAAATATTTAAAGTATGGATTAACACTTTCGTTGCCATTAGTATTACATGGAATTGCATTGAATGTTTTATCGCAATCAGATAGGACTATGATTACAGTTTTAGCTAGTTCGTCTGAAACTGGAATATATAGTTTGGTTTATAACTTTGGAATGATTGCTACAGTAATAACTACAGCATTAGAAGGTGTTTGGGTTCCATGGTTTATGAGCAAAATTGAGAAGAACAGCATTGAGGAAATTAATGATAAAGCTTTAGACTATATAAAACTAATAACTTGTGCAATGGTTGGCTTGATACTTGTTGGACCAGAAATATTAAAGATTTTAGCTTCAAAAGAATATTGGGAAGGAATAAATATAATTCCACCGATAGTTTTGGCAAATTATTTTGTTTTTATGTATTCATTACATGTTAATGTAGAACATTATTATAAAAAAACACTAGTTATTACTGTAAATACTATAATTGCTGCAGTAGTTAATGTAATTTTAAATTTTTTATTTATTCCAAAATATGGATATGTAGCAGCAGCGTATACAACTGTTATTGCATATTTAGTTGCACTAATATTGCATGCAAAATGTACATATAAATTAGAAAAAAATATATTCCCAATAAAAGATATAATAAATCCAATAGTAACAATAGGAATTATTACTATAATGTATCATATATGGATGAATAATATAATTGTTAGATGGGGAATTTTTGCTATATATATGATGACTATATTAATAAAAGAAAAAGATAAAATAAAAATGTATTTAAAAAGTTAAAAGGAGAATAATATGAAAATTGGATTAATTTCACATTTAATTAAAGATTACAATTTAGGTTGCTCAGCATTAGCTATTTCAAATTTAAAATTAATGGATGAGGTATTTGAAGAATACGATGTTGATGTAGAATATGTAGTGATTCTAGCTGAACCTAAAGAAGAAATAAATTTAGAAGAATTTACTTCTTTAAAAGGATTTACAAAAAATAAATTTAGCTATAGAACATATCCACGACTAAAACCAATTTTAAAAAATCCAACATTATTGAGTAAAACCAAAGCATTTGAAGATTTGGATTTTGTTATTGATTTATGTGGTGGAGATGGATATACAGATAACTATGGATTAATAAGATTATTAGCTGAGTCATTACCTGTTTTTGGATGCAAAAAGAAAAATACAAATGTATTTTTTGCACCACAAACAATAGGACCATTTAATTCTAAAATCGGTAATATGATTGCAAAATCAACATTAAAAAAATTACAAGTAATTTATGCTAGGGATAATCGATCTTTTGAATGTTGTAAAAAATTAGGACTAAAAGATAAAACAATTCAAGTAATCGATGTAGCGTTTGCATTACCATTTGAAATGAAATCTATTGATAATGGCAAATTTAATATAGGAATTAATGTTTCTGGTTTATTATATAATGGTGGTTATAATCATGATAATTACTTTAAATTGAGTTTTTCGTATAAGGAATTTATCGATGAATTATTAAGAAAATTGTCAGAAGATAACAAAGTACAAATACATTTAATAGCACATGTTATTGAAAATAATAATGGTGTAGATGATGATTATACAGTATGTAAAAAATTACATGAAGAATTTCCTAATACTATTATTGCTCCTAAATTTGAATCAGCAATGGAAGCCAAAAGTTATATATCAGGAATGAATCTTTTTTCTGGTGCAAGAATGCATGCAACTATTGCTGCAACTTCAAGTGGAGTTCCAGTAATTCCGGTGGCATATAGTAGAAAATTTAATGGTCTTTATGATACTTTAGGATATAAATATTATATAGATGCTAAAGCTGATATAACTTTACAAAAAGCGATTGAAACATTTTTTGAATATAAAAACAGTATTTCTGATTTAAAAGTAGGATTAGATAATGCTAAAAAAGTATATACAGAAAACTTGGCAAATTATAAAGAATCATTAGTTAAAGTTATGATGTTAAACAAAAAATAAAATTGGAGGAATTATGGCTAAACTAAGCAATTTGGAAGAAAAATATTGTTGTGGATGTGGATTATGTAATAACTTTTTAGAAGGAATGATTGACGAGAAAGGTTACTTCAGACCATGTAAAGAATTAGATTCACAAGAATTTGATAAATCTGTTTGCTATTGCAATTCGATGGTAAAGTCAACTAATAAAGGACTTTGGGGTGAAATAAAAGAGGCTTATTTTGGTTATTCTACTGATGAAAACATACGAAAGAAAGCGTCATCTGGGGGAATTTTAACCGCATTAGCTTGTTATCTTTTAAGAAAAAAAGAAATTGACTGTGTAATTCAAGTAAAAGTAAATAAAAATAATCCTTTAACAACGGAAACAGTTTGGAATACAAATGAAAATGAAGTAATAAATTGTTGTGGATCTAGATATACAGCTTCAGCATCGCTAATTGATATACTAAAAAAAATTGAGTTTTCTAAAAAATATGCAGTTATAGGGAAACCTTGTGATATAAGGGTTTTGAGAGAATATATCAATTTGCATAAAGAATATGAAAATATTATATACTTATTTACATTTTTTTGCGCAGGAACTCCATCTAAACAAGCAAATTCTAAACTTATGGAAAGAATGAACATAGATGAAAATGAATTGAAACATTTCACATATCGTGGTAATGGATGGCCAGGAAAAACAACGGGAATAACTAATAAGGGAGAGGTATCCACTATTGAATATGAGGAATCATGGGGAAAAGTTTTAGGTAGAGATATACAAAATATTTGTCGTTTTTGTTGGGAAGGTGTTGGAGAAGCTGCAGATATAAGTTGCGGAGATGGATGGTATTTAAAGGATAATAAGCCTTCTTTTGAAGAGTCTGATGGTAGAAATATTATTTTAGCTAGAACAGAAAAAGGGAACAACTTATTAAAAAAATTATTCAATGAAGGTGAAATTCAACTAGAAAAATTAGATTCATTAGATTGTTTGAAATACATGCAACCGGGACAATATATGCGAAAATCATCAATGTTTGCTAGTATTTTAGCGATGAAATTGATGTTAAAAAAAGTTCCGAATTATAATATGCTCTCTTTGCTAAAATATTCTAAAAACATTTCTATAAAAACAAATTTTAAAATTTTTTTCGGAACATTAAAAAGAATAATAAAAGGAAGGATAAAATAAACTGTAAAATGATAAATATAGATTATTTATACGATTTTAATAAAGATAGATATTCAAGAATATATGAAAAAAGATTAGATAAAGTTGACAATATAGAGTATATAGAATTAGATAATGCAGTTGTATTACCAGCTAAAAACGATGATATTAGATTGTTTGGATTAGGAGGAGTAATTGATAAAGACGATAAATATGTAAAATCTTCTGGAATCTATTCTAGAGGGAGATTTCTTTCAAATGTTAATGATGAAGAAATAAATGTCTTTGGTGGCAAGTATGAGTTTAATAAGAATGATATTGAATATTCGAAAAAGAAATCAATATATTTAGGGTATATCACAAATCACTGGGGACATTTTCTGGTAGATTTTTCAACAAGGCTATGGTATGTGTTAGAAAATAGAGAAGATGTAGATTATATTTTTGTTGTAAAAGAAAATCAACGTTTTGAATTAATAAAAAATATTAAAAGATTTTTAGAACTATTGGGGATTAATTTGGAAAATATTAAGTTTATTAATAAACCGACATGTTTTGAAAAAATAATTGTTCCTCAAGTTTCATATTTTACTAATAAATATTACTCAGAAAAATATTTAAAAGTTTTTGATAAAGTATGTGAATCGGTTAATATAAAAAATGAAAAAATAAATGGAGTATATTTTTCAAGAAATTCTTGGTATAAGGCACAAGAAAGTGAAATTGGAGAAGACTTATTAATTGATTTATTTCAAAAAAATGGATATAAAATAATTGCTCCAGAAAAATGTACTCTTGACGAGCAAATAAGCTACATAAGAAATAGTGAAGTTGTTGTTGGGGTTGCAGGAACGATTCCACATAATATGTTATTTGCAAATGATAAACAAAAAATGATAATAATTAATAAAACATATAATTTTAATTCTATGCAAAAAGATATAAATATAATGAAAAATTTGGATGCAGTATATATAGACTCATATATATCTATTTTACCAGTTCCATTAGGTAATGGAACTTTTTTGATTATATATAATGAAAATATGAAGAAGTTTATACAAGATAACCAATATACTTTTCCTGATAAAATGTATCAACAAGAATGCTTCAATATTAAATTGATAAAAAAGTATAAAAGATTATTAAGACAAACAGGTAATATAAAACATGTTAATTATATTGAGGACTCTAATAATAGTGGATATTTTGAACCAGGACACTTGATATATTATTATAAAAATTTTTACTACGAAACAGAACCAATAAAAGTAAGTGAAAAAATTATAGGAAAATTTTCAAAAATTAAAATGTTAATTGGAAAAATAAGATTTAAATTAAAAAACAGATAGTTAAAATTTTATCTACTGATACAAGAAAAAAAGAATTTAGCAATTGTAGATAATTATATGAGGACAGTTTATTAAAAGAATATAGAAAATAATGAGGCAGAATTTGCTATTACAATTAGAAAAGTAGCAATGGGAAACGGATATTCAGCCTATGGTATGAAATAAGTTATAAAAATAGGCTTTGAAGAACTAAAGTTAAATAGAATTTTCTGGTGTGTTAATCCAATTAATGCTCGTGCTGTAAAATTTTATGATAAAATGGATATAAAAGAGTTAACATGAAAGGAACAGAAGTAAAGGGATATACTCAATGTCAAATTGACGAATATTTGTGGTATGAAGTTAATAAAGAAGATTATAGTAATATAAAGAATGAGTTATAAAATGTTTGATATAGAATATAATAAATTAAAAAGAAAACTAAAATTAGCAATATTTAATGAATTTTATATAGAAAGTTTATATATAGAAAATATGATATTGTGTAAATTGATTGAGTATTTGTGTGAACAATTGCATTTAGAATATGCCAAAAATGAGTTAGAAGAAAATTTAAATAAATTGATTGATAATAGTGAACAAGAAGGATTTATAAAAACACATTTTACTATGGAATTTTATAAAGAGATAAAGGAATGGAATAAACAGTTTATTTTAATTAAAACATTAATTTCGAATAACGAAATTAATGAAATGAAACTAAAAGAATGTACGCAAATAGGAAATCAAATAATAGGATTTTTTGAGAATAATTTAATACTATTAAAAAAATATAAAAACGCAGAGAATTAGTTCTCAGCGTTTTATTAATTTAAGAGTAACAGGAGCTATGTTTAGAAAATGTGAAATTCATTTGTAGAGTGGTAAATTTGTGAGAAAAAATAATTTCTAAAGTTAAAAATGCTTGATTTTCTAAAAATAAAATTATATAATAACCAAATTAAAATGTAAAAAAATGGAGAATAAGTTATGGAAATACAAAATAAAGGATTTAATGATTTTTGTTTACTTCAATTGGGAAGAATAATATCCAAAGAAGAATTAGAAGCAATATTAAATCAAATAATTCAGGATATTAACAAATTGCATATGGTAAGTATTCCTATTAGACAAATTTCAATTGAAGTTATAAAAAGTTTTATAGAAGCAATATTGAAAAATGAAAAAATAGATATAGAAAAAGAAGCGCAAAAAGCAACAATTGATGTGCTGAAGGAAATAGGAAAAATGAAAGCAAAAAGTAAAGAAGAGAAAAGATTTGTTATTGCTATTTGTGAGTATATAAAATCAGAAATTGGATAAATTTTTAAAGCCTAGCATGGTCAAATGATTGTGCTAGGTTTTATTTTTGTATTGAAATTTTCATAAAATGGTGTATATAATAAAGAATATATAGAAAAGAAAAATAGTAAAAATATACAAAGAAGAATGTTATACACTTTCGAAGTAGCTAAATAGACTATGGAAGTGTAGATGATTGAGAATATGATATATTCGACAATATAATGGAGGTAGATGTATGGCATATCAAGGCGGAGGAAGAACGGATAAAGCTGGAAATAAATATGAAACAAATTATTTTATATATCAGATTTTAAGAGTTATAAATGAAGAAATTTATAGCGCAACTTTAGAAGCGGTAGGCGATGATGAAATTGGTACTGATATATGGGTTGTAAATAATAATGGAGCAAGAGAAGCACAACAATGCAAAGGGAGAAATGTAAATAATGACGAATGGACAATTGGGGCAATTAATAAATATTCGATTTTAAAAAATTGGAAAATTCAATTAGAAAGAGATTCAAATATTTCTGTCAGTATTGTTTCACCTATATCTTTTATATTATTAGAAGATCTTATAAATATGGCCAATAATTCCTCGGGAGATGCTGATGATTTTTATCAAAATCAAATATTAAAGGCAAACGAAGAAACTAAAAAGTTTTATTTGGATTATTGTAAGGGAATGAAATTAGATATTACAAATGAAGTTGATAAAATAAAATCGCTAGATTATCTAAAAAGAACATATTACCATCAAATTCCAGATACTGAGCTGAAAAATATTTTAATTAAGCCAATGATTAAATATTTATTTTGTGGAGACGAAAATATTGTATATAATGCAATATTAGACTTTGTAATTAATGGTGATAATTGGGGAAAAGCTATAAATTTGATAGGAATTAAGAGGTATCTTGATACAAAAGATATCAAATTAAGGAATTTAGCTTTTGATGATAGAATTGCACCTAGAATAGATGTGTTAAATAATGAATTTGATATGTTTTTTATCCCAATTGATAATGAAATAATAGAAAGAGATGAATATCTAAAATGTAAAGAATTAATAAATGACGGAAAATCATTTATTATTAATGGAAAAGCAGGATTTGGAAAAAGTGGAATAGTACAACTCATTGTAGATGATTGTAAAAAAAATAATATACCATATATTGCTATTAAATTAGATAAGAGGCTTCCAGGAAAGAATACTATAGAATGGGGGAAAAGTTTGGGATTACCAACTTCTATAAGCTATTGTATAGATAGTATTTCTAAAGATAAAAAGGCAGTGATAGTATTAGATCAATTAGATGCATTAAGATGGACGCAGGCTAACTCCATAGAGTCTTTATTGGTTTGTAGAGAGTTAATTGATGAAGTTAAAAATATAAATATTAAAAGAGAAAATAAAATATCAATTATTCTTGTTTGTAGATCTTATGATTTAAAAAATGATAATAATATAAAATCTTTATTTACTGAGGAAGAAAAAGGATGGCAAGAAATACAAGTAGATAAGTTTTCAAAAGAAGTTGTAAAAGGAGTTGTTGGTAAACAATACGAAAACAATAGTAAAAAGTTGAATGAATTACTAGAAATACCAAGTAACTTATTTATATGGACAAAATTAGATAAAAGTAAGAATTATGATAATTGTTATACAACAAATAAGCTGATAGAAGAGTGGTGGGAGCAAATATTAGATAGAAGTGGTGATGTAAAAATAAACAATTTTCTAATAAAACAATGTAAAGATGAAATTGTTAAAAAGATGTATCACTTATCAAGAATAAGTATAATGAAGAAAAATTTAAACGTAGATGAAAATGCTTTAAAATATCTTTCATCAAGTGGTTTTTTGTTTGTTGAAGGACAAACTGTATCTTTTACACATCAAAGAATATTAGATTATTTTTTAGAAACAGAAATGATTAACATGTATCACGAAAATAAGACGATAGAAGAAATTGTTGGAAATATTGAACAACAAATACCATCTAGAAGATATCAAATCCAAATGTTTCTTGAAGATTTACTTGATTACAATACTAAAGACTTTATTGATGTAGGAAAAAAACTTTTGTATTCAAATAATATTAGATTTTATATAAAATATGTTTTTTTTGAAGTACTTGGTCAAGTAGATGCTATTGATAACGAAATAGAAAAATTTATATTAGAATTTTATAATAATGAAAATTTCGGAAAATACATAATAAATAATGTTGTTCGCTCGAATTTAAATTATGTAAAAATTTTATTAAAAAATGGAATTCTAGATGAATGGATTGAAGAAATAACAAAAATAGATAAATGTATTTCATTACTAAGGAGTGTAGAGAACAAATACGATGTTGAAGTTGCTAAGTTTTTAGAAAAGCATTTATTTAAAGATGAAGAAAAAGATAAAAAAATATATGAATGTTTTAGCTTTGATATAAATAGTGAAATTGATGAAATGTTTCAATTGAGAATGAAAATATATGAAAAATATCCAGAATTAAGTGAAGACTATATTGATTTCAAATCGTTATTTAAAAATAATGAAATAAGAGCAATAAAGTTAATAAAGTTTTTACTAGATTATAGAATAAGTAATAAAAATAAAAGTTTGTATAGATATGAAGAAGACTTATTAACTGAAGAATCAGATATTATAATAAAAAAAGATGAAGAAATTATAAAGATGCTGTTGCCATGTATACCTAAAGAAATAGATCCGTATTGGGGAAAATGGACTGGAAGACATAAATATAGTTTAGGAATAGAAAGAGCAGCAATAAATATTATAAAGAAGGCTAATAATAATTTAATAAAAAAATCTCCAGAAAAGTTTTGGAACATATATGAAGAATATATGGGGCAAAATTATCCAATATTTAATGAATTTATATTAGAAGGATTGGGTAAAATGCCAATTAGAGATAGTGATAGAATTATTGAATATATGTGTGAAGATTTTGAAAATAATATTTTTGATACTAGCAGTGGTAATGGAGATAGGCTGATGTTAACAAAGAAAATATTATGTACGCACACAGCTTCTTGTAGTGAAAGCAATTTTAAACGAATAGAAAATGAAATATATTATTTTTGTGGAAAAGATGCTAAAGAATTATATAAGGATATAAGAACGTATAAAATGAATTATACTTGTAGAAGAATGCCATGGGATTGGTGGGGAAATTTACAAGTAGAATTAATTCCATTTTTGGCTGAAGAGAGAGTGAGTAAAAAAACAAAAGAGTTATTAAATGTGTTAAAAAGAAGATTTGTAGATGGAAGTAACTATTATAAATATTCTGACGGACATAGTGGATCAGTTAGGTCTCCAATAGAAGGAAAGAAATTAAGTGATAAGGAATGGATAAAATTATTATCAAATACAGATTTAAAGACAAAAGAAAGACATAAATGGAAAGAGGTTAAAGGTGGTTTTATAGAAAGTAGTTTAAGGGAATTTTCAAGTAGTTTTAGTAGTGCTGTTTCTAAAGATACTATCAAAATGATAGACTTAGTATTGACTAAAGGTAATACAATATTAGAAGAATACATTGAATCTTTATATAGTGGAATTCATAGTAGTGAAAAAATAGATGACATTCCGAATGAGTTAATAGAGAAAATATTTGAAAGATACCCTTGCGATAATATATCACAGAGAGCTCTCTATATATGCTGGATTATTGAAAAGAAGAAGGATGTTAATTGGTCAGACAAAACGATACAAATACTAAAAAACATAGCGATAAATCATATAGATCCAATACTAGGAAAACCAAATGTGACAGATAATACAGATAAAGAAATAAAGAGTATAGAAATGCTTCAGAGTAATGCGCTTAATTGTACTAGAGGTTCTGCTGCAAGAACAATTTCTCATATATTATGGGATAAAAATAAACTATTAGAGGAATTCAAAGATACAATTAATAAATTATCACATGACGAAAATTCTGTGGTTAGATTTGCTAGTTTATATTGTTTGTATACGTCATATTATATTAACGAAGATTGGACTATTCCTATAATTCTTGAATTGTTTGAAGAAGATGAACGTTTTTTTAGTTTTTGGGGAACAAGAAGATTATTGTTCGGTATGTATAGTAAAGAAAAAGAAAAAGTATTAAGTATAATAAAAAGAGCATATTATTCAGAACTTAAAGAGATAAAAGAAATTGGAGCTCTTTGTGTGGCTGAAATGTACATTGTCAATGATGAATTTGCTGATTTGATAGAAGACATTGAAAAAATGGATGAAATACAACAAGAGTATATAATTAGAATGACAGAAAATTATTTTAATACGATAGAATATAATGAAAAATGTAAAAATATTATATTAGAAATGAATAAACATAATTGTAATTTAGAAAGATTTATTAGTAAAATTTTTTATGATAATGATATTGATTTAGAAAGAGATAAAGAATTCTTAATCGAGATTACCAAAAGTAATTCCGGAAGAAAATCAATGCATGCAATATTAGAGCATATAGAGAAAAATGCTTTATCTATATTGGATTTTTCTGAAATAATTTTAGGTGTTTTAAAATCATTTGTTAATGGTGAAAAGGATTCAGAAAGTTTATACTTTTATGGAGATGAATTATCTAAGCTGGTTGTAGGACTGTATGATGAAACAGAAGGAAAATCAGATGAAGATATGCAAAAAATTGCAAATGAATGTTTAGATATTTGGGATAAAATGTTTGAAAATCAGATAGGTATTATTAGAACATTAAGTAAGGAAATATTAGATAGATAAATATTTTGAATAAAAAGAAAGAAGAATATAAAAGTATAAATAATGGAAAAAGTAACTGAAAACCAAAGAAAATCAAATTTTGAACTATTAAGAATATTTGCAATGGTGTTAATTATATTGCATCATTATGCTTTACATGGTGGATTATCAAGTATAGCTGGATTTGGTGTAAACAAATATATAGGAATAATATGTTTAATAGGTGGGAAACTAGCTGTTAATTTATTTGTGTTAATTAGTGGATATTTTTTAATAGAATCAGAATTTAAGTTAAAGAAAGTTTTAAAATTAATATTACAAGTATACTGCTATTCAGTAGCATTTTTTATAGTATATGTTATTTTTAAAGGGATACCTACAGGGGAGATAATAAAGCTTACTGTATTTCCATTTACATCAAAAGCATATTGGTTTATGCTTCCATATATATGTGTTTATGTATTAAGTCCATTTATTAATAAACTTGTAAAAAGTATTTCACAAAAACAATTAATTAGTCTTATTGGAATACTTGCATTTATGTTTTCTGGTATTGGATTTTTTATAACAGATTCAGGACTTATGAATAATTTGTCTTGGTTTATTTTAATATATTTAATTGGTGCTTATATTAGATTATATGATTTTGAAAAATTCAGTAAAAAGACTATAAAATGGTTTTCTGTTATAGGATATGTTTTATTTATAATTGTTACTTGTGGTATTACTTATATGAGTCAATATAATTCAAGTTTATTTTGGCGTGTTAATTGGATTAGCAGTATGAATTCTATTATTGTTCTTGTTGAAGCTGTATTGATTTTTATGGTATTTAAGAATCTTGATATTAAAAACAGCAAAGTTATTAATATACTTGGTAAGTCTAGTATAGGAGTCTATTTATTTCATGATTCTATCTTCAGATTAGAGTTTTGGAAAGAGATTTGTTTAGTGGAGAAGTTTTATTTTGTGAGTCCTTGGTTACTTGTTTTCCACATTATTGTGTGTACGTTGGGGATTTATTCTTCTGGAGTAATTATTGAATTGATTAGAAGTAAGAGCATAGATAAAATATTTTGTCTAGTGTGGGCGAAAAGTGGTTTTAAAAAATAAATTTTTTAATGAAATTTAATACTAAAATAAATGCTAGCAGTAATCTTGCGACTACTGCTAGCATTTATTTTATTAATAATGGATTTAAAAATAAAAAAAGAAAATTTTTAGAAAAATACTTGAATAATAAACAAATGTTTGGTAAAATATTCTAAATAAAAAATAGGAGATGATAATATTGAGTAATTTACAAGCAGAAGAATATAAAACTTTTGAACAAATAAAAAAGACAAGAGAAGATGGAACTGAATATTGGAATGCTAGAGAATTAAGTGAAGTTTTACAATATATTCAATGGAGAAACTTTGCTAAAGTAATAGATAGAGCCAAAATAGCATGTAAAAATAGTGGAAGAAATATAGAAGACGATTTTGCTGAGGTCAGCAAAATCGTTGAAGCAGGCGCAACACAGAAAAATGTTATTGATTATGAATTATCAAGATATGCGTGTTATTTGATAGTGCAAAATGGAGATCCAAGGAAAGAAGTCATTGCTTTGGGACAAACTTATTTTGCAATTCAAACACGAAGACAAGAAGTAGCAGATTATTTTAATCAATTAGATGAAGACAATAAAAGGTTAGTAATTCGTGGTGATATAAAACAATGGAATCAGATGTTATTAGAAGCAGCACATAATGCAGGAGTAATAACAAATGAAGAATATGCAGAGTTTCAAAATGCAGGATATATGGGACTATATGGTGGATTGACTGTAGATGATATACATAAAAGAAAGAACTTAAAAGATAACGAGAAGATACTTGATTTTATGGGAAGCACAGAATTAATTGCAAATTTGTTTAGAATATCACAAACAGAAGAAAAATTAAAGAAAGATAATATAGATACTTGTAATAAAGCAATAGGTACGCATTATGAAGTTGGTTCTAAAGTAAGAAAAGCTATAGAAGATATTGGTGGTACAATGCCAGAAGATTTGCCAAGACCTGAAAAAAGTATTAAAGAAATTGAAAAAGAACAATTAAAAAGGTTGAAAGATAAAAAAACTAAATTAATGTTAGATGAATAAAAGTTAAATAAAATAATTAATACAAGCAAGCACAATCAAAGATTCTATTTGCTTGTATTTTTATGTTGAAATTTTTATTAAAAGGGATGTATAATGAAGAAAAAATAGAAGGTGACGATATGGAGAAACTAATAGAAAAATACAAAAAAGAATGTGATATACTTTCAAAACTAGCAAGTAGATTATGGAAAAGTGGACAACTTTTTATTGTTATAGGATATCTTTATTATGGATTTAAGACTTTGAATTATATAATGGCTTTTATATTACTGATAATATTTGGTTGGGTTTTATATAAAGTTTGTGAATGTATTGAACTTATGGATATTATTAAGAAATTAAACTTGAAATATAAATTAAAAGAAGTTTTATTTAATTCTAAAGTTAGAGATGAAGTTTATAAATCTTATGATGATTTTCAAAAAAGCTGGATTACAAAATACTGTAAGAAGAATAAGCTTAATAATATAGAAAAACTTAAGATATTAAGTGAAGAATTAGATAAAAGAGACTCTTCAATAAAATACATAAATCCTGTTATTATTGGTGCTTTGTCTATTGTTATTTGGGAAGCAATAATTCAAGAATTAGTAAATGCAGTTGGTTTAATTTATACTATTATAATTGCTATGTTTTTAGTAATTGTAATATCAATTTTGACAGGTTGGTGGAATAAAGAGTGGAAAGAGCATAAAGAATTCTTTAAATCATTTGATGTTTTTTCGGGGAAAGAGAGGTTAATGCAGTTGCTAGTTTATAGGATGTTGAAAATAAAAAATAGATAAATATGAGATTACAATAGCAGAAGCAACTGTTTAGAAAATACAATTAAAAGAATGAAAAGTGAAATGCAATAGAAGGAAAATATTTGAAAAAAATATAATTTGATGTTATAATATAAATAGTTTTAATATATAATGAGGGATATAATGTACAATTATTTTATGCCAAAAAACATAGGTAGTGATTTAGAAAGTATTAATAAACTTATCAATATGCATTTAAAAATAAAAGAAATTGTTGAAAATGAAATTATGATTGATTTTTCTTCAACTAAATGGATGTCTGGCGAATGTTTTGCTTTATTTGGAGCTCTAACTTATGATTTAACCAAAAGATACAATAAAAAATTATATATTAATGGCGTTTCGGAAGAACTTAGAATGATGTTTGAGTCTAATAATTTTTCGGATGTTGTTTCAAATATGAAAAGTGGAATAATAAAAGAAACTTCAATAAAGTTTAAATATTTTAAAGAAGAACTTGAACAAGGAAAAAATAATTGCTTTGATGGATATTTAGATAAAGAATTGACTCCTAAAATAAACTTGTCTAAGCAGGAAATTGATTATATAATATCAAAACTTAGTGAACTTTTTATAAATGCAAGAACTCATGGAGATACGTTTGAGATATTTTGCTGTGGTCAAAAATATCCTAGAATTAATAAATTAAGATTAATTATAGTAGATTTAGGAAAAGGGATTCCATATAATGTAAAGAAAAAAATTGGTAATATACCAGATTATAGTTGCATAGAATGGGCTATAGAAGCGGGAAATACAACAAAAGATTTGACTAAAGATTCTGGTGGATTAGGTTTAGATGCAGTATTGGAATTTGTAAAACAACACAATGGAGACATGAGTATTATTTCTCATTTAGGACAATATAATTATAAGAACAATGTGTTGAAAGATGGGGAAATTGAGTTAGATGGAACTTTAGTTTATATCGAATTTGATTATACAGCAATAAAAGATATGGATAAATTGTTTGAAAAAATTAAAAGAAATAAAGAATTTGAATGGAATTTTTAAAGGAGGTTTTATGTTTAATAAAGAATTTAAAATATTAATATTGGAAATTATAAAAAATGAATATGCTCATAATCCAGAAGATGGAGAAATCATTTCAAAACAAATAAAAATGAATTATAAAGGTGATGTTGATTTAATATTAGATTTTAATGGAATAACTTCAGTAAATACTGCGTTTGCTAACAAAATTGTACATGGATTATATGAAAATTATTCTACAGAAATATTAAATAAATATTTTAAATTAAGAAACTATAATGAATTGATATTAAAAACATTTCAAAAAGTAATAGAAAACTATAAAGAGGTAAAAAATGATTTGCAGTAGAATTGTAGATGAAACACATTTGGTTGAAAAGAAAAATAAATATTTAGTAGACACTAACATATTAATATATTTATATGGAGATTCACGTTTAGTAACAGAAACGCCAAAATTAAAGGGGCTATCAGCTAAATTTAATCAAGCACTTAATATTGGATGTGATGTATATATTCCAGCAATAGTAATATCAGAATTTATAAATAAATATCACAGATTAGAATGGAATAATATAAAAAAAAGAATTGGAAGAAAAAATTATGATTATAAAAGAGATTATAGAAATTCAACTGATTTTATAAAAAATAATAAATTTATAATGGAAACATTAAAGACTACAATTTTATCTAGATGCAAAATGATAGAAGATAAATTTACAGTAGATAATAAGGATATATTGTTTAATGTAAATGAAGGACAAGATTTTAATGATGTTCTTATTATAAATATTGCTAATAAAAATGGACTATACTTGATATCAGCAGACATGGATTCACAAAAAATTGTAATAAAATAATTAATATATTGACAAAAATAACTTGCAGTATTATAATCCACTGCAAGTTATTTTTGTTGAAGGAGTAATCTTCTTTTGGGAGTGGCATTAATTAGCTGATAGCGAATTAATGTTATTTGTTAATTGATCCATCTGCTATCTTTATGACAGTAGATGTAAATATATAATAATTCAAGAATTTCTATGGAAAAAGAAAAGATTGAAGTCGACACCTATAATTAGGAGGAAATTTTTTTGAAATAATACAAAGAAATAATTATTTATCTATATTAAAAAATTTCAAAGATCAACAAATATTTAAAGAGGAAAAAAATAGTAAAAAATTGAATACTTTAAATAATATTATTGACAATCAAGTTTAAAGATAGTAAAATACTAACACTTTTATAGTTTTTACAAAATAGTGAATAATATATCCAAGGATACTTGTAAAATATTTTGATTATTTATAAAATGTATACACAGAAAGTAATAATAATTAATATTTTATAATAATGTAAAAGGAGGAATGATAATTTATGCCAATGTTTAAAGTAAAAGAATTTGCTGCTTATGTAAGTAATGAATATTTTGAAAAATTTAGAAAAAATATTTCTCCTGTTAGATTACAAAAAACGTTATATTTTTGTTTTGCGTTTTGGGGTGGATTTGTAAGAAAAGGAAAAATATTACAAGACAATGATAGGCAAGAAATTGATGTAACAGAATATGATGAATATTTATTTAATGCGAAGTTTGAAGCTTGGGTATATGGTCCAGTAATTCCTGAAATTTATCATGAACACAATTTAGAAAGTTATTATAAAGAAAATTTAATTGATGATGAGTTTGTAAAGGAATATATTGATGAATTATTAGAAGATATTAATAGTGTTTCTGATTTTAGATTAGTTGATATTTCTCATCAAGATCAAGCATGGATTAGAAATTTTGAATATGATGATGAAAATCATTCTAGAGAAATAAATAAAGAAGATATCATAAATGAATACGTTCAAAAATAATAATTCTTATTTTAAGAAAATAAATAAATTCTCTTCTAACACAAGAATGCTAGAAGAGAATTTTTCTTCTATTAACGTGAAAAAATATATGAAATCAATTAAAGATGAAGCTGAATATTTCACTAATTTTGTAAAAAGTCGAGGAGCAGAAAAATATAAAACTATGTATGCTATATATTATAATTTTGACCATGATTCTAATACCATTAACAGAGATTTTGTTGTAAATGAAATAATTCAAAATGCTAATCTATTAAAATTAAAGAAATTAATAAAAGAAAATACTGGAATGGATTTATCAATAAAAGAAATTATTATGAACATTAGAAAATTTGACTATAACAAAGATTCTGGTATAAGATTATATTTTCTAAAAGATAAAAATAATGAAATGACTTTAGTATTAGTAGATTTATACCATTTAGTTTTTCCTAGCGAAAACAGGAATTATCAATTAGACTATGAAAGAAAAAAAGATTGTAAATATGATTTAAAAAATATTTGTTTACATTGATTACAAAAATATACCAGAGTCTATATGTAAAAACAAAAGACTCTGGTTTGGAAAAACGAGGCATCGAATGCACGATGCTCGTGCATGAATAATATATCTTATACAGAAAAATAGGTAAAACTTGAAGTGATGAAAAATAGCATTTTATAACAATAAGTAAATAGGGAGAAATGTCATAAAATCTTGTTTTTTGAAAGAAAATGTGATATATTATTTATGGAAAAACGAGGAAACGTCAGTAGACGTTTTCTCGTTTTGCTTTTTAGAAGAAATTATTAGATGCAAATTAATATGATAAAAAATGAAATCTAAAATGGAGGAAATATGAATTTTGATAAAAAAATATTAATAGATAAAAAAGTGATAGATGCTTGGCAGTTTATAGAAGTAACATGTGAGAATTTGAGGTTTGCTAACACTTCAGCAGAACTAATAAAGAACTATTATGATAAATTAAACGTATATAAGAATGAATTTTTTGAACAAAAGTTAAGCAACAGTTTAAATAGAACTATTGCAATAACAGCAGAAGATGAAATATTTATGCCTATAAATATTTTAGGAGTAAAATATGATTCGGGATGGATGATAAAAAAGTGGGTAAGAGATTTCTTTCAATATGCAATGAGTTTTTTTGATTCACTAGGACAAGTAATAAATTCATGTTTTTGCTTAAATATGGAAGGACAATATTTTTTTAATATAGTAGAAAAAATTGTAAAAGAACATAAAAAAGGAAATTATATAAATACAGGAAATGTTTTAAATTGTATTTCAAACCATAAAACATTCTTATATGTAAAAAGTTTTAATGATAGAAGTAAGCACATTAAATCACCAGACGTTGATTTTAAATGGAATATTATATCAGATGAATTTGAAGGAAATATAGATGAATTTTCTCAAAAAGGACAAAAATATGATGAAATTGCAGATTTTATAAAAGAAACGACAGATATATATAGCTTTTTAGAAAAATTATATTTAGATCTAGAAGATGCAATAATGAATGATTTACAAGTAATGTCGCCTATTGAAAATAGAATTGATCAGGTATGTGCTTATATACAATGTACAAAGGATATTAGAAGCAGAGGGGGAGTTTTCTATATAGAAGTAGAAAATGATATCACAGAACTTGCTGAAGAAATAGAAGTAATACTTTGTGACAAAGTGAATTTGAAATATCAGAATGTAATGAATGATGTGTTATTAGTACAAAATAAAAAAGGAATGTGGTTAGGAAAGTATGAAATAGAAAATATACAGGACTTAGAATCAGATATAAAAAAATATATTAAGTTTAAAAGAGTTTCTACAGATGGAGAAAAAGATTTTGGAGAAGAATTTATTAGAGAAAAAAAATTAAAAGTAGTTTCTGGACTTATAAAGATTACTTTTTTGAAAGAGAATGATAAAATATGAAAGGAATATAAAATATGGGAGAAGAATTACCAATAGATATAAATAAAATAATAACTAATTTAGTAGAAGATACAGCTAAGAAAGTGATCTCAGATGGAAAAAAAGTAATTAAAACAATAGGTGGTAAATCAGAAGATGTAATGCAAAAATTTTCAATAGATTTTAATTTAGCTTTTAAAAAATATTTGAAAAATGCATATTTAAAATATAGTAGAGTGAAAACTTTACTATATAGAACAGAACCTAAATATTTATATGATTTTTTTGAATGTAATAACTTAATAAAGGATAATGAAATTATTGATTCAAGTGAAATTGATAATATTCTTAAATTATCTAATTTTATTATAATTAAAGGAAATGGTGGAATTGGAAAAACTACAATGATGAAACATTTCTTTTTAAGTGAATTAAAAAAGAAAAGATTTATTCCTATATTTTTTGAATTAAAGGATTATAATAATTTTGATCTTACGTTGAAAGAATCTTTATATAAATCAATAACATTATTAGGAAACGAATTTAAAGAAGAATATTTTGAATATGCATTACAAACAGGAACTTTTTTATTCTTATTAGATGGATATGATGAGTTATCTAATTCAAAATTAAAGAAATTTTCTTATGAACTACAAGAATTATGTGATAAATATCCAGATAATAATTTCATTATGTCATCAAGACCTAATGATAATTTTATATCATTTCAAAGGTTTACAGTATTAAAAAGTATGGCATTTTCAAAAGAAAAAGCTATTAATTTGATAAAAAAGTTAGATTATGATAAAGAAACTCAAGAAAGATTTGTATTACAATTAGAAAATGGATTATATAATTCACATAAATCTTTTGCATCAAATCCATTATTATTAACTATAATGCTATTAACATATAATGACTATGCCGAAATTCCAACAAAATTGCATATTTTTTATGCTCAAGCTTTTGAAACTTTATACACTAAACATGATGCAACCAAAAGTGGATATAAGAGAGAATTAAAAACAAATTTAAGTAAAGATATTTTTATAAAAATTTTTGCTAAATTTTGTTTTAAAACATATATGCAAGAAAAATTAGAATTTTCTAAAAGAGAATTAGATGATGTTTTTAATGCAATAAAACAAAATGAGTTTGAATTCAATAATGATGATTTTCTAGATGATTTAATTAGTGCTATTTGCTTAATGTATGTAGATGGAAATGTATATAGATTTACACATCGTTCATTTCAAGAATATTTTACTGCACAATATATTTTAGAATTACCAGATAATTCACAACGAGTTATATATGACAAACTAATTAATTATAGAATATTTGATAATGTTCTAGATATGTTATTTGATATGTCAAAAGAACGTTTTGAAAGTAATGCTTTAATACCATTGTTAGAAAATATAGAGAATGATTATGACGGTGGAGATAGATTTGAGTTTATTTTTAAGCAAATGTTTTTGGGAATTAATTTTTTTGAAAATTCAGATATGGAAGAGGGCTTTTCATATTCGATAAGAGTAAAAAATCGTTTTCTTACACATATATCACATAAATATGCTAATGCTATAGTTATTCCATCTCAAGAATCTTACATTGAAAAAGAAGAAGATTCGAAAAAAATTTTAGAAGACATAATTAAAAATGAAAGACATGCAGGTTTTGTAGAAAATAAAGAAATATTTGAGAGTGATGTCTATACAAGATTTACACAAAATTGTTTTTGTAATGAAGACGTTATGAGAATTAGTGAATTATTAAGCTATTTAAAATCTCAGCATAGTACTATACAAAAAGAATTAGAAGACTTATTAGGTGTGTAATATAAGTTGAGTATTAATAAAATTATGAAGCTAAAATAACTAACATACTATTATTTAAAATGTTATAATAAAGAAAACATATAATGATTAGTAAAATATTTTTGAAAATGTATTGCAAAAACAGTAAAAAATAATATAAAATGTTTAATATAAAAGATTACCAAAGATGAGGAAATAAAAGTTCCTCATCTTTTTATATATAGGAGAAAATATGAAAGACTGGAAGATTCTAAATATACTAAATAAAGTTAAAAATATAAAGCAAATATTTCATAAAAAAGAAAAAACTAAAAATGAAATTAAGAACTTTGTACCACTATATCCAAATTACGATTCTAGTAACGATATATATGTAGAAAGATTACAAGAAGCGTTAAAAGATGATAGGATTTTAAATATAGGGCTAACTGGTCCGTATGGCTCTGGAAAAAGTAGTATTTTATTAGGATTAACAAACTCTTTTAATAAAAAAGTAAAATGGCTAACAGTATCTTTAGCAACTTTTGGAAATAAAACCAAAAATAACAAAAACAATTCTACAAAAACAGAACAAAATGTAACTACAGATAGAAATGGAGATGGGAAAAGAGATTTAAAAGATTTAGAAATTGGAATTTTGCAACAAATAATTTACAAAATAAAACCAAGTAAAATTCCACTTTCAAAAATTGTTAGAATAAAAGAAGAAAGGGAATGGCTTTTTAGAATAATAATTGCCATAACAATATATTTATTAAATTCTGAAGTATTGAATAAATATGTAAAAAATTTAGAAAATTTAGTTAAAAACATTCCTGTGATAAGCGATATTTCAAGTGAAATAAAAATTATAGTTTTTCATATATTAACTTTTACATTTATTTTCTGGGCTTTAGGCGTGATTTTCAGAAAATTTAATATAACTTCAATTAGTTTTAATGGAATTGATTTAGTTTCTGAAAGCAAATCAGAATCTATTTTAAACAAATATATTGATGAAATAATTTATATTTTAAAGAAAAGCAAATATAATATTATAATTTTTGAAGATATAGATAGATTTAATGAGCCTGAAATATTTTTTAAATTAAGAGAATTAAATAAAATTATTAATGATAATGAGGAAATTTCTAAAAATGGAAAAGTCAAATTTATATATGCTGTAAAAGACGATATATTCCAAACTTCAGAAGAAAGAACTAAATTTTTTGATTTCATTTTACCAGTAATTCCAATCGTTAGTAATAACAATGCGCAATTGAAATTCTTGGAAATATTAGAAAGTATAAACTTAGAAGGAAAATTATCAGATGATATAATTCAAGAAGTTTCATATTTTGTTAATGATATGAGAGTTATTATTAATATTTGTAACGAATTTAAATTATATTATGATAAAATTTATAAAAAATTAAATAGTAAAAATAAAGAACAATATTCTATTGACCAATTATTTGCTATAATTGCATATAAAAATATAAATCCAGATGATTTTAAAAATATGCAATATGATAATGGATATATAAATCAATTGATTGGATTGAAACAAAGTATTGCGAAATTAATAGAAAAGGATATCGATAATAAAGAAAGACAACTTGGACAATTAATACAAAAAAGAGTGGATTATATTGAATCTGAAAAAAGGCGTTTGAAGAAAGATATAATAAAAAGATATGATAGGAAATCAAGTGGAACAAGTACAGTTTATGCTACTAGAGGAAATATTTATGAAAGTTCAGCTGAATTTATAAATGAGGCAACTTTAGAAGAAATATTTGAAAGTGGAATTATGGGAAATAATGAAAATGACTATTTAACTATTGACGAAATATATCCAGAAAACACTTGGAGATATGATTACGAAAGAATAAGCAATATTAATGACAAGCAAATGAAAATGATTAGTGAAGATTTAGAAAAAACAGCACAAAGAGATGTTTTAAAAGAATCTTTAAGTGAAATAATAGCAGTGGAAAGCGACATTTTTGAAAAAGTTTATAATGAAGGGAATTTAACTACTTGGCAGAAAAACACTTTAAGTAAGATATTAAAAAACAAAATGTTGATGTCATTTATTAGAAAAGGATATATATCAGAAAATTATATGTATTATATAAATAATATATACTCTGAAAACATCACAATAGAAGAGTATAACTTTATTGCTTCAATAAAGACTTCAAATGGTGAAAGTCATTATTCAACCAAATTAACAAATTTAGAACTTATTAATTCAAGATTAAAAGTGAGTGACTTTGAGAACAAAGATATATTAAATTTAGATTTATTTAATTTTTTATTAAATCAAAAGTTAGAAAATCAAAGAAAAAATATATTAAATACAGATTTAGATTCTAAATTTAGTTTAATGGTACATCATATAATGAGAAATATAAATGACAATGGAAATTTCTTTTTTTATTGTATGGATAATGTTGAAAAACCATTAATATGTTTAGAACAAATTCTAGAAGAGGCATCTAATATATGGGACGTTATTTCAAGCATAGATAAAGAAGAGGTTAAAGAAAAATATATAAAATATTTGTTAAAATATTCGTCTGAGAAAAGTTTTGAACTAATGAATCAAAATCCTAATTTTATTAGTGAATTAGAAAATTTAAGAGAATTAGATTTAAACACGCTAGAAAAAACATATAAGAAATTTATAGATTATAAAATTAAATTTAAGAATATATCTTCATTTGATAATTCTTTTATGCAAATTATCTTAGATAATAATTTATATGAAATAAACAATATTAATATAAAAACAATTTTAAAAAGATATTTTATAGATGAAGTGTTTGATGAAAGCGAACTTGAAACAGAAACTATAAACAAATTATTTGACTTACCTAATGATAGAGTGCGAGAACATATAAAAAACAATATAGATGATTTTATTGAAAATAGCATTTTGAATGATGATGTAAAAAGAATTGGAACATCTGAATTAATTAGTATTATTAACTGCAATCCATCTATAGAGAATTTGGGAAAAATCTTAGAAAAATATCCATATAATATATTTAAAATACAAGATATAACTAATAAAAAGTTCTGGGGAATATTATTTAAAAATAAAAAAATTTTTCCAACAATTTCTAATATATTAGAATACTATAAAGAGTATGGAATTACAGAAGAAATAGAAGATTCAGTAAATAGAAGTATAAGAACCATTTTAAGAACTTGTAAAGCTGCTGGAAAAAGAGTGCTGAAACAGGAGGATTTCGAGCTATTTTTAAAGGATATTTTATACACCACTAATATTATGGATAAAAATGTGTTTGAGTTGTTTGACTTTTATAAGAATCAAAAATTTAAAATATCTAGTTTAGATTTTAATAATATTTCTAAATCAAGAATGGAATATTTAGTACAGGAGAATTTAATATATTTTAATAGAGAAAATTATTATGAAATGGAAGCTTATTCAGAAGAATTACTTGTTGAATTTTGCCAAAATAATATAGATAGATTTATAGAAATGCATAGAATTTTAAGAGTATCCAATAAATTAATAGATAAACTTTTAAATTCAAGTATAAATAATGAGTATAAGAAAGAACTTGAATTTATTGCTCAAAAATCAAGAAAAAATATAAAACCAAATGAAGACTTACCTGTATAATTATAAAAGAACTTGCAAATACTAATCCAAAGAAAATATCTTAGGAGGTACTTATGCAAGAATCTATAGATAAATTATATGGAGCATTAGTAGAATATGAGGTTGCAGAAGAGATGCTAGACTATATAGATGAACTAGATGATTTAATAGCAGAAAGCAATTATAATAAGAAAAAAGTAATAGAAATTGAGACAAAATATTCTATTGAAACCAAGTTTTTATTAGGCTTTGAAAATTCAGAAAGGCTTGGATTTGATAAAAATTATGAAGATCCAGACATGCAAGTTTTAGTAAATTTAAGAGATAGATTATACTTAATTGCTGTCTTAAAAATATTAGAAGAAAAGGGGAGAGAAGTGCCAAAAGACTTTTTGAAAAAAGATTTTGATGATTTGGCAAATCTTATTGAAAGCTAACAAAACAGTCATATTTTTCGCAATTAAAATATTTGCTGATTACAATAAATTATGAAGATTTTTATATGATATAAAATCAAGTAGATCTGGGCGTTGTACAGATCTATTTTTCTTTTTTAAAATATTGACATACGTGTAAATACGTAGTAAAATAATATAAACGGAGGTTGATATATGCGTGCTAAAGAACTAATAAAGTTGTTAAAACAAAATGGTTGGCACGAAGTTTCACAAAAAGGTTCTCATTTAAAAATGAAAAAAGGAGAACAGACTGAAATTATTCCAATACATAGTCGGAGATATTCCAATAGGAACAGCGAATGTAATATTAAAGAGAGCAGGTTTGAAATAATATTTGTAGGAACCGCATATAATATAGAACACAGAGGTGATAAAATGAATAAAGTAAGTATATATCCAGCAATTTTTTCTTATGATAAAAAAGAAAATTGCTATTTAGTTGATTTTATAGATTTAAAGGGGTGTTCTACTTTTGGTAAAACTTTAGTAGAAGCATTTGAGATGGCGCAAGATGCTATGGGACTATATTTAGATGAATTAGATAAAATGCCAGAAGCAACTTCAGATTTTTCAAATATAAAATTAAATAAAAATGAATTTATAAATTATGTTAGTATAGATATGAATGAATATAGAAGAAAAAATAATAATAAAGCAATAAAGAAAACATTAACAATTCCATGTTGGTTAAATAATTTATCTGAGCGAAATAATATTAACTTTTCTCAAGTTTTACAAGAGGCGTTAAAAGAACGTTTAGGAATATCTGAATAAAATAGTAAACAAAAGGAATGTAAAGTTTATTTTTACGCAAAATAATTTAATAATTTAAATATGATAGAATCATATTTTTCACTTTCTCTTCATATTTATACCTATTTTGTTCATAATAAATTGCGGTAAAATTCACAAAAAAGACACTCATAAAAAAGACCTTAGTGATATAATTCAATCAAGTTAAGTTAATTTGATTGAAGAAAGGGTTAATTGGTGAGTGTTATGGATGAAAATAATAAAGGAAATGTTATAAGTAATATTTATCAAAATGCGGAAGTTAGCAGCTTTTACAATCCTAGTGCAATTTATCATAGTGATTCATATTTTGATAATTAAAATAGTAGTTTAATATATTGATGATGTAAAAGAGCTTTGAGAAATAAAGTACTAAGAATACTTTAAAATCTCGGCTCTTTTTTTGTTTTAAAAATTATCAATATTTTGTTACAGTGATTATAATTGAATCCAAGAAGAGCTAATTATAATACATATTTTCCATATTAATAAAATTAATTATTAAATCAAATTATTAAAATTTATGATAATAAAAGAAATTAAAACAATAAAATTACAAAAAGCCCCTCTCGGAAGAGGGGCTTTGGTGTTTGCAAAATATTTGCATACACGTGTAATCCGATTTTAGATTTCAGATAATCGAGTGTTCCAAGTATGCACCAATGATTCGCATACTATGGGAGTGTTGGGATTGTTTTCATAAGAATCCAATGCCACAACAAAAAGATTGTGCTCGATATTAAAGGTTTTACCGCCGTACTTTTGAACGAAGTCATCATATCCATAAAAGAATGCATTTAAGCCATCTTCTTCAAAGACAGATAAATAATCGTTAACAGGTTCGTAGAAGTTTATGTAACCAGAGGTGTAATTTGGATTATTGAAGAATTTAGGATTAATGCTTTGAGTGATGAGGTCTGTGAGTGCTTCATCAAATACAGTTGCAAAGAACTTTTCATTATTAAGCTCTTCTCCATTGGTGAGATAGCGCAAATGATGAATCAATTCATGAACAAGCATATATTCACAGAAAAATTCATCAAAGGCCTTATTGCAATAAATTGCATTTCCCATGTGGACAGCAGGTGCATCCATAATAGAAACGAGTTCGGGATGGGTGCTGTCAGTGTACTTGTAGATGGGGACGCTTTGAATTTTCTCAATGAGATAGTCCTTATTCATCAGAACATTAGAGTCTTGAATGTACTTACAAACCAAGTCTCGTGCGGACTGAATGATACAGGATTCACGCAAAGAAAATGTGGTAAAAGTAGTTTCATCATTGAGAGTAGAAAGGTCTTTGTCTCCGATCCAAAGATCACAACCTTGATACATATAAGGCTCAATTTTATTGTCGAAGTAAATGCTGTAGATGCCGTTCTCCATGCCATAAGGATCAAATTCTACACGGCTAAAAATAGTTTCGTCGAAGATGAAATACTGCTGCTTTGCTTCCTTGAGCAGAATTTCTTCGTAGTTAATGCTGCTATCAGGCTTAGTAGTATCGCTATACAGATAGTGATTGTAAATTACCATGCCGATAGATAAAAGGATTGCGAGAGTTACCATGAAAGAAACTGCCACCAAAACAATATTCCGAGAGTTATTCTCAGTGGTTGCGGGAGAGGCAGTATACTTCTTAACGTTAAAACCGTTTTTCATTTTATTACCTCACTTTTTAGATGAATGATATTGAATGACTGTTATAAAATAAAAATGACCGATGAACTCCTTTCTCAGAATGAACCTTAAGGTATACGAGTTTTTCGATATAACCTTCTTTCTATATTTTTTCACAACAATTATAACACAAAAAATATATTATGTAAAGTAGTTGGCGGATTAAAACTAGAAATCCCACTGACATAGCCAGTGGGATTCTTTGGAAATATGCGTGCTTAGAACTTGATCGAGAGGACCCAGGAGCAGAATGCCTTCCACATTTCGTGCATTTCTGCGGTGATAGAGTCACAGAACTCGAGGAAAGTTCCATTGAAGATGGATGCGATGCCGCCGATAGCTGTCTTGAAGAAAAATTCGCCAACAGCCATGAATCCGTCGAAGAATTCATAGATGGTCGGAATTTTCTCGGGCAGTTCGGGCCAGAAGAATTTTGCGATAACGTTCAGTACGATGGCGGTGACAGCACCGAGTACGATGGCATTTGCCAGACGATCAGGAAAGGTACGAAGCCATTTCCAAAAATTGCTGGCGATATTTTTTACCTTCGTCTTTTTGGCGTCCTTCTTGGCTTGCTGGGCACGCTTGTTTGCGCAGCGAGTGTAGAGATATTCCTTGGGAGGTGCGCTTTCTGCTGCTTCAACATTGTTCTTTTCCATGTTCATTCTCCTTTTATTCTAAAAAATGTTTTCATACGATATGTCAGCATCTCAATTGAGATGGTCAAAAAGGTAATAAAATGTATATAAATTGGGTTGCGCCTACATACTTCTATTATACAACTTTACATAAAATTAGTCAAATTAAGGATGGATTTTTTTGTGATATAATGATATAATCGTGAGGAAATTTTAAATGGAGAAAAAATTATGTATAATGTTGGAATAATTGGTCTTGGTTTTTTAGGGGGTTCTTTAATTAAATCACTTTCAAAATCAGAAAAAATAAATAAAATATTAGGTTGTGATATTAACGAGAATAGTTTAAAACAAGCGCTAGAAGATGGAGTAATAACTGATTATACTTTGAATGTAGATGAAAAATTTGCAGATTGTGATGTTGTTTTTATAAGTACACCAGTAAGTTTTATTTCTGAATATGCCTATGAACTTCAAAAATTTGTAAAGCCAACTTGTATAATAACAGATACAGGTAGTACTAAAAAAACAATTTTAGAAGCTGTCAAAAGTCTTGAAGTTGAATTTATTGGTGGACATCCAATGATTGGTTCTGAACGTTCTGGATATGCAACTTCAAAAGATTTGTTATTTGAAAATTCTTATTATATAATTACAAAATCAGAAAATAATAAGCCAGAATCTGTAGAACTTTTGAAAGAAATTATTTTAGAATTAAAAGCAATCCCAATTATAATAGATAGTACAAAACATGATTATATAACTGCAAGTATAAGTCATGTACCACATGTGGTTGCAGCTGCTTTAGTAAATATGGTGAAAGAATTGGATGATGAGAATGAAACTATGAAAACTTTAGCTGCAGGTGGTTTTAAAGATATAACAAGAATAGCCTCATCAGATCCTACTATGTGGGAAAATATTTGCACAGAAAACAAAGATGAAGTTTTAAAAATCTTAGGAAGATTAATTGAAATCTTGCAAGGCTTTGAAAATGATATAGAAAAAAGAGATGTAATTTATAACTTTTTTGATTCATCAAAAAAATATAGAGATAGCTTTATTAATAGAAAAATCAATGGTAATACAATGCCAGAATTAAACATTTCTGTAAAAGATGAAAATGGAGCTATTGCTAAGATTACTACTATTTTAAGTGCAAACGGAATTGGCATTAAAAATATAGAAGTTTTAAACAATAGAGAAAATAACTTCGGTGCTTTAAGAGTTGTTGTAAGAACATATGAAGAAAGAGATAAAGGATTTGATGTTTTAACACAAGAAGGTTTTGAAGTTAAAAAAGTAAATTAAATTCGAAAGGATATTTTAAAATGGTAAGAAAAATAGAAAGTATTTTAAGACCGTTATCAAATGATGAAAAGAAAATTTTTACTATATCGTTAATCGATTTTTTTTCGCCAATGAATAATATTAAAAATAGGAAATTATTAAATTTACCAATTAATGAAGGACAGTTAAAACCATTAAATTTTGGGAATTTCTTAAACTATTTGAGGGAAAAAAATAATTTAGAAAATTCTTATGATTATATGAATGCCTTGAAAAAATTAATTTTTAGATTAGAAAATGAAGGTCTATTAATTAATATGGGAATTCAACCAGGAACAGGCCCAACTTTGGGATTTTCTTATTATTCGATGCCACAACTTACTCTTATACAAAGAAATCATGAAAGTTTTTTTCTAGGTAAAGTATTAGGAATTGAGTATTTAAGAGAACTATATAGTCAATATATTGTTAGAATAGAAGGAGAACCCAAAACAAATAATATTTCTGCAACTGGATCTGGTATTTTAATTAACAAAAATACCATTTTAACATGTGCTCACAATATAAATGATATAAAAGAACATAGTATATGGATTAATGAAAAAGAATTGCAAATTAAAGATATGAAAGCTCATTCTAAGCATGATATTGGTATAATAAAAATTGAAGACTATAATAAGGTTAGCAGATTTCCATATTTTGGAATGCCAAGAGAATTAGATAAAACATTGACATTAGGATATCCACCACTTACTTGTATGAAAGACGTTGCATTAGTTGCACAGAGTGGAGAAATTAATGCAATAGCAAAAGACTGGAAGGATGCAGAAAATATTATTATATCTTCAATAACTAGACCAGGAAATAGTGGAGGACCAGTAATTTCTGAAGAAGGATTTATTGTAGGAATTGTTATTAATGCAAGTTATTCAGTAACTCAAATTGACAGTGAAAAAGAAGTGAAGAATAATGAATTTTCAACACCATTTTATAATGCAATTTCTAGTAATGAAATTATTAAAGCTTTAAAAGAGATAGATAGTGAGATTGAAATAATATTTGAAGATTATAAAGTATAATTAGAAGGAAACAAATGGAGAAAAAAAGATTTAAAAAAATATATGTTGAAATAACAAATAGTTGCAATTTGAAATGTTCTTTTTGTCCAGATGGAAAAAGAACAAAAGAATTTATGACTGCTCAAAAATTTGAACATATAATTAATGAAGTAAAAGAATATACTAATTTAGTAGCACTTCATGTTAAAGGCGAGCCTTTATTACATCCAAACTTAAAAGAAATCTTAGAGATTTGCAAGAAAAATGATATCTTAGTAAATATTACAACAAATGCTACGTTACTTGAAAAGAATATTGAGACTATTATTGAAAGTGATGCAGTAAGGCAACTAAATTTATCTTTACATAGCATAACTAAAAATGAAAATACTGACGTATATAATTTTGAAAATTATATAAATTCAGTATTAAATTCTTCAAAAGAAATTTTAAATAAAACAAATATCATTATTTCTTATAGACTTTGGAATTTAGAAAATATAGAAGAAAATAGTGAGAATTATTATATATTAAATTGCTTAGGAAAAGCATTTGATGTGGAAAATTTAGAAGAAATTGCTAAAAAAGAAAAATTTGTAAAACTTCAGGAGAATGCATTCTTAAATCAAGATTTAGAATTTGTATGGCCGAGCATGGATAATAATATCATTTCTGAAGAAGGTTCTTGTTGGGGCTTAAGAAATCAAGTTGCAGTTCTTGTAAATGGAGATGTAGTACCGTGTTGCCTAGATGGAGAAGGATGTATAAAACTCGGAAATATTTTTGAAGAAAGTTTGGAATCTATATTACATTCAAAATATTCAAAAGAATTTGTCAAAGCATTTGAAGAAAATAGAATAATTCACAACTTATGTAAAAGGTGTGGATTTAGAAAGAAATTTGATAAATAAATCAATTCAAAATGTTGTACTTTATATAAGTGTATAGTATAATATATTCAGATAAGGGAGTAGTTAGCATATAGAATATGTAGTATTGCCAACATACTGATAGAAATATCTGGCTTTATTTTAAATAATGAGACTTATCTGCAAAGAAATCATTTTGCAGATAAAGTCTTTTTTGTTTGATTGAAGATATTTGTAAATAATAAAAAATATTATATTTTATAAGGAGATAAAAATGGGACTGGTTGAAATTATTTTAATAGCTGTAAGCTTAGCGATGGATGCTTTTGCTGTTTCAATCTGTAAAGGATTATCGATGAAAAAAATGGATTGGAAAAAAGCGATTATAATTGGATTATATTTTGGACTTTTCCAAGGGGGAATGCCTTTAATTGGTTATTTTTTAGGTGTTGGATTTGAAGAAAGTATTAAATTTATAGACCATTGGATTGCTTTTGGATTATTAGCGTTTATTGGTGGAAACATGATAAAAGAAGCTTTATCTAAAAAAGAAGATGAGGATGAAGTTGATGATAAAGTAGACTTTAAAACAATGCTAGTTCTAGCAATTGCTACAAGCATAGACGCTTTGGCTGTGGGAGTAACTTTTGCATTTTTAAATGTCAATATTATTTTGGCAGTTAGTTTAATTGCGATTATTACTTTCATAATTTCTTGTATTGGTGTGAAATTAGGAAATGTTTTTGGCGATAAATATGAGAAAAAAGCAGAATTTGCTGGTGGTGTAGTTCTTGTTTTAATTGGTCTTAAGATATTATTAGAACATCTTGGGATTTTAGTTTTATAAATTTGTATTTTATTAAATTGAATAAAAATAATAAATGTAAGAATTGAAGTTTTATATAAAATAAATTTTAGAGAAATGGTGAAAAAATATGTCGAAGATATTTAAATATCTTATAATAACAATTACAATAATTGTTATTATAATTTGTTTTATGGGAATAAAAGATAAATTAAAGAACAATACCAACTTTGCTAGTCAAGAAAATATATCTAATGAAGAAAAGAATGATTTGAGTTTTAATGAAGGTATGAGAGTAACTCTTCTTGGTGGAAGTAACATGGAAGATAAAGGTAATATTAATTCTATGGGATATTTTATTCTTTTACCAAATAAGGAACTAATATTTATTGATGGTGGAAGAGACATAGATGGTGATCTTGTAAAATTTTACATAAATAAATATGGAAATGGAAAAGTTAATCATTGGTTTATAACTCATCCGCATTCAGATCATGCTGGAGCACTTTTGAAGTTGTTAGCTGAAGAAAATAATTTAGAAGTTGATAATATTTATTATTCATTCTTAAAAGATGAATGGTATAAAGAACATGATACAAGAGGATATGAGACTGCTCATATAATGCTTGAAAGATTGAATAGTACAAAGATAAAAAATAGGATAGAGTGTTACGAAGGACAAGTTATTGAATTTGGAAATATAAAAATAGATATTATAAGAACTCCAAATCCTGAAATAATTAATTCTGATAATGGAAATGATGCAAGTATGACATTTAAAATCACTGCTACAGATGTTGATAAAAGTATTTTATTTTTAGGGGATAGCTATGTGTATGCAAGTAAAGAATTACTTGATGGAAATACAAAAATATTAAAATCAGATAGTGTTCAAATGTCACATCATGGACAAAATGGTGTATCAAAAGAAGTTTATGATGCTATTCAACCAAGTGTATGTTTCTTTAATTGTCCTAGATATTTATATGATAATGATAATGGAACGGGATATAATACAGGAAAGTGGCAAACTGTAGAAGTTAGACGTTGGATGGATGAATTAGAAACTGTAAATTATAAAGCTTTTAATGGAGATCAAACATTTGAATTTACAAAAGATGGAATTATTAAAATAGAAGATAAAAAATAAGTAAAAAAGCAATAAAATGAATGAAACAATTTGGAGTCTATTTCATTTTATTGCTTTTTTATAATAAGTATATTATAGATATTTTAATAAAGAATAGGTAAGGTATTAATATTAGTTGATGGATTGTTTAAATCTTGAAAATACAGGTTTTCTGTGATATAATATTACACGCTAAAAATATAGCAAATCATTTCATAAAAACAAGGAGGAAAACAACATGGCTAATGCACCAATCTTTGACATGGGTGTTACCATCGGTCGGTTTGGGCATGTACAACTCGGACACAATTCCCTTTTTGATATGAGCATGATGCTCTGTCGCCGCACCTACGTCATTGTAGGTTCTGCCCAGGAGAGAGATACTCTTCGCAATCCGTTTACTGTCGAAACCAGAATCAGGGCAATTCGAGAATGCTATCCCGGCGTTCCTGAAAGCAAGCTTATTATTGGCGGTTTGAACGACATGACCAATGAGCTTGATATCAACACTGAGTGGGGCAAGTACCTTAAGTCCCATATTGTTGCTAAGATGCACAAATTTGCAAGTTTGATGGTCTATGGCAATGATGAGTTCAGAAGTCAGTGGTTCGCTGCTGAAGACTTGGTCAATACGGCCGAAATCGTCATTCCGAGAAGCACTATTCCGATTTCCGGAACTCAGGTTCGCGGTTTGCTGCTCATTGATGATGAAACAGCATGGCAGAAATGTACTCATGAGATGATCCATTTTATGTATCCTGAACTCCGTGCCGAACTGATGTCTGTTCCTGTTTACAAGGAAATTTACAACATCGTTCGCAGAGGGGAGATGGATTTGGATTCTTTCATGAAGGTCTACAAGCAGTATGAGGAAGCTGACCGGCAGAAGAAGCTCGCAGAATTGCAGAAATGAGAAATGCAGAGTAATTCTGTAGACCCAAAGGAAACTTTATCTAGCGGAGAACAAACGAAAGAGAAAGGCTGTGAAAAGGTTATGGTACGGTGGGCTAAATTTATGCCTACGCTGAGAGTCAATGGATATGAATTGACTACCAGAAATCAGAAAGAGGGAGAATACAACGTATACAAAGACAGAAAGCGGGTAGGCTGGATTAAAGCCAGACAGCTTACCGTTCAAGCACTTGACGGTGTATACATGAATTGGATTCCTTATGACATTGAAATTGAAGTTCAGGAATCCACCGAGGAGCTCCCGATTGAGTTGTTTAGGAAAATTATTCTGGCAACAATGACCATGACGGAATAATAACTGTATATGAAACAAAAGGCGGGACTAGCTTAGGCTAGTCTCGTCTTTTTATCTTGAGGATTATAAAAAAACTTTACAAAAAAATATTATATTGATAAAATAAATTTATAAATTAAAAATGAAATGATAAAGTGAGAGATAAGATGAAAGAACCAATATATGTAGAAGTTAGTAAAGATGACTTAGAAACACAAGAATTTGAAACTAAATTAAGAAGTGCGTATGCTAAAAAAAGCGATTCACAAGAAGTTTTTTTAGTCGTAGATGGAAGAATATTAAAAGATCCTAATAATGGAAGACCTGTACAAAAAATTGGAAAAAATCTATTTTATGGTGAATTATCTGGTGTTCAATTTAAAATGGATGATGGAAACATAGAGCATTTAAAACAACTTTTGAGACTTAGACCATCAGGTTTACATGAATTGCGTGATCCTTATAATGGGATGCCATTGATAGAAATTGAAGAGGGAATATATGAATCAGAAAATGGTACTACATATGTTGCGACAACGCAAGACAAATTAGAAGAACCTGAGTTTAATGAAAGACTATCAAAAACGTATGCTAAGTACGAAAGAAGTAATCGAGAACAAAATGTAAAATTGATAGTTGATGGAAAAGAATTAACAGATCCAGTATGTGGTGGTGAATTAAAAAAAATTGGGACTAAATTGTTTGAAAGTATTTACTCTGGAAACACATATTTTATGCAAAATGGAGAATTATTAAATTTAAGAGAACCAATATCTGGATCAAATCTTGAATTACAAGAAGATGGAAGATATTATAGTGATACATTAGATAGATATTTTACTTTAGAGCAAGCCAAAAATGGAGAAAAAAAGTTTTTCCCGACATATTTACCATATAAAGGAATGGAGGATGTTAGTGCAAAACTGATAGGAGATAGATTAGTTGGTGAAAATGGAATTAGTTTTCCTGTATTAGAAAATGGAATGATTGATTGTCCTATGGAGGATAATTTAACAACTCAAGAAGAAATTGATAAAAGTATTCAACAAAAACATGATCTTACTGAAAAAGCTCTTAATGCAATGAGAGAAAAGCTTGACAGAGAGGGGAATGAGTATAAATCTAAAATGGAAGCGTGTATAGCACAAGCTGAGGCTAAAATAGCAAAAATAAATTTAAGGATTGAAGCAACAAAATTAGCTGGTGAAATAGAATGCGCAAGAATAAAAAGAGATAGTATTATAAGTGCGAGTAAAATAAAGGGATTACCAATAGATCCTAGTACATTGCCACAAATGCCACAAATTCCAGAAAATATACCAAAAGAACTTGTGGATGCAGAAATAAAAAATCTTAGAGAAAAAATTGCAGAATCATCACAAAATATTGGAGAATTACCAATTCAAAATGTTCTTCAAGTTACTCAAACTGCCTCAGCAAAAGGTATGGATAAAGCAATGGAAAATATTAATAAAGGTTTAGAAGCAACATTGAGTCCAGAAAAAAATGGAAATAAAGATAAAAATGAACAACAAAAAGAAGACGATGAAATGGAAATAAACTAAAGATAAATTATTGGAGGAATATAAAATGAATGATTCAACTAGAATTGCTTTTGCAGAAGTTGATTTAATACTTACTTTGCTGGAAAAAGAATATGTAGAATTAATACCAAAAGAATTAAGATATACTTTTAACTTTCAAAAAGCTAAAAATTATAAGAAAATTATTGATATTAGAAAACCACTTACAGAACAAAAACTTAGTAAAGAAACTATATCAATTTTAGCATTACTAAATTATGAATATTGGTGTAAAAATGAAAATGAAAGAAATGATTTACTTATAAAATTATGTGAAAATGATTTAAATGAAGAAAAAGAACTAAAAGAAAAATATAATCCAGATAATTTATTTAGGGAAGAAAAAGAACGTTTGAATAAGATTGTTGAGGAAACAAAAAAAGAAATTGCGTTAGCAGAACGATCTCAAAAAGAGTCATTTATATTAAGATTAATAAATAAGGTTAAAAGCTTTTTTAAAAAACAATAAATTATTTTGAAAAAATAAAATAGAGGAAAACAAAAAGGAAGTATATAAATACTTCCTTTGATTTTGTATATTTTGAAAGATTATCTCTTACTGAATTGTGGAGCTTTTCTAGCTTTTTTCATTCCGTATTTTTTTCTTTCTTTCATTCTTGGATCTCTAGTTAAGAATCCAGCAGCTTTTAAAGCTGGTCTAAATTCTGAGTTAGCTTCATTTAATGCTCTAGCGATACCATGTCTGATAGCACCAGCTTGACCTGTGTATCCACCACCAACAACTTTAACTATAACATCATATTTTCCAACTGTGTTTGTAACAGCGAATGGTTGGTTAACGATAACTTTTAATATTTCAGATCCGAAATATTCATCTAATTTTTTACCATTAACTGTAACTTCACCTTTACCAGCCATTAATCTAACTCTAGCGATTGATTCTTTTCTTCTTCCAGTTCCTTGGAATACTATATTTTCAGTTTTCTTTGCCATAATTATTTAACCTCCCAAACTTCAGGTTTTTGAGCTGCATTGTTATGTTCTGCACCTGCATATACTCTTAATTTTTTAATCATTTGTCTTCCTAATTTTGTGTGAGGAAGCATACCTTTAACAGCTAAATACATAGCTTTTTCAGGAGTTTTGTCCATCATTACTCTAGCTGGAGTTTCTTTCATTCCTCCAATGAATCCTGAGTGATGTCTATACATTTTTTGATCTAATTTGTGTCCTGTTAAAACAGCGTCTTTACAATTTATTACTATTACATGATCTCCAACATCTTGGTTTGGTGTATATGTTGGTTTGTGTTTTCCTCTTAAAAGTCTTGCAACTTCAGTAGCTACTCTACCTAAAGATTTATCTGTTGCATCGATTACATACCATTTTCTATTAATTTCCCCAGCTTTTGGGCTATATGTAGTATTATTCATGGTACTAATACCCTCCATTTCAATTTTTAAATTTTTATTTTCCGATTGTATATAAAAATACATTCATTTTCCAGACTACCGGGGAGAAGTCATTTCAAAATCACGTACTTTTACATATAATGCTTAGTTATTTTAATACAAATGGTAAAAAAAGTCAAGTGTTTTCTTGGAAAATATTAATAAAATGATGTAAAGGTCGAATTTAATTATATGAATTATACTTTACGAAATAATAAAGTTATGCTAAAATGATAAATACAATTATTCGAATTGGCACACCATTGCCAAGAGGAGGGGATTCCCTGAATGAATAAAATTGTGTAAAAATCTTTAACTTGAAATGACAAAAATTTGATTCTAACAGAAGGAGGGAACTTAATGTCATTGAATATTAAAGAAAAAGTTGAAATTCGGAAACTGAGATATGGCTGGATTTACGAAATTGATGAAAATGGAAATCCGAAGTATCCGAGTGACCGAGAGGAGAAACCCAATTATGAAGTTGGTGAGCTCCGGAAGAAGGTGACTAAGAGTCTGGAAGAAATGGGGTATACCGTTTATAGAGTTAAACCCCAGAATGCAAACTGCATTATTCGCGTGTACAAGGAAGAAAAAGAGTATAATGGTGTAGTCTATCGGATCCTTGGCTCTCACTGCTATACCAAATCCCAGGATGGGCGATGGAAATGCATTGACAGACTAAACGAAGAATATGGAATCGATTTTTCTAACCATGTTCTACGTACCTGGTTCTTCCAAGATGAGTATTGGGATGCTTCCTTGGACTTTTTCGACACTTTCATCAAGCTGGTTAAAGAAAATTAAACAATTAAAAATCGAATGCAGCTGGAACACTTCCGGCTGTTTTTCGATATATATATATGATTTGATATATATATTGTTATAAAAAATGGAATTTTAAGGATGATTTATAGGCGGATTTGGCTATAAAAAAATAAAATTTTAAATGTCATATATATGATAATTTTGCAACAAAAAATTAAATTGAAGATAATTATTTTTTATGAAATTACTTGAAAAATAAAATAAATATGATAAAATGTAGCAAAAAGATGTTTGGATAAAGTTACGAAGGAGATTAAGAATAAAAGATGTTTGCGTATATAAAAGGATGTTTAGAAGAAAAATCTACAAATTATGTTGTAATAGATGTTAATGGAATTGGATATAAAATTTTTATGTCAAATATTTCTATAAATGAAATAGGAGAAATAGGAGATAAAGTAAAAGTACATACTCATTATTATGTAAGAGAAGATAATATTAGTTTATATGGTTTTTTAACACATGAAGAATTAAAAATGTTTGAACTATTACTTTCTGTAAGTGGAATTGGCGCAAAATCTGCAATTGCAATGCTTTCTAATATTACGCCAGCAGGTTTTGCTTGTGCAATTATTTCAAATAATGTTGCACTTCTAAAAAAAATTCCAGGAATAGGACCTAAAACTGCTCAAAGAATTATTTTAGAACTTCAAGATAAATTAAAATCAGAACAAGAGCTTACTAAAGCAGAAGAACAAACAGAAATAAAAATAGTAAATAATAATGAAAATGTAGAAGAAGCAATGCAAGCGCTTCAAATATTAGGATACAATAAGAAAGAAATTGAAAAAGCATTTGAAAAAATTGCAAATACAGATGTATCTGTTGAAGAATTAATAAAGAAAGGTTTATCTATACTTGCTAGATAGACAGAAAGGCGAATAAATTATGGATTTAAGTAAGCCACTTGCTTACAGAATGAGACCAAAATCTTTAGAAGAATTTGTTGGTCAAGAACATGTTGTAGGAAAAGATAAATTATTATATAGAACAATAAAAGCAGATAGACTTTCAAGTTTAATTTTGTGGGGGCCACCAGGATGTGGTAAAACTTCTCTTGCAAAAGTTATTAGTGAAACAACAAAATATAAGTTTACAAAATTAAATGCTGTTACATCAGGGGTTGGTGATATAAAAAAAGCAATTGAAGAAGCAGATAATCCTCTTTTAAATCCAAGTGGAAAATGCATTTTATTCATAGACGAAATTCACAGATTTAATAAACTTCAACAAGATGCACTTTTACCTTATGTAGAAGATGGAACTGTAATTCTAATTGGCGCAACTACAGAAAATCCTTATTTTGAAGTTAATAAAGCTTTAATTTCAAGATCTATGGTAATAAAGTTAGAACCTTTAACTGTTGATGATATATTTAAGGTGTTAAAAAATGCTTTAACCAATAAAGATGGTTTAGGAAGCTTTAATGTAAAAGTTTCTGATGAAACTTTAAAAACAATAGCAGAAGTCTCTGGTGGAGATGTTAGAACGGCTTTAAATGGTTTAGAAGTTGCTGTTTTAACCACGAAAATGAATGCAGATGGAGTTATTGAAATAACAAACGAAATTGCGAGTCAAAGTTTAAATAAAAGAAAAGCTATGTTTGATAAATCTGGTGATAGTCATTATGATAATATAAGTGCTTTCATAAAATCGATGAGAGGTTCAGATCCAGATGCTACAGTATTTTATTTGGCTAGAGCTTTAAATGGTGGAGAAGATCCCGTATTTTTAGCAAGAAGAATTGTAATTGCAGCAGCAGAAGATGTTGGCTTAGCAAATCCAATGGCACTTCAGTTAGCTACTTCTGCGATGCAAGCTGTAACAATGGTTGGAATGCCAGAAGCTAGAATTATTTTATCAGAAGCTGCAATTTATGTTGCAAACTCTAAAAAATCAAATGCTTCTTATAATGCTATAAACCAAGCGTTAGAAGATGTTGCTAATAAAGATACAGGAACAATACCAATGCATATTAGAAATGCTCCGGCTGAGGGGATGGAACAATTTGGTTATCATGAAGGTTATAAATATCCACATGATTATCCGGGACATTGGGTTGAACAACAATATCTTCCAGATAAAATGCTTGGAACAAAATATTTTATTAAAGATGAAAATATAGAATGAAAATGAATAAAACTTCAAGTTTAAAGTAAGATGAATTGTATTGGACAATAGAAAATTTATCTTAATATTTAGATTTAACTAAATGCAAATTATAAGAAAATTACTTATATAGAATTAAATTTGTATAAAAAATCAAATTTTGTCAAAAAATACTCTTATGAAAAGGAGTATTTTTTTTTATTTAATTGCAGGTTTTATTGCTGGAATAGTTAGTGGATTTTTTGGAGCTGGTGGTGGAATGATATTAGTTCCTTTTATGACGTTGATATTAAAAGATGGAGAAGTTGAATCAAGAGCTACAACAATTTTGTGCATATTTTTTATGGTACTAACAAGTAGTTTTTTCTATTTTAAAGAAGATTCTGTGGATTGGATTATAGCGTTGAAATGTTCTGTTGGAGGAATAATTGGAGGTATAGTGGGTTCTAAATTATTAGTTAATTTAGATAAAAAAATTTTAGAAATTTTTTTCATTATTCTTTTAATTTATTCGGGAACTAAAATGATAATTGGTTAATAAATACAAATATAAATATAAATATTTTATTATTCTGTGTAAATATTTTGGTAATAAAAATTTACATAGTAGGACAAATGATTAATTAAAGGAAGAGAAAAATGAAAGAAATTTTAATTGGAATCGCTTCTGGAACTGTAGCTGCTTTGGGAATGGGTGGCGGAACAGTTTTAATATTGTTATTGGGACTGTTTTCAAATCTGAACCAGCATTTAATTCAAGGCACTAATTTAATATTTTTTATTCCAACTTCAATAACAGCAATTTATATGAATATAAAGAATAAAACAATAAATTATAAAAAAGCTGGGATAATTATTATTTCAGGAATTATAGGCGCTATTTTAGGAAGCAATTTATCTTTTAAATTTAAAAGCAATTCATTGAAAAAATATTTTGGGATTTTTTTACTGTGTATTGCTGCATTTGAAATATATTCTTTATTAAAACAGTATAGAAAGAAGAAAAAAGAAAATAATAAATAATATTATTTTGTATTTTATTTAAGAAGTTTATTCTTTTACTTTATATAAAATACTTTAAAAATTTAGAAAGGTGGTAAATGTTATGAGTTTTATGAAAGGTGTTGTTATAGGAAGTATCATTACAGCAGGAACAATGATGATGTATTCAGAAGGTGTTGATGAAAGTAAGAAAAGAATGATGAAAAAAGGGAAACAAATTGCTAAAAAAATGAAAATGTCTATGTAAGAATTTTGTGTTAGAAGATACTGTAATAAATCATAAAAGTATTCAAATTTGAAGAAAAAGTAATAATATGGTATAATTAAAGTAGCTTTTAAATAAAAAGTCTGACATAAAGGAGTTCTGCTACATGGAAATGAAAAAAATTTTTAAGGCGCTGCACATTGGAATGATTAAATTTGTCAAAGAATATTCTTCGCTGTTTTTCCTGATTGGCAACTGCATTTTTGGCTCTTTGCTTACAATGTATGTTGCTGAAACTGTTGCAATCAACTACTTTGGCTTTGAGCTAGGTAAGATGGCAATCGCCATTCATACTTTGCTGTTTGGCCCTGTTGTTGGCGTTTGGTGCTCGGTACTTTTTCTCAGAGTTAAGGAAATTCTGGAAATTGTGACTACTACTGACGCAAATCTTGCGCAGGCATGGGAAATCTCTCGTTAATTTTTTGAACAAATGGAAATTTCCAATCCATCCCCTGACTTCAGGGGGTGGATTTTGCATTTTTAAATTATCTGTATCTTGTTTCTTTATCACATTTGTTACATTTATCTTCCTCATATCTTTCGTCTTTTTTATCGCCAAAATCATTTTTTGATTCATTATTTTCTGTTTCTTTATCAGATTTATTTGGCTCTTTGTATTCTTCTTCATAATTTTTTTCGAAATTTTTTTTATATTCTTCATATTTTTCTTTATAATCATAATCTTCAAATTTATCATATTTATCATAAAAATGAGGCTCACAATTCAAATCAATTCCTTTTAAACATTTTCCTTCATGTTCACAAACCTTACAAATTTTAACATGTTTTACTCTGTTAACCCATATTTCAATTGAATAAGATTTGCTAGGACAAAGAGGACCAAAAACGAATTCACCTTGTTTATCAGTAAAAGTATGAGAAACTGGTTTTCTTTCATCTTTGCAAACTTCAACTAATTTGACAACTGCATCTTCAACTGGTTTTCCTTTACAATCTCTTATTATTCCATAAACAACATTTCTATCATCTTCAGGTAATCTTAAATCTAAATCAAATTGTTTACCTGTTTCAATAAAACCATCTACGTCAACTATAACTTTTTTATCGAACTCCATAATTCTATTTCCTTTCAAAATTTATTTAAGACTGATTAAGAGTCTATATTAAATTTTATGAAACTAGTGTTTAAAATGTTAATAAATAAAGCTTTACCAATAAATTAAAAAGTATAAATGGTAGTGATATTAATTTGGACAAAAATATTTTTGACAATAAGAAGCTTCTAACATATAATATATAAAATTCCTAAAATGAGATATAATAGGGATATAACGAAAATTAGTTTAATACATAGATTAATTTCAAATTTTAAGGAGAATATAAAATGAAATTTGAAACATTAAGAAAACAATATCCAAAATTTATATATAATGATTATAAAATTTGGGATGAAGATGGAAAAATTTGTATAGAATATGATTTTGAAATAGAAGGTCTTACAAAATTTAATCCAAGAGTAGAAATATTAAAAAAAGAATTTTGTTTTAAAGATATTAATTCAAATAAAGTAAAAAGAATTGTATTTAATCTTGGAATGGTTGAATCTATAAGTTATTTTAAAGCTACTTGTAGTCCACAGTTTATTATAAAATGTGGAAAACTAGATAACTTCCAAGAAAAATGGTTTAAAAAATTATTTTATCTAGGTTTAGGTGAATTTAGATTTGTAAATAATATTAATGTAAAAGAAGATGATTTTGTTGAATTTGTATCTTGCGGTGAAAAACTAGAAGTAGAATTAGAAGAAGATAATTTAGATGGAATAATAATTCCTGTTGGTGGTGGAAAAGATTCTAATGTTACGTTAGATTTATTAAAAGACTATAAAGATAAATCTTTAGCTTTTAGAATAGGAAAAAATGCAGTATCTACAGAATGTGCAAAAATAGCAAGCTTTGATGATAATAAAATAATTGAAGTAAAAAGAACTATTGATAAAAATCTAATTGAATTAAATTCAAAAGGATTCTTGAATGGACACACACCTTTTTCAGCAATGGTAGCATTTTTAACATATTTATGCTCATATCTTTTAGAAAAAAAATATGTTGCACTTTCAAATGAAGCAAGCGCAAATGAATCAAATGTTGATGGAGAAAATATTAACCATCAATATTCAAAAACAATAGAATTTGAAAATGATTTTAGAGAATACGCGAGAAAATATTTAAAAGGAAATGTTGAATATTTTAGTTTATTAAGACCAATAAGTGAGCTTCAAATAGCAAAATTATTTTCTAAGCTTGAAGATTATCATAAAATTTTTAAAAGTTGTAATGTAGGAAGCAAACAAGAACCTTGGAAATGGTGTTGCAGTTGTCCTAAATGTTTATTTGTATACACAATTTTAAGCCCATTTTTATATAAAGAAAAATTAGTAAATATTTTTGGCGAAGATTTATTTGAAAGAGAAGACTTATTAAAAACATTTATAGAACTATGTGGTTTTGGAGAGACAAAACCATTTGAATGTGTTGGAACATATAGTGAAATAAGATATTCAATTTCAAGCGTTATAAGAAAATTAGAAGAGAAAAATATAGAGTTACCATATTTATTAAATTATTATAAAGAAAATTATGAACTTTCTGACGAAGATTTATTAAGATATTATAATTATGAACACAATGTACCAGAAGAATTTGAGAAAATATTAAAAGAAAGATTAAAATAAAATATGGAAAAAATTAGAATAATTACATGGAATATTGGAGAAGATGAAAGAAATAGTGATGGCAAATTAACAATAGACTCTTATGATTATATTGTTAATACTATAAAAAATGAGAATGTAGATGTTATATGTTTAGAAGAAGCGATAGTAAAATCAGATTGTTTGCCAACAATTGCTGAATATATAACTAAAAATACAGATTTAAAATATTCAGTAGAATATGAACTTTCTGATTCTCATATTAATATTGGATGCAAAATGGGAGTGGTTATTTGTTCAAAATATGAACTAAAAGATATCCAAAATGTTTTACTTGATAATCCAAATCTGGTTTATCAAGTAAATGAAAATACTACATATTATTCTCATGATAAAGGATTTATTGTGACAAAAGTTGATGTAATTACTCTTATAGCAGGACATTTACTTCCTTTTCATATATTTAAAGAAACTCCTTTAAATTATTTAAATATATTCGAAAAAGCAGATGATAAGTTTATAAACATATATAATGAGAATGAAAAAATTGTTTTGTGTGGAGATTTTAATTTTGGTGATATTAAAAAATTATTTCCAAAGATGATGGAAAAATGCCAAGAGACAATAGAAGAACCAACAAAAAATAATAAACAATCAGATCATTTGATTATAAGTGATAAATTAGAGTGTTTATATAGTGAAGTAAAAGAAAATATATTTGACCATAAATTTATTATTAGTGAAATAAAAATATAGATTAAAATATTTTCAAGAAATGGAGACAGTATGATTGAAAATTTATTAAATTATTTAGAAGACAAAAAAATATTAATATTAGGATTTGGAAAAGAAGGAGAATCAACGTATAAAATAATTAGAAAATATTTTCCTGAAAAAAATCTATTTATTGCAGATAAAAATATGAATTTATTAAATGAAAAAATAGATTTAATGGAAGACCCTTATTTGGAAGTATCTTTAGGAGAAAATTATTTAAATGGAATTGAAGAATATGATTTAATAATAAAAGCTCCTGGAATTTCTTTAAAAGATGTTGATTTGAGTTTGCTTAAGGAGAAAATTACTAGTCAATTAGAATTATTTTTGGAATTTGTAAATGTTTATACAATTGGTATTACAGGAACAAAAGGAAAAAGTACAACAAGTTCTTTGATGCATAAAGTATTAATAGATCAAGATAAAGATTCATTTTTACTAGGAAATATTGGAGAACCGATTTTTAATAGTATAGAAAAAATAAAAAAGAATAGTATAGTAGTTTTAGAACTTTCTTCACATGCTTTAGAATTTGTCCAAAAATCTCCTAATATAGCAATTTTATTAGATATATATGAAGAACATTTAGATCATTACAAATCTTTTGAAAAATATATTGAAGCAAAATTTAATGTAGCAAAATTTCAAAATGAAAAAGACTTTTTGATTTACAATTATGATAATGAAAATATGAAAAAATTTGGATTTAAATATGGAGAAAATGATTATGCGATTTCTATGCAAAATATTCCAAATACTAAAAATAAGACATATTTAGAAAATAATTTAATATATTGTAATGGAAAAGAACTAATGAACATGAATGAAGAAATGAATTTAAAAGGAATTCATAATTTAAATAATATAATGTTTATATTATCTACATGTATGATTTTAAATTTAGATATAGAAAAAGCTATATGCTCAATAAAAGAATTTAAACCTTTAGAACATAGAATGGAATTTGTTGCGACAATAAATAATGTTTCTTACTATAATGATTCTATTGCGACTATCCCAGCATCTACAATTAATGCCGTAAACGCTTTAGGAAATGTAAATACAATATTAGTTGGTGGAAATGATAGAGGAGTAGATTTAAAAGAGTTAATAGAATTTTTGAAAAATAATAAAACAATAGAAAATATTATTTGTCTTCCAAAAACAGGAGAGTATATAAAAGAGGGACTAAAAGATTCTTATAAAAAGATAAAATATTTTGAAGATTTAAAAGAGGCAGTAAGTTTTGCAAAAAAGGTCACAAAAGAAAATACAATTTGTCTATTATCACCAGCAGCTTCAAGTTATGGGTATTTTAAAAATTTTGAAGAAAGAGGAAAATTGTATAAACAATATGTTTTAGATGAAAATGTATGAGATTTTTATTATAGAGTAGGGCTTTAAAAGTTCTGCTCTAAATTTTTATTTAATATGAAACGATTTAAATTTTCTATATAAATAAAGATAATGGAAAAGTTTAAAGGAATAATATAGAATTAACATAAAATAAAAGTGGTTTCCAGATAATAAGTTTACACAGTTATTGTTGATAAAATGAGAAAAATATCATTAAAAAAATAAAATAATTAACAAATTGTGGAAAAGTTTACAATTTTATGTAGACAAAAACAAGAAAATGTGTTATACTGTAATTGTTTTTATGGAAAAAAACAAAGAAAAATACGCATTATATGAAGAATACAGTAGATAAATTTTAAGGAGGAATTAAAATTGAATACAAATTATTCAGAAAACAATCACTTAATATTAAGAGGGAAAATAGTAAGTGAAAAAAGCTACAGCCATGAGATATACGGAGAAAAATTTTATGTTTTTAATCTAGAAGTAATTAGATTAAGTTCAACAGTGGACATTATACCAATTACAATTTCAGAAAGATTATTAACAAGTTTAAATTTAGAAATTGGTAAAAAAGTTGTAGTTGAAGGTCAATTCAGATCTTACAACAATTATGAAAATGAAAGAAACAGATTAATCTTAACTGTTTTCGCAAAAGAAATTAACGAAATCGAAGGCGAAGATGAAAAAGAAGAAGTTACAAACGAAGTTACATTAGTTGGGTATGTTTGTAAAAAACCAATTTACAGACAAACACCATTTGGAAGAGAAATTGCTGATGTATTATTAGCTGTAAATAGAGCTTATAATAAATCAGATTACATACCAAGTATTGCTTGGGGAAGAAACGCTAGATTTTGCCAAAACATGGAAGTTGGAACAGAAGTAAAAATTACAGGAAGAGTTCAATCTAGAACATATGAGAAAAAATATGAAGACGGAAAAGTTGAAACAAGAGTTGCTTATGAAGTTTCTATTGCAAGCATGGAAGTTGTAAACGAAGAAGAAACAGAAGAGCAAACAGAGGAAGTTGTTTAATAAATTTGAATATATAAGAATTTTATATAGATTTTAGCAAATTATATAACGTTCACGTGCTAACAGAGGTTGGTATGTGGACGTTTTCTTTTTTATTTAAGTAGAAAGGTTCTTCTTACCTATTAAATAAAATGCTATACGTTGTAACAAATTATAAAAAACTTATGTGAATTTTACAGTTATTTAATAATTCATTATTGTAGGGCGTAATTTTCATATATCTTATTTTTAGAAAAAAATTTGTGTGTAATATTTATGAAAATTTCACCTAAACTATATATTTTTTTGAACTTATTTGATATAATCCTATAAATATTAAAAACTGTGAGGAATTTATGAATATCGATAGAGAAGAGAACCAAGAAGCCGTTACAAATAAAGTGTTTCAAAATAAAGAGGAAGAACAGCAAAATTCAATAGAAAACGAATCAAAACAAGTTTTAGAAAATGAAGCAGATTATCATAAAGAAAATGTAAGTACTGAATCGAAAGAAAATAAAGAACTTGTAGAAAAAGAAACTAAAAAAACAGTTATAACAAAAAAACAAGGAATTATATTTCACATAATTGCAATCATATGTATAGCTCTTTTTGGTTGTGCAATTTCGCCAAAATGCTTGCAAAATGATACCTATTATACAATAACAATAGGTGAGTATATTTATAATAATGGTGTATCAGACTTAACGCAAGATTTATATTCAATACATGATATTCCATATACTTATCCGCATTGGCTATATGATTTAGGACTTTTTTTAGTTTATAATAGTTTTGGACATAAAGGTATATTTATATCAACTATGATATTGACAGCAATTTTAGGAATATCAATCTATTGTTTGTGCAATAAAAAGTGTAAAAATAAAGTAGTATCTTTTGTTATAACATTAGGTTCATTATATGTAGTAAAAGGATTTGTTGCAGCAAGAGCTCAGCTAGTAACTTTTATTCTATTTGTATGGAGTGTTATTGCAATTGAAAAATTTTTGGAAACTAAAAAAATTAGATATGCATTTTTACTTATATTAATTCCACTTTTAATTACAAATTTACATTGTGCAGTATTTCCATTTTTCTTTATTTTATTTTTGCCATATATAGGAGAATACGTATTATTAGCGTTAGAAGACTTTGATTTAGATTTGAACTTATTTAAATTAATATTTAAAATGCAAAAAAGATTTTCTAAAGATAATGAAGAAAAAGAAGCTGCTGATAGAAAAATTGCTAGAGTTGAAAGCGATATAACTGAAAGAAGAAGAAAAAGAAAAATTATAAGAGAAAATCCTTATAAAATAAAAACTGTAAAAAATCATACAGTATTATTGCTTATAGTAGTAATGGCAATTGCGTCATTTACAGGATTTTTAAATCCAGCAGGAGATGGTGCTTATACTTATCTTTATAAAACACTTCAAGGAAATACAACAGAATCAATAAATGAGCATTTACCATTAACATTAATAGATAATAAAGAATTTGCAATATCAATAATAATATATTTATTAGTGTTAATTTTTACAGATACAAAAATACGTTTATCAGATTTATTTATGCTCGCTGGAATAACTTTCTTAGCATTTAATTCAAGAAGACAAGTTTCAATGTTTGCATTGTTCTGTGGGCCAATACTTGCGAGTCTAATTTCTGATTTAGTTTCAAAATATGATAGTGAAACTTTCAGAAAATTAGAAAAATGGGTTACAGGTTGGTTTGGGGCAACTGTTGTTATTTGTTTGTGCATAATAGGATGTACAAATATGTTAAAACCAACATTAAAAGAAGATTATGTTGATTCAAATGATTATCCTGTTGAAGCTTCTGATTGGATTTTAGAGAATTTAGATATAGCAAATATGAGATTATTTAATGAATATAATTATGGAGCATATTTATTGTATAGAGGAATACCAGTATTTATCGATTCAAGATGTGATTTGTACTCACCAGAATTTAATGGACAATACAATCCAAACACAAAAAAATATTTTGGTATTGACTATTTTTCTGATGCACTAGATATTGCAGGCTTATCTAAAGATTATAAAACTGAATTTAAGGAATATGGTGTAACTCATGCAATATTATATCAAAATTCAAGATTGGCTAAAGTTTTAGAAAATGATTCTGACTATGAAAGAATTTATTATGAAGGAAATTTTAAAATATTCAAAAAATTAACAGAGGAAGAAAAAGCTCAAAAAGCACAAGAAGATGTTGTTGCAGCAACAAAATAAACTTTAGATAAAAAATAAAATCCTAATAATAGGAGGGAAATTTTGAAAAATAAAACAGTAAGATTAATAGTTATTTTAGTAACTATATTAATTGTCTTAGATCAAACTAGTAAAATATTAATTAGTAATATTTTACAATTTCCTTTTGGAAATGATTATTTTAAAATTGAAATATCTAATAATACAGGATTGGCATTAGGATTTAATGATGGTAGTAATGTAAAAAATATTTTTATAATGATATTTGTGTTAGTTATTGTTATAAGATTTGTAAAAAATCAAATTGAACTAATAGATACTAAAACTGCAGTTGCTCTATCTATGATTTTAGCTGGCGGAATGGGAAATTTATTAGATAGAATTTTTAGAGGAGCAGTTTTAGATTTTATAAAAATTGGTAATTTTCCAATTTTTAACATAGCTGATATTTTAGTATTTGTCGGAGCAATTTTATTGATAATATTTTTAGTAATATTTACAAAGAAAATAGAGGTGTAGTTTTGCGAAACAAGGTTAGAATTCTAGGTATTGATGTTGATAATATTAATGTAGAGGAAGCTGGAGAAATAACAAAAAAATTAGTTGAAAGTAGTAATAAAAGTTGTAAAGTAATAGTGGCTCCTAATACAGAATTTATTATGATGGCTCAAAAAGATGAAGAGTTTTATAATATTCTAAGAGGAGCAGATCTCGCAACTCCAGATAGTGTTGGAGTTATGATCGGAGGAAAGCTTCAAAAGAAACCATTAAAACAAAGAATACCAGGACAAATGTATTTTAGAAAAGTTTTGGAAGTTGGAGAAAAAGAAGGCTGGACATTTTATCTTTTAGGTGGCAAAGATGATGTCCCTGCTTTAGCAACTGAAAATTTGAGAAAAATATATCCTAATATAAAAATAGTAGGATATCATGAAGGATTTTTTGAAAAAGATTCAGAAGAAAAAGTAATTGAAGAAATAAATAAACTGCAACCAAATGTATTGTTTGTTGCAATGGGAGCACCAATTCAAGAAAAATGGATTGAGAGTCATAAACATGAATTAAAAGTTGATGTTGCAGCTGGACAAGGTGGAACCTTTGATTATGAAGCTGGAAAAATTCAAAGAGCACCAGTTGTATTTCAAAAATTAGGAATTGAGTGGTTTTGGAGATTAATGCTCCAACCATCAAGATTTTTTAGAATGATTGTATTACCAATTTATTTAATGAAAATCGTATTTACAAAAGATATAACAAAAGGAAAATTTGATAAATAGGGGAAAATCATGGATAAAAAAGAATATAAAATAACAGAAGAGTTTGTTGGTTTTAGATTAGACAAAGCAATTAGTATGAAAGATAATTCTCTATCTAGAGTGGCTGTCCAAAGAATGATTGATGAAGAAAATATCTTGGTAAACGATAAGCCGACAAAAACTTCATATAAATTAAAATTAAATGATATAGTAACAATCATAAAACAAGAACCAAAAGAAGTTGAAATAAAAGCAGAAGACATTCCTTTAGATGTTGTTTATGAAGATAATGATATTTTAGTTGTAAATAAGCAAAAAGGACTAGTTGTTCACCCTGGAAATGGAAACCCAGATGGAACTTTAGTAAATGCAATAATGGCTAGATGTAAAGATAGTTTATCTGGAATTGGAGGAGAAATTAGACCTGGAATTGTACATAGAATTGATAAAGACACTTCAGGACTTTTAATTATTGCAAAAAATGATGCATCTCATATAAATGTAAGTGAGCAAATAAAAAATCATACAGTTAAGAAAACATACATAGCTCTAGTAAGAGGTATTGTAAAAGAAAATAAAGCAACAATAAATATGCCTATTGGCAGAAGTACAAAAGATAGAACAAAAATGGCTGTTTCAAAAAATGGTAAAGAAGCTATAACTCATATAACTGTTCTAGAAAGATTTGAGGGATTTACACTTTTAGAAGTAAATATTGAAACTGGAAGAACTCATCAAATAAGAGTACACTTATCTCAAATTGGATATCCAATTGTAGGTGATTTTGTGTATTCAAATGGAAGAAATCCATTTGGAGTTGAAGGACAAATGTTGCATAGTAGTAAATTAGAATTTGTTCATCCTACAACAGGAAAGAAAATGAATTTAGAAGCTAAATTACCAGAATACTTTGAAGAAGTCTTAAAAAACTTAAGAAAATAAAAGAGGAATATATGGAATTAATAAGATTACAAAAGTTTTTGGCAGAGAATGGAATTGCATCAAGGAGAAAATGTGAAGAATATATTATAGATGGAAGAGTAAAAGTAAATGGAAAAACAGTAGAATTAGGTTTTAAAGTTGATCCTGAAAAAGATGAAGTAGAATTTGATGGTAAAATAATTAGACAAGAAAAAAAGGAATTTACATATATTTTATTGAATAAGCCTATTGGAGTAGTTACAAGTGCAGATGATCAATTTGATAGAGAAACGGTACTAGATTTAGTAAAAGTAAAAACAAGGGTAGTTCCTGTAGGAAGACTAGATATGTATACTTCTGGTGCTTTAATTTTAACAGATGACGGTGATTTCGTTTATAAAGTAACTCATCCAAAGCATGAAATAAATAAAACTTATACAGTAACTTTAGTTGGAATAGTTTCAAATGAAGATGTAGAGAAATTAAGGCGTGGGGTAGAAATTGATGATGGATATCTAACAAAACCTGCTAAGGCTAGAATTTTAAAAATAGATGAACAAAAGAAAATTTCAAGAGTAGAAATAACAATTCACGAAGGAAAAAATCGTCAAGTAAGAAAAATGTGTGAAGCAATTGGTAAAAAAGTAATTGCATTACACAGAGCAAAAATAGGAAATCTTGGAGTAAAAGATTTAAAATTAGGAACTTGGAGATATATGACACAAAAAGAAGTTGAAGAAATTTTAAAATAATATTAATTAAGATAAAATATTAAAATTACGAAAGAGGAGAATTTTATGGAATATCAAAAATTTATTCCAGAAGGTTGGGAAGAAACTAAAGAAGAAATGAGTAAAGACTTTATTCAAGAAGCATTTAGTTCAGGAAAAACACTTCAAGGCTATGCATATAAGTGTGATTCAAATTACAATCTACATTTTAACTTAGGAAATAATATAAAAGGTATAATACCAAGAAACGAACTTGAAGGAATAAATGTAGATAATTTTGGTTTCTGTAATCCAAATATTTGTAAAAATAAAGTAAATCAATATGTACAATTTAAAATAAAAGAGATTTATGATGATAATAATTTACTTCTTTCTAGAAAAAAAGTTCAAGAAGAAGCTTTAAAATGGGCAAATGAGCTTGAACCAGGAATGGTTGTAAATGGAATTGTCAAAAATATGAGAAAATTTGGTGTGTTTGTAGAAATTGGAGGAGGCGTAGTAGGTCTTCTTCATGTTGAAGATATTTCTGTATCAAGAATAAAATCTCCAGAAGAGAGATTTTTTAATGGACAAAAAATAAATGTTATGATAAAATCAATTGACAAAGATAATAACAAAATTGTTTTATCGTATAAAGAATTACTTGGGAATTGGGATGAAAATATAAAAGAGTACAATGAAAAAACTGTTGTAGAAGGAATCGTTAAAGAAACAGATAAATTTAAAAACGGAATTTTTATTGAACTAAAACCCAATTTGGTTGGTCTTGCTGAATACAAAGAAGGTGTTGAGTATGGTCAGAAAGTAAAGGTTTATATTAAAAAAATTATTAAAGAAAGAAAAAAGATTAAACTTTTAATCGTTTAAGGAGGGTTTTTTAAAATGGTAGAGGATCAAGAAATTAAAACTACCGTTTCTCCATTCGCTATTAGAGAGGGAGAAATAAAGACATTTGATGGAAAGGATGGATATGTGTCTATAAATCAAATTATCCATAAAATTAACCTTGGCCATATATCAGATGTGCATTTCAAAATACTAGATTTAGTAAATGAATTTGAATTTTTAACATCAAGACAAATTTTTCAAATTTTAAAATATAAAGGTGTTGAAATTAAATCCCAAGACAAGCTTAATACAAAATTAGATCAATTAGTAAAAACAAAAATCTTAACAAGATATTATTTTACTTCAGAGGAAGGAAAAGGTATTTATAGAGTTTATTGTATGGAAAAAATGGGTAAATACTTACTTAATTCTAAAGAAGTTGAATGCAAATGGCAACCTACAGATAATACAAAACCAGTTGCTTTAATGAAAAAAAGATTATCTGGAAATCAAGTTATTGTTGCTTATATGAGAAAATCTAAAAACTTTAACAGTTTTAAAGTAAAGCCACAAATTACAGCTAAAATGACTGGTAAAACATTTAAAGCTCATGGAGAAGTAAAAATAGCAAAATCAGGGAAATCTTTAAGTTTAATTTTCGAATCAGTAAGAAGAGAAGATGATTGGGAAACTAAATTTATAGATAGAATGAGACTATATAAAGATTTCTTAGAGAATTTTGTTCCATTTGATTCTGGATATGAAGCTAGACCACAATTAATTTTAGTTTGTGAAGATGACAAACATATGGTTGAAACTTTTAAAGAAATGATAAAAAACAATTTAGAACTTGCTAATATAAAAATTTATTATACAACAGATTTAAAACAAAATTCAGAAAGCTTAGATAAATCTTTAACTGAATTTGTTAAAAATGAAGAAACTGGAAAATTTTCTGCTAAAAATGTTGAGTTTAAAATTTTAGAATAATCTTAAGTGAAATATAGAATAAAACTTATAAGTTTAGTTAAGAAAAATATTTGCCCAAAATGTTTTTATAATAAAAAATATAAATTGATTTTTAGGAGCTTATTATGAAAAGTGAAAAAGAAAGATTACAAAATTTAGAGTCAGAAAAATTTTATTTGATAATTTTTAGTGGAACACGTATGCCAATTAATCCCAATTATATAAATATAATCATGTTTGATGATATGTTTTCTGTTGAAACAGAAGAGGGAAAAGTTGAGAATATTGAAAATGTAAGTACTGTTGAACTTGTTAAAGAATTAATTTTATCTAGTATTCCAGATTTTGAAATGATGAATAATTCTGCTGCTGCAGCAGAAAAAAGCTCATATAATCATAATTTTCATATCAAAATAAATAATGAATGTTATAATATAGATAGAAATCTTTTAAATGATGAAGCAAAAAATATATATCATAATTTTGAAACTAAATTATTTGATATTATAAATGTTGATAAATATATTTAAAAGGAATATATAAATACTTATAGTGTGAATAAGAATAAAACTCTTCTTGTAAACAAATACGTTTATGAGAAGAGTTTTTTGTAATTATATATATCAATATTTACAGTTTAATTACAAAAAGATGAAAAATATATACAGAGAAATATTTATGTGTTATATTAAAATCAGGAATTACATGCTTTATATAAAATTTAAAAATAAATAGGAGGTAAAAATGAAAAGAACTAACAGAATAATATTAACAGTAGTAATTGTAGCTATGTTGGTATTAGGAGTTGGATATGCAGCAATTCAAAATATTACTTTAAATATTACTGGTACAGCAGCTGCAGATCCAAGTCAATCAAACTTTAAAGTAATGTTCTCAGGAACACCAACTGTATCAGATGAAACTTATGTAACAGCAGCTGTGACAAATGATACAAATGCAACAATAAATGTAGAAGGATTAACAAAAGTTGGTGATGTTGCATCAGCAACATATACAGTACAAAATGCAAGTACAGATTTATCAGCAGATTTATCTGTTTTAACAACAAATGACAATACTGAATATTTTACATTAAGTTCAGAACTTGAAAAAACAAGTTTAGTTGCAGGAGAGGCAACAGCATTAACAGTAACTGTTGAATTAACCAAAACACCTCTTGAGGAAAGTGTAAGTGCAACAATAGGAGTACAATTAACAGCAATGCCAGTACAACCAGGAGAAGAGGGAACAAGTGAAGGAATAAATGATTATTCACAAACACCAGATGAACGAAACGAATATGGTTTTTATTTTGACCAAGCGTATACAACAACTATAGAAAACCAACAAATTTTACTTGTTTTTCATGAAGATACATCATGCGATATGTATGCTGATGGTATATTGATGGAGGAGATTCCAACTGGTATCCTAACATACGATTCTTATAGTATAGATGCGTCAGCAATTGAGCTTGGAGTTTTAACTGTATCTTCAGATGGAAGACAAATAACAGTGCCTGCTACTTCAACTGATGATGCTATGGTTTTTGAACTTGACACATCTTATGGAAATGTACTAAACGGTGGAACTGCAATAAAATTTAATGAACCATATGTTATAAGTAGCGAAGGAAGTGCGAATTCCTTTGTGTTTACTGAAGATGGAAAAGCTATATGGTGTATTGATGGAATATTAACAGTGAATGATGAAGGATATAGTTTTGATACTACATATGATGGAAATGAATTTGTTTTGAATTTGGCAGCTGATTTTGAATTTTCAGTTTCAGGAAAAGTATCATTAGATGGTAAACAAATATTTGTAAATGATAATGCAAATTATACATTATTGAGTGAATTAGAAGTACCTATTCCAGCTCAGCTAGATGGAAATGGAGATCAGGGAGAATTTTTTGTTGTTGATAATAGAGAATTACTTGGATATACAGGTGAGGAAAATGAACATTTTGTAATTCCAGAAACATTTATAGGGGAAGATGGAATTACTTATAAAGTAGTACAAATAGATGGACAAGCATTCTATCCATTAACAAATTTAGATGAAATAACGATACCAGCAACAGTTGCAAAAATAGATGGTACCGACTACATGTTTGCTAATAAAATAAATGTAGATTCTAATAATGAAAATTACTGTTCAGTTGATGGCGTATTGTATACAAAAGATATGAAAAAAATATTAAGATATCCGTTAAAGTCAAATGATACTTCATTTAATATTCCAGATGGAGTAACAACAATTAATTTTAGTGCATTTACGGTTCGTACTAATTATCAATCCTCAAACTTAACTACATTATATATACCAACTAGTGTTACAGAATTTGGATATAGTAATCAAACTACTAGTATAACAGATATATATTATGCAGGTACAGAAGAAGAATGGAAGCAAATTACTAATTCAGATACAGTGTTTACTAATGCTACAATACATTATTCAAGTGCAAACTAAAAATTAAAAATAAAATTGTTAAAGATTTAAAAAGTAGGTTTTATATTAAATTATAAAGCCTACTTTTGTTTTAGTCTTAAGTAATGTTATATGAAAGTAAAAAAAGAAATATGTGAGTATATTATTTACAATCACATATTTCTTTTTATTTTATTATTATAAGTAAGTGTGTTAGTTATTGTTATTATTGTTGTTACCAGAATTGTATGATGTTATGGCATTTTCATTATCGAAATTATAATTTAAATCTGATGTATTTGTTTGAATTGGATCCATATCGTTTGGGTTATCTGGAGTTCCACCGAAATTTATATTTTTTAAATCAAATTTTGGTTTATGATTCATATCACTAAGTTCATGTGAGGTTTGGCTAATTCCACCAGCAAATCTTGTAAGGTTGAAAGATTTAATTTTTTGAGGTTCTTTGTATCTTGATTCTAAGAAATCAACTTTTGCTTGACCAACTAAGTTTGTACCTTTTAAATCTTTTGTTTTATAAATAATAGTTTTGAATTTTAATGATTGAACTTTACCAGCTTTGTAGTTAGGAATCCATTGCCACTTGATTGATTTATAAGTAGAATCATATTCACCTTTATCAGTTTTGTAATCATGTGTGAACATCCAACGTCTCTTGTCTCCAAGTTCTTTTTCCCACCATTCATTATCTTCTGGAGTATTGTTACCAAAGATGATTTTTGTAGTACAGTTGGCAAGTAATGTTTGTCTAAAGTTGTAATCATTGTTAATACCAAATTGAGATAAGTTTTGTGATGATATAATTGTTCCAACTCTGTATTTTCTATATAAAGTGAATATATCTTCTGTTGCTTTACATACAAATGGAGGGAATTCATCGATGTATAAGAAGTGAGGTATTCTTGTTTTTTCGTTTCCAGGTCTAGATAAAACAGATTGTTGCATTAATAATATAAAGAATAGACCGAATGCTTTATGAATACTAGCTCCTAAATCACCACGGCGAGTACATACTAAAGTGATATCTCCGTTTGCTAAAGCTTTATCATAATTTAAGTTATTTGTTCTATTACATAAAATTGTTCTAACTCCAGGATATCTAAGTAGATTTTCAAGTTGCGCTGCAGAGGCTTGTAAGTATTTTGCTGTTTCTTCACGTCCTTGAGCATCTTTATAAAATGTTTTCTTAAAGTATCCAAGTTGTATTTTATAGTTTTGAGCTAAATCAGGGAATTCTTTCATTTGCTCTGCTGTTTGTTCTATTAAATCAAAATCGTTAAGTAAATCTAATAAATCTTCTAAGTTAGGTAATTGACCTTCGTGAAGTCTTGGATAAAGTTCTTTTAATAAAAGTACTAAATTTTCAATTGCTTGTGTTACGATATTTTGCATAAAGGCTTCACTATGAGTTCCGGCATTATGTACAGATTCAGTTGCATACATTCTTTTTAAAATAGAAGATATTGCAATTGATGTTTTTATAGGATCTTCATAAGTAAATGGGTTTAATCCTATAGAATTTGCATCATTTGGATCGATTATGTGATATTTCATACCAAAGTTTTTAGCAACATCTTTAATATGAGAAATTGACTCATAATCTGGAGCCATATATGTAATACCTAAATTTTTATAAACTGATTTATCACCATCGTAGTTATAAAGTAATTTTGAAAAATATGATTTGAATACTTTTTCTTTACTTGCTACTGGAGAAATCATATTTAATGAGAAGTTTTCATTTATATAATCATTTGAATAAGGACAATTTAAAGTTGCAATATTTGTTTTTAAAGCTGTATATCCTAATTCTTTTGATGTTTCTCTAAAGAAGAATTTCTTTTCAATATCTCTTGCTATCATTGGTTCGAACATCATTGATGTTTTTCCAGAACCAGAAACTCCAACAATTAAAGTAGATTCAAATCTTCTAGCTTCAGGTGTTTTTATTGCTTTACCTGTTTCATTATCTTTGCTTAAGAACATTTCACATGTATAAGGACCAACGCCTATTGATTTATCTGATAAGTCAATTCCTTTATAATCCCAAATAGATTCTTTTATATATAATGTATCATCAACTTTTGTATATATCCATTTAAATAGTGGGAAGACGGTACATACTGGAATATACCAAGCAAAAGCCGAAAATGCAGGTTTTATTAAATCAAAAAATGTTGTTATGATGTATGAATAATTTGGTACTGAAAATAAAAGTAACCATCCTATTTGATTAATCCATTGTACGAGCATCGATATTGCTACGATGTATAGTACAACCGCATAAGTATAAAAGAAATATGTTTTTGTATATTTATCTGTTGCAAACTTTGATGATGGTGAAAAGTAAAATGCGAAAATAGGGCATGCTAAAGCGAAGGTGTATTTAATTGGACCCCAGTAATCAACAGATAAACCAGAAAACATTATAAGTAAGATTTCTGTTATTCTATCTATGACAATATAAATAGACAGTAATGTAAGAACATAAGTTGCAAATGTATTTCTGTCTGTTTTTAATTTCTTTAAAAATTTATCGATATATTTCATAATCATAACTAAATTTTTCCTTTTAACATAAAATTATACACATATATTATCTAACAAAAACGGAAAAAAATCAAGCTTTTTTGGCAAAAAAAGCTGATTTCCCTAAGAAAAGTTTATATTTTTAAATCAAGAATGATTTTCATAGCACATTATATTTATAAATATTCGAAAAATGCATTTAAATAAGAATAAAAATGTTCATTTCTTAGTTAAAAGAATTGAACATTTTTTTACTTATGAATATAACAACATATTTATAATACAATTAAATAAAAGAATTAGGAGGATTTTGTGAAAACAAAAATTAATGACTTTGTAAATGGAATAATTTCACTTGTTATTTCTCAGATTCTAATAAAAGTTTTTGGTGTAATTTATAGTATATATCTTACTAATAAAACTGGGTTTGGAGATGAAGGAAATGCCATATATATGAGTGGGTATCAGATTTATGCACTTCTTTTAACAATATCTTCCATTGGGGTACCTAATGCAATTGCAAGATTAATTTCAGAAAAAAACAGTCAAAAAGATATTATAAATAGAGAAAGAATTTTTAAAATTTCTATTTTTTTATTTTCAATAGTTGGAGTAATAGGGTCAATTGCTTTATTTGCTTATTCTGAGGTTATTGCGAATGAAGTTTTAGAAATTCCAGAAGCTACTTTAAGTATAATGGTATTATCTCCTGCGATATTTTTTGTTTCGGTAAACTCTGTTATAAGAGGATATTTTAACGGTATAAATAAAATAAAAATTACTGCAAAAGTTCAATTTGTTGAGCAAGTTTTAAAATCTATATTAACTATTATTTTTGTAGAGATGATTTCAAGATTATCAAATGCTTCTTCTGAAAGTATGGCAGCTGCTGCAAATTTTGCAACAACAATAGCGACTTCTTTTAGTTTGGTATATATATTGAATGTATATTTGAAACAAATAAATATTTATGAAGAGAAAATCATATATTCAAGAGAAAGAATAAAAAATGTTATAAATAATGTATTAAAAATTTCAATACCGATGACTTTGAATGCAATTCTTTCTTCACTTGGTAAAAATATAGATTCGATGACTGTTGTTAAAATACTAAAAAATATAATTGGAGAAGAATTAGCTATAAAGAAATATGGTATAATTAGTTCTAAAATAGATATATTAGTATCAATGCCTCTTGCATTTAATGCTTCGATATCAACCGCTTTAATACCAGAAATTACTAAAAGAAAAGCCCAAAATGATCTTGAAGGATTAATAAGCAAAATAAAATTTTCTTTATTAATTACTTTTATTTTGGGTATACCATACTGCTTTGGAATTTATAATTATTCGCAAGAAGTTTTAAATATTTTATTTCCTAATGCAAATGAAGGCGCATTACTTTTAAAAATCTCTTCATTGGGAATTATTTTTTCGATGTTGACTCAAACTATAAATGCAATTTTACAAGGACTTGGAAATAATAAAGTACCTGTATACGCTTCTTTAATAGGATTAATTTTTAAGATTTTTTGCAATATATGTTTGATAAAAATTGATGGGATTTATGAAAAAGGAGCTATTATTGGAAATATTGTATCAAGTGTTGTTTCATTTGTTATAGTATATTGTGCATTAAGAAAAAAAATTTGTATAAAATTTAAATTAATTTTATTGGCTATGAAACCAATTTTTGCAAGTATAATAATGAGCATTTTATCTTTAAAAATACAAAATGTACTTTTAAAAAATGAGATAAATAATTTTTTTGCAGGGATAATTGCCATTGGAATTTCAGTAATAATCTACATTTTTAGTGTTTTTGTTATGAAAATGATAAATTTAACAGAAGTCTTTGAAAGCGTTGAAAATAGTGAGGTTAAAGAAATGCAAAACTGCAAAACCTTGAAAAATAAGAAAAAAATTTTAAAAAAACAAAAAAAAAGAAGGATTTAAGCATATTTTGGCGAATAAAAATATTGTAGAACAAAAAAATGTTGATTTCTACATAACACTAAAATCTATTAGGAGGTAATTTTAAAATGAACAAAGCTGAATTAATCGCAGCAATAGCTGCAAAAACAGGAAACACAAAAAAAGCTGCAGAAGAATTTGTAAACGCTTTTGTTAGCACAGTAACAGAATCTTTAGAAAAAGGTGACAAAGTTCAATTAGTTGGATTTGGATCTTTTGAAGTAAGAAAAAGAGCTGCTAGAAAAGGAAGAAACCCACAAACTAAAGAAGAAATCAAAATACCAGCATCAAAAGCTCCAGTATTCAAAGCTGGAAAAGCATTAAAAGATTTAGTAAATAAAAAATAAGAATTTAATATAAATAATATATGAATTCATATCAAAAAGACGCGAAATAATTCGTGTCTTTTTTGTTTAACAATTATAATTGGCGGTGAGAAATTAAAAGTTTCGACTGCGATTTAATTTGAAAATATGAAGTAAAATTGTAAATAAAAATAAGTTAATAAATAATAAATACAATATGTTTCAAATTTATTGCAAACATTGTATTAGGAGAGAATGGAAATAGATATAATAATATGAAAATTAGTGTATTAAATTTGTATTAAAATTGTATTATAAAAATACTTGCAAAAAAAAAATAATAAGAATATAATTAAAATGACAAAAAATACAAAAGATAGTAGGAGGAACTGAAATTGGAACAATTTGAGGTAATATTTTTAGATGATGATAGAGTAACTGTACTTGACAGACAAATGGTAAATGAAGGCGAAAAAGTTGTTTACAAAGGAGAAACACCATCAAAAGCACCAACTAATATGATGACTTATACTTTTGCAGGATGGATTGAAGAAGAGAAAATGGAAGCTGTTACTGAAAGATTAATTTTAGTTGCCAAATATTTTTCTGAAACGATTACAAATTCAAAAGATGAAGCTGCGTTACTTGCTGCATCTTTTGAAAATGCAAAAAATACAAATCTTAGTGCTACTGTAGAAGCTGGACAAAAAGTTAGTGAGCAACAAAAAGCTTTAGAAAAAGATACAAGAACACCAGAAGAAATTGTAAACGAAGTTCTTGAAAATGGAAAAGCTGAAATAGGAATTGAAGCGAACAAAGATAATATTGAAAGATAAAATACAAAAGATTTTGGAGGATTACAAATGAGTGTTGTAATTACATTAGAAGACATTCGTGCATATGCAGAAGTAGATTATATAATTAATCATATGAATGAAAAATATATAGAAAAAATACCTGAAAAAATGTTGAAATTTTTTCATGACTATAAAGATCCTAACTATGAAGTTAAGGTTAATCCTTATGTGCCACTTCAAAAACAAGGATTAAAAAGGTATACACTAGAAATTTTAGCACTATTTCATTTAAAATATTGGTGTGAAGATGAAGAAAGAAAAAAAGAATTATATGGTTTAATGCTTCAAAATCAAGAACGATTAGAAAAGCAAATGCGTGAGAAATATAATGTAGAAAAATTATTTGATAATGCTCATGCGACTGTTGTAAGTTCTATAGATGACTTAGATGAAAAAGAAGATTTTACAAAACCAAGAGTTGTTCAAAGATATAGTCAATATGCGCAAACTAATGATATAGAAGACTATACAGACTATGTGAATGAAGAAAAAACAAGTGAAATAGAAAATACAACTGATACTAATTTGCCAACAGCTCAAGAAAATAAAGGATTTTTTCAAAAAATAAAATGCAAGATATTAGCGGTTTTTGGAAAGAAAAATAAAACTTAAAATAAAATATTTAAGAAAACTCTCATTATTTCATAATGGGAGTTTTTTTGAAAAAATAAATAATTTAAAATTTGCCCCTTTTGTTCTTTATAACATGGTGTGTTTACATAAATTTGAAATTATTAAAAAAATGTGCTACAATATAATAGATGTCTTTTGAAGTGTACTTTTGGAAGGAGTGTTTTACTTATTTTGGACTTAAGTCGTGAAACATTAAAGATGATTTTCGGAAAAGAGAGAGTTGAAGACGACATTTTTGGTGTCGCGCAAGAACTTTTAAAAAATCCGAAAGGATATCGCCAAAAGGTGTTGAAATACTACGAAAACGAAAAAGCAGAAAATCCTGAAATTTGCAAAGAATGTGGTGGAAAGTGCTGTATAAGTGCTCCATGCCACTGGAGACCTCAAGATATTGAAGATCTTTCCTATGATGGTTTGAAAAAACTTTTGGAAGATAAAAAATATATATCAATATTGCAGATGCCGAGTGAGGTATGTGAATGTTGTCTTAGAGAGGTATTCGCAACAGGAGATTACTATTACGTTTTACGTACGAGAACAAGAGGTACAGGTATTGCTGTTATTAAAGCAGAAATTCACAGAGATGATCCATGTATGCTTTTAAAACCTGACGGATGCCAAATTTCTTTTCAAGAAAGGCCTCGGGGAGCAAGGCTGCTTATTCCAATGAAAAATTACAAATGTAAGAGTCTATATGATTTTGACGATTGCGTGTATGATTGGGAGGATTATCAAGAAGTTTTAAGCGAGCTGTTTCAGTATTTTAGAGAAAAAGAACAGAGACAGATTGCTGCAGAAAAAAATGATGTACACTTGTGAAAGACTTACCAAAATGGAATCGTAAAAAGATTTTTAACGATTCCATTTTTCTAATTATATAGTCAAAAACAAGCCAATATAATAAAATAATGCAAAAAGTATTGACAACTAAGGAAAAAAGTAGTAATATATTAATGTTTTAAGAAGAAGCATCCACTTCTCACCTTATCTTAAGTTAAGAGCATAAGGTTAAAATTCAATCTTAATATAAAAATTATTAAATGAATTAGTATGTGGATTTGACTTTTTAAAATAAGTCAAATTTTTTTTTTGGAGGTGTTTTACTATTAAACAAGAATTGCCAATAAACGGACAAATTAAAGAAAAAGAAGTCCAATTGATAGGTGCTGAAGGAGAAAAAATAGGGGTTGTTCCTATTGAAAAAGCTTTAGACCTTGCTGAAGAAGCAAATTTAGACTTAGTTTTGGTTGCGCCAAATGCCAAACCAGTAGTTTGTAAATTAATGAACTATGGAAAATACAAATTTGAGCAAGCAAAAAAAGAAAAAGAGTCTAGAAAAAATCAAAAAACTGTTGAACTAAAAGAAATAAGAGTTACACCAAACATAGGTGAACATGATTTTACATTCAAAAGTAAAAATGCCAGAAGCTTTTTAGAAGCTGGTAATAAGGTAAAATTTACTGTAAGATTTAGAGGAAGAGAATTAAACAATGTTAAAGCAGGAGAAATTGTTTTAAATAAATTTGTAGAAGATCTTTCTGACATATCAACAGTTGAGAAAAAGCCATTCTTGGAAGGTAAAACAATGTTTGTAATATTATCAAAAAAAGTATAAAAAAATGAAGGGAGATTTCAAGATGCCAAAATTAAAAACAAATAAAGCTGCAAAGAAAAGATATTCTTATACAGCTACAGAAAAAGTAAAAAGAACAAAAGCTAACAGAAGACACCGTTTAGCTACAAAAACAGCAAGACAAAGAAAAACAGGAAAAGTACAAAACGCTTATGCTGATAAAACAGTTGAAGCAGGAATTAAAAGATTATTACCATATGGTAACTAGAATGATATTTAAAGGAAAAGGAGTTGAAAATAAATGGCAAGAGTAAAAACAGCAAGAACAACAAGAGCTAGACATAAAAAAGTATTAAAAATGGCTAAAGGATACTATGGTGCAAAACACTACAGATATAGAAATGCTAAACAAGCAGTTATGAAATCTGGAATGTATGCATATGTAGGAAGAAAAGATAAAAAATCTGATTTCAGAAAATTATGGATTACAAGAATCAATGCAGCTGCAAGAATGAATGGTTTAACATATAGCAGATTAATCGCAGGACTAAAAAAAGCTAATGTTACAATCAACAGAAAAATGTTAGCTGAAATTGCTGTATCAGATGAAAAAGCTTTCGCTGAATTAGCTGAAATAGCAAAAAAAGCTTAGGATTAAAATATTATATGTTTTAGGGATATCTCAAAAATATTAATGAAAATTAGTATTTTTGAGTTTTTTTTTATTTAACAGGAAAGTTCTTCTTTCCTATTTTTCATGCAAAAGATGAATGTATTGATATTAGAGAGTTTGATGTTTGCATAGTATGAAAAAATATGTTATAATAGAAAGGCTCGTTTAAGCAAATTGACATTTTTAGGAAGGAACGGTGAACCAAATGAGCACAATTGTACTTGTGGTTGGTAAAAACGGAGCTGGCAAAGGAACTTTGCTGGACAAATTCATGAATGGCAGAGAGGAGGAGTATCAGATTTTGGCAATGAGCGGCTTGCTCACCAAGGTTAGAGAAACTGATCCCGAACTTTGGGCAAAAATCGATGCTATTATGAAGTCTGGAGAACTGGTGCCGGATGACATCATTCTCAAGATTGTTAGCAAAGAGCTGAATAGTGCAGCGAAGACTGTTATTTGTGACGGTTTTCCGCGCAATTTGGCTCAGGCTAAAGCGATGATTAATGCAGGTCATGTGCCTGCTGCAGTTATCGAGGTTTATCTGGAAGATGAACAGGTTATCCAGCGAGCAGGTCTGAGACGTGTTTGCAGTAAATGCAGGAAAAGCTATACTGTGGCAGGTGGACATAATCCTCCTAAGCAGGATGGCATCTGTGATGACTGTGGATCGCCTCTGGTCAAGAGACCGGATGATGAGGAAGAAGTGGTTCGGAAGAGACTCAATCAGTATGAGCAGCAGACTTATCCTGTTATTGAGTTTTTCGAAAATGCTGGTGCAATTACTTTCGAAGTTGATAACAGTCGAGATGGCAGTGCAGCCCAGATTGAATTCGAGGAAATTCTGGATTTGTTCTAACCAAGCGCAAAAAGCAGCGGACTTCCGCTGCTTTTTTGTTTTTTGAAAAAGTGTCTCATATATTACTTGTAGTTCTGATTATATAAGAAATGTATAACAGATAATAAAAGTAAAAGATATGTGTAATAAATCAATAATGAAATTAAATTGTATAAAAATAAAAAAGAAGAAAGCATCATGGGAGTATCCCGAATTGCTTTCTTCTTATAGTTGACTGGTGATCAACAATTTAGACTAGAATGTTATTGCGAATGTAAAGCGGCTTAGAAATCAATTGCATAGGTTTTATTACCTACTTTGTACTGATAAGCAAAACCGTTATCGTCATATCTGAGACGGCTGACGCTGTCTTTGATCAAATAAATGACTTTGGTATCAGCATTAAGGTAATAAAGTTCAGAGGCATTATTGATCCATACAGCATTACCAGACTGAGTGAATCCAAAGTAAGTAGGATTATAGCTCTCAGGAAGTTTAATATTCTCGTAGTAGAGATTTTTGTTAGACTTCTTAAGAGTTGCCGCTACTTTTTCGTTCTTGTTGTAGAGAACAGACTTGTTGGTAGAATTGGTAACAGACTTCAAGTTGTTTACCCATACAAAATCGTCTTCATCATATTCTTTCAGTAGAGAGTCCAAATTATAAGTCTTTTTGGAAGTTGTAATGCTTTCTACAAAGCCTTTATCATCCTTCTTATAAGACATGATCTCTTCACCAAGAGAAATAGGTAATGCTTTTTTGTAATTACCATACGCAAATGCGTAAACAGTACCATCCTGATCATACAAGATAGTATGGTAATTATGAGAGAAGCCAACAAATTTTGCACCCACACAAGTTTCAGAAAGTAGGAGCTGTTCGGTTTCGAGCCACACATTTGCATTTTTGCAATACACAGAAAGGAGAAGTTTATCATCTTTATATGCATCGTAGCAGACTTTGAGGGGATCGCCAGGATAAGCATATGTGAGAATAAAGTTTCCCTTTTTGTTGGTGGTATTAGGTACGGTAACGCTGGGCGTGGTACTGCTAGTTGCATAAGAACCGTTGAAACTCATAGAACTGAGCTTCTTTGTACCAATTTTGGAACCAAGAGCATTTGCATCAAGAGTGAAATATTTAGCAGACAGCTCTTGATTGGCCTTAGAATAAGTTTTGGCAGTAGAAGTGGTCATTTTGCAAAGTTCACCATTGGTGGTGATGAAATACAAATTACCATTGTAAAAGGCTACCGTAGGTTTAGTATCCAAATTGGGATTGGCATCCATACTCCGTACATTTTTGGAAATAATTTTGGAGTTAGATGCATAGAGAATGTTACCTTTAAGGTAAGCATAATCTACAACGGAATAGACCTTTTTTCCATTAGGGACATTGTAGTACTGGAAGTACCAAGTACCAGAGCTCTCGTCAATCCAGGTGTAGCCATAAGGATCGTCCTTTGTACCAGAAGCGGCAAATGTAGGGGTGGCAAAAGTGAACAGGCAAACCAAGACAAGCACAAGGCTAGTCAGATTTTTGAATAACTGTTTCAACATTTTATTCACTACCTTTCTTAATTTTTTACACAATATTTTCAATGTTCACCAGTCAACTTTTCATGGGAAGTCCCATGAAAAAAATTGGATATGCCACATGGCGATATCACGTTTTATATTATAGCATAAATTACTTAATAAGTAAACATAAAATTTTTTGGGCGGATTTTAATTTTGGCAATAAACAAAAAAACACTACAAAAATGCAGTGTAATAATTATTAAATGGATAACTGTAAAATATAAATTACTAAAATAGATAAAATTTTTTTTTATAAAATTTTAATATTTGTGTTTATAAAATAATCAATGCGAAACCTCCGAAGAAGGCTCCGGAGGCAAGGAATATTCTAAAATGGTACCGGTTGGACGTCAAACACTCGATGGTGGATCGCATCCACTTCGAAACGAGCTAGGAACAACTTATGGTACACTGAAAAATCCTTTGGGCGAATTGATGACAGTCAGTCATCTAAAATATATAGATATATTTTATTAATTATAACACAGTTAACATAAAAAGGCAATATTTTGATAAATAATTGATATAAAAAATTTAAATTATAATGTTAAATTATAATGTTAAATTATAAAATGAATAATAAATAATTTGTAAAATAAAATATAAAATCCAGATTAAATTATAGCATAAAATATAAATTAAATTATACTATAAAATGTAGAGTAACCAGAAAAATAAGAACAATAGTAATTGTAAAAATAATTTAAACAACAAATTATAAAGATAAAACATATAAAAATAGATTAATCTATAAAAGGGCAAAAATAAATAATTAATTATGTATAAAGCCTTGAAAATGCTATATTTTTGATATATAATACAAGCTATCAAAATTCAAGAAAAAAGGGAGAGAAAGCTATGGCGTATAATTTTAAAGAAATTGAAGGAAAATGGCAAGAGAAATGGTATCGTGAAGGTACATTCAATGCAAAACAAGATTTTAGTAATAAGAAGAAATGGTATGGATTAATTGAATTCCCATATCCATCAGGACAAGGTCTTCATGTAGGACATCCTAGAAGTTACACAGCATTAGATATTATTGCTAGAAAGAAATGAATGGAAGGGTATAATGTTTTATATCCAATTGGTTTTGATGCTTTCGGACTCCCAGCTGAAAATTATGCGATTAAAAATCATGTTCATCCAAAAATAACAACAGAAAACAATATAAATCATTTTAGAGAGCAATTACAAGCTCTAGGATTTTCTTTTGATTGGTCGAGAGAAATAAATACAACTGATCCAGAATATTATAAATGGACACAATGGATTTTTATCCAACTTTATAAAAAAGGATTAGCATATAAAGCAACAATGCCAATTAACTTCTGTACAGGATGTAAAGTTGGTCTTGCTAACGAAGAAGTTGTAAATGGTGTTTGTGAAAGATGTGGAAGTCCTGTTGTTCAAAAAGAAAAATCACAATGGATGTTAAAAATAACAGAATATGCACAAAGATTAATTGATGATTTAAAAGATATAGATTTTTTAGATAAAATCAAAGCACAACAAACAAATTGGATCGGAAGAAGTGAAGGTGCTGAAGTTAATTTTAAATTAACAGCAGCTGGAGAAGAATTAGATTCTAATCTATTAATTTACACAACTAGACCAGATACAATGTTTGGTGCTACATATATGGTTGTTGCTCCAGAGCACAATTTAATTGAAAAATATGCAGATAAAATAACAAACTTAGATGAAGTAAAAGCTTATAAAGAAAAAGCTGCTTTAAAATCTGATTTTGAAAGAGCAGAACTTAATAAAGAAAAAACAGGTGTTGAAATAAAAGGAATTAAAGCTATAAACCCATTTACTGAAGAAGAAATACCTGTTTGGATTTCTGATTATGTTTTAATTACTTATGGAACTGGTGCTATTATGGCTGTTCCTGCTCATGATGATAGAGATTTTGAATTTGCTACAAAGATGGGATTAGAAATTAAACAAGTTATTAAATCTAAAGATGGTGCAAATGATGAATTACCATTTACGGATGTTGATAATGGAATTTCAATTAATTCAGGATTCTTAACTGGATTAGATAGTAAGGATGCAATTGAAAAAGCAATTAGTTATGTTGAAGAAAACAAATTAGGAACAAGAAAAGTAAATTATAAATTAAGAGACTGGGTATTTTCTCGTCAAAGATATTGGGGAGAACCAATACCAATGGTTTATTGTGAAGATTGTGGATGGAATCCAATTCCAGAATCTGAACTTCCTTTAGTATTACCAGATATTGAAAATTATGAACCAGGTGAAAATGGAGAATCTCCTCTTGCTAAACAAACCGAATGGATTAAAACAAAATGTCCATGTTGCGGTAAAGATGCAAAAAGAGAAACTGATACAATGCCACAATGGGCAGGATCATCATGGTATTTCTTAAGATATATGGATGCTCACAATGATAAAGAATTTGCTTCTAAAGAAGCTTTAGATTATTGGTCACCAATAGATTGGTATAATGGTGGAATGGAACATACAACACTTCACTTATTATATTCAAGATTCTGGCATAAATTCTTATATGATATAGGTGCTGTTCCAACAAAAGAACCATATCAAAAACGTACTTCTCATGGTATGATTTTAGGAACAAATGGTGAAAAAATGTCTAAATCAAAAGGAAATGTTATTAATCCAGATGATATAGTAAATGAATTTGGTGCAGATACATTTAGAGTTTATGAAATGTTTATGGGACCATTTGATCAAACAGCTCCATGGTCTATGGAATCAATCCGTGGATGTGGAAAATTCTTAGATAGAGTATGGAATATGCAAGAAATCTTAGTCGATGGTGATGAATATTCAAAAGAACATGAAAAAATGATGCATAAAGCTATTAAAAAAGTAACTTCAGATATTGAAGAAATGAAATTCAATACATCTGTTGCAGAATTTATGAAAATGACAAATGAATTCTATAAAGATAAAGTTATTAACAAAGCTGAATACAAAACATTTTTACAATTATTAAATCCATTTGCTCCTCATATGACAGAAGAATTATTCTCTATACTAGGAGAGGAAAAAACAATTAATGAAACACCTTGGCCAGTATATGATGAAACAAAAACTATAGATGATGAAATTGAAATTCCAGTTCAATTAAATGGTAAAGTAAAAGCAGTTGTTTTAGTAGCCAAAGATGCTTCTGAAGAGGAAGTAAAAGCTGTTGTAGCAGCAAACGAATCTGTTCAAAAAGCAATTGATGGAAAAACAGTTGTAAAAGAAATTTATGTAAAAGGAAGAATTTATAATATTGTAGTTAAATAAAAATTACTTTATTATAAAATGGAACAAAAATTTTTACAAAAAGATTTGCAAAAGATTATATTTAAAATAAAAAAATGATTTGAAAAAATAAAACATTTATAAAGTTAAATATTTACAAAAAACGCTGAGCAGTTTGCCCAGCGTTTTTACTTTTTGAGATACTTAAGTTGTAAGTGAGAATTGGTAAAGACCACTTCCCATCGTGCCAGTGAAAGGTTTTTCGACAATACCAGGGAGTTTTGTTACAGTATTTTTTGATGCTTTATTCTTCTTATCAACAACGAAGATAAATTCGGTTGATTTAGGAATAGCATTTATAAATGCTGTTAATGCTTCGAACATAAAACCTTTCCTCCGGAAATTAGAGTCTGTTAAGATATCTACTTCCAGGGTGAGAGGAGTGGTTTTTATTGCTGTAGCAATAATTGCTCCGACAAGCTTGTGAGTTTCTTTTTCTTCTAGGACAAGATAGAAATCATGTATGCAGTCTCCATTTGAATAAAACATATCGATAGTATTGTATGTTTCTTCGATAGTTTCTTCACAGGCGAATGGAACATATTTCCGAACTAAAGGATCTCGTGTCATTTGGTAGTATTCCTCAGTGTCGGCTATTTTGAAAGGCCGAATAAGGAGTCTTTCGGATTCAACCATAAAATTCATTCCGCAATGACCTCCAATAAGATTTTTTCCGTGAACCATTATACCACAATAAAAATATTATGTAAATATCTATATTAAGCTACTAATAAAGAGATTTTTAATATTTTAAATTAGGTAGTTGTCTTGCTAAAGTTTCATAATTTGGTACGTATTTTTTTAACATGTCATAGAATTTTTTTGAATGAGTTTTATATTTTAAATGACAGAATTGATGAAAAACAACATATTCTACGATTTCTTTTGAATACATAACTAAGTAAGGATTTATTAAAATGCTTTGTGTATCTTTATTGCAAGTTGCAAGTGTAGAGGTCATTTTTTTGATTTCATAATCTTCAGGAGCGAAGCCAAAAGTGTGTCTTGCTTTTTCCATTACATTTTCGATTTCATTTTCAGCAATTTTTGTATACATTTTTAATAAAATAACATCTAATAAATCTTGATTATTTCTTTTTCTATAATTCATAGGTAAATGAATATTTATACAATTTTCTGTTAAATTTAATTCCGGTTTTTCAGTTTTTATATAGTAAATATTAACAGAATATTTTGTTCCAAAAATTCTAGTGAATTTAGGTAAAAGTGTTTCATCTTTTCCTAGTATAAAGTTATTATTTAAATTGATTTTTTCTTTGGTATTAGTGAAGTTTACTCTTTTAAAAATATTCATTTTCTTAATCCTCCTACAAAATATTTGTTCGCGAATGTTTGTTTGTTTTATTTTACATATTGATTAATAAAATGTCAATACCTTTTTCGAAAAAATGTTCGGTAAAAATATTCTGTTTCTTAAACTCTTACAGTTGCAATAAAAAGATGAAAAAATATTTTAAACATGATAAGAATAATGGTAGAAATTAGATAATAACAAACAGATAATATCAAACAGATAATATCAAACAGATAATATCAAACAGATAATATCAAATAGATATAAACAAAAAATATCAATTAACAAATATAAATATTATATAAAGGAAAAGGTCTCCTCAGAGAGAGGAGACCTTAGTTGTCAAGTTTATTTTAATTAAACGGACAACTCCAGACAATCGCCTACACGATTCATCTTTCCGCGAGTGGCTGTAGCTTTGCAAAGAAACTTTTTAAGAGCTTCAGCCAGTTTGTGGTTGGTGGTCAGAAATGCCACCGAATTCTCGTCCCAGTATGCCAGAAGCTGGAAATTGGAAACGATAAGTTTGTAGACAATCCGCTGTGCCTCAACGTCACTATCGATAGAGATGCACTTAGGAGTGCCGTAGCTGACCATACTGAAATTGTAATCGGTAGCATAGTAGTTTTTACTAATAATTTTGCGCCACTGATTATCCAGATCTTCGCCAAGATGAGGAATTCCACGTTCATGTTCGGCACTGCCGGTAACACGAAGCTTGATTTTGCGGAACGTGGGGAATAACTCGAACGAATGGTGCGGTTCACCTGAGGGAAGCTCGACAGTAATTTCTGCCTTAGAAAGATTTTTGATGTAGTGATTGTAAGAATCCATTTTATCATTCCTCCATTGATGTGTGTTTAAACTGACTCGGCTTAAGGGATGAACTTTAATAAAAAGTCTTATATAGTATATCATAATTTACATAAAATTGCAAACTAAGAAAAGTGTAAATAAATTCTATTTATTTTTATTGTTTTTTTATTTTAGGCTTTGAAATTAAAGATGCGATGTAGCCGAAGAATATTGCAGCGGCAATACCACCACTAGCAGCCTTTATACCACCTGTAAATGCACCTATTAATCCATTAGTTTTTACTTCTGAAACAGCACCTTTGGCAAGTAAATTACCAAAGCCTGTAAGTGGAACAGTGGCTCCGCAGCCAGCAAAATCAACTAAATATTTGTACCAACCAAGACCACCTAATATTGCGCCTAAAGTAACGTAGGTAACCAGAATTCTAGCTGGAGTTAATTTGGTTTTATCAATTAAAATTTGTCCAATAATACAAATGCTACCTCCAACAATAAATGCTTTTAATATCATATACCAATCCATAAATTAATCCTTTCGTTTGGTTATACATAATTAAAAAATATAAAATAAATTTAATTAGAATTTTTTATTTAATATTTTTGAGTGTATATCCTATATTTTAAATCTCAATACTTACAGCATGAGCGATTCCAGGAATAGATTCACCTTGCTGAGAGCTTGTTGAATTCATTAATGCTCCAGTTGCAATTACCAATACTTTTTTATATTTTTTTTCTTGAAGCATTTTATAAATATATCCTGAAAAAACAGTAGCAACGCATCCACAACCAGAACCACCAGAATGGGTATCTTGTTTTTGCTTATCAAAAATTAAAACTCCGCAATCATTATAATTAGATCTGATGTTATATCCTTTCGAGCTTGCTAAATCAATTAAAATATCTTTTCCAATATGTCCTAAGTCACCAGTAAAAATGGCATCATAATAACTTGGATTTCTACCGGTATCTTTAAAATGTCTGATTAAAGTATCTTCAGCAGCACCTGCCATTGCTGCTCCCATATTATTAGCATCTTTTATTCCCATATCAACAATTTTTCCAGGAGTAAAACTTGTTATAAAAGGACCAGTTCCTTCTTTTGTTAAAATAGCAGCACCAGAACCAGTTACAGTCCATTGACTAGAAGGGGGACGTTGATTTCCGAGTTCTAGAGGAAATCTAAATTGTTTTTCTGCACTACAGAAATGGCTTGATGCTGCACATATAGCATTTGTTGCAAAATTTCCGTCAATAAAGCTTGATGCAACAATCATCGATTCAATAAAAGTAGAACAAGCTCCAAACAAACCAATAAAAGGAATATTAGTTTCTCTTAAACCAAAAGATGATGCGATACATTGATTTAATAAGTCTCCAGCAAAACAAAAATCAATGTCTTTTGCAGGAAGTCCAGACTTAGAAATTGCCATATTTACAGTTTCTTTAACAATTTTGCTTTCAGCAGATTCCCAACTTTTTTCACCCCAGAATTCATCTTCTAAGCATTGATCAAAATATTGATGAAGAGGTCCTGCTTTTTCTTTTGGGCCAACAATACTTGCTGTTGCAGTAATATTAATTGGCTTTTCTAAAATGTAACTTTGATTACCAACTTTTTTCATTTTTATTCTCCTTACTAAATAATAATTTGTCGAGTTGATTTAAATTGTAATTAATTAATTAAAATGCAATATAAATAGCAACAAATTACGCTTAAGGTTAAATAAATATATTTTATAAAAAGTCGACGAGCAGTTTGGGAGGGGAAGCGAAAATTTTGATTAAAAATTTAGCGAACAAATTTTGAGCGTTAAAAATTTTTAATCATTACCCGACCAGCAAGGAGACGGCTTATAAAATATATTTATTTAACATATAAGTTGAATTTATATAAATTATAAATCAAACCGACAAAT
>JAFXGW010000020.1 GCA_017536685.1 Clostridia bacterium | reverse complement strand
TGTTGGTGTTGGTGTTGGCGTTGGTGTTGGATCTAATTTATTAACAACAATAACTTCCACAGTTTGATTCTCTTTCAAACTACCTGCACCATTTACAATTTCAACAAATTCAAAATCATCTGGTAAATTTTCATCTTCCCATATTTCATAATCTGGTTCATCTTCATGTTTATACCAAGTATACCAATCAGATTCATATGTTTCATCTGCTTTTATCCAAACAGGATATGGTTCATTATTACCAATTCTTACCCAAATTTTAAATTCATCATGTCTTGATCCTTCTTTTTCAAGTAATTTTGTTATTTTCAAATTTCCACCCACTTCAATAGGTGCATTTGTAAATATTGCAACAACAGAGTCCTCTGCCGTACCTTTTCTTATCTCTCCACTACCATTTACAATTGATATAAGTTCATATTCATCTGCTCTTACAATTTCTGTTACTGTATACTCTGGACCTTTTTCTCCATAGAATTTAATTGGTCCTAATGCTAATTTTTCTCCACCTTTTACAATTAATGGATTCTCTTTTGTAAAAATATCTATTGATTCGTTATTATACCAAATACCATTATATTCAAATGAACCCTCTAAATTCACTATAAATTCAAATTCTTTACCTACTAATGAATCATGTGTTACTTTCTTATCAATAATTAAGTATCCCTCATTATAAGTTGTTGGTTTATTTATAATAGTTACATCTGAAGTTAATAATACTTCTTGTGATACACTTTCTTTTAATTTACCAGAAATGCTTGCTGTTCCTTCAACTGTATTTCCATCATATTCTGCATTTTTAAATTCAATTCCTTCTGGTAAATTAATTTCTGTTACTGTAAATTCTAATGGTTCTTCATCAGCCTCCCAAGAATATCTGTCTGAAGTCCATTCCCAAACCCATGTATTATCAACTAGTTTTGGTTCTAATTTTTTAGTTATTTTTTCATATCCTTCTACTTCAATCTTAAATTCAAATATTAAAGACTCTACATATTCTACAGGATATTTATCTGCATTCTCTAGTGTTTTTATAATATGAAGATATCCAGCTTTTGGTGATGGTATATCACTAGGTCTATTCCATGCTGTTACTTTAATATTTTCAGTTTCATTTTCAGCTAAAGAAAATTCTGAAGGTTCTATAGAAGCATTTATATCTTCTCCTAATAAATCTTCTTTTACTTTTCCTTCTGGTGCATTATCACCATACCAATTAAATTCACCAGATATCCAGTGTCCTCTTCCTTTTATTTTTCCTTCTGGATCTTCAAAAGCATCTACTGTTACTTTAACTGTATTTGTTCTATCAAAATCTTCTACACTTTCTAATACAATTGCTGATTCGTTTGTTAACTGTAAAGCTTCTCCATAATGTTTTTCTCCATCATTATTAAAGATAAAATATTTATTTCCAACTTCATCTTTTAATGATTCTACTATTGTTCCATCTGTGGCTTTATATATATAACCTTCTGTTGTAATTAATACAGGAAATTCAAAAACTTCTCCTATATATTCAGCGTAATCTACCAATTTTTCTAACTCAACATAACCTTTTTGTGGAGTTTCTGCTATATTTATAATATTATTTACAACTTCATGTTCTTCTGGATTAGTATCATCAACTAAAGTTCCTGTAACTTGACTTCTTCCATTGTCAAAAGTTGTACCTACTGGGACATTAACCTCTGTAATCTCATATGTTGGATTATTTCCATATGACCATACATAATTACTTGAGTTACCTTCCCAAACCCAGTCACCATTCTCGTTTTGTCCTGTTGGCTTTGTTAATGTGATAATCTCTTCATTGTATCCTTCAACTTTAAGTTCGAATGAAAATTCTAAACTATCTATATATTCTCTTGATAATCCTCTAGAACCTTCTAGAACTTTTATAATGTGTACATAATTATCTTCTATTGCATGTCTGTTTGTTGCTGTAACAGTAATATGTATTTCATCATCGTCTTCGTCTACTAATATTCCGTTTGTTGGACTAATTTCAATTAATTCAGTTCCTGGTGTTGGAATTTCTTCAACTGTATAAGTTGGATCTTCATCATACCAGTAAAAAGTTCCTACTATAGTTGGTATCGGTGTTTGGCCTTCTTCTACTGCTGTTACTGTAACAGGTATTGTCACAGAAGAATTATTAATTAGATGTTCGTTATATTTAAATGTTCCACTTACTGTTACATTGAAATTAAATGTTTTTCCAGCAAATGTAAATTTATCTGTAGGTAATTCAGTTTTTTCTATGACTTTTACTATATCTATAGTACGTTGTTTAGGTTCTGGCAATCTGTTTATTGCTATAACTTTTATTGCCTCTCCGTCTTTTAAACTTCCAGTTGCATTTTCAATACTTACAAAATCATATTTTCCGGAATTTATTTCTTTTACTTCGTATGTTGGTGTTTCTTCTCCAATCCAATAATATACTTTAGTTTCAACAGATTTTCCACCTTTTACTTTCAATTGTTCATATCCAGCATTTATAGCAGGTTTGTTAACTTCAACACTAAATTCAAACCAAGCATCCGGATCTGTACACTCAACTTCTTTACCTTCATCATCAACTATAATCTTTTTAATTTCTATTTTAGATTCATTAATACCAAGTTTTCTTTCAAGACTGCAATATTTATACCATTTAGCAGCATTAATACCTAGTCCCAAAAATTGTGAATCAAATTCTTCCATACTAGTTAATTGAAGCCAGTATTGAGTATAATCATATTCTTCTACCCAATCTATAATTTCAGGTTCTTCATCTTCTTCTAAATCTTCCTCATCTTCATAAACTGGAACCCATTTATTGAAAATTTTAGACTGTTGTTCCCATGTTGCTTTAAAATATTTTCCGTTTAATTCTTGCCAGCTACCTGCTGCATTCATGTATCTAAAATCTACTTTAATATTTGTTATTCTTGTTGCATTTTCTGCATCAAATAATCTTACCTTAAATTTTTCATTTGATTTTGGAAAACTAATTTTTCCAATTTCTGAATCTTCCTCTAAAGTTCTTTCTCCATCTAAATATACAAGTTCCCATTGTTCACCATAAACTAATGGTTCATCTTGAGCGTCTGTATATACTTCCATATTTGTTATTCCAGCAAATTCTACTTCTGGTCTTCCTCCAAATTGCGCTCTTGCTTCGATATAATCTATTGAAAAAGGTCCTGCTAAAAATGATTGTTTGTCATCTTCAAATACAACTTCAATTTCCTTTTCATCTTCACTCCAAGATGGTTCATAATTTATTTTGAATGCATTTTCATAAGATTTTTCATTCCCATCTGCATCTTCAACCGTATCAGTTATATGCTCTAATTCATCTATACTTGTTACTCCTGCAGCTTCTAAAATATAAGCTTCAAATGCATCAGCTTCTAGTGAAAATGAAGTATCACTTACAGCATTTCCTCTACCACCAGCTATAGTAGTCCACCAAGCTAATTGTACGTAGCTATTGTTTCCTTCTACTTCAGCTTCATAATATTGGTCATCTTTTTTTACAACGATTTTACTTCCTGTTACATATATTTTTGTTCCATTTGGAACTTCATCTTCTACATTTCCAGTAGAATTATATTCAAAGGATGGATATGTACCACTACCAGTTGTATCTCCATTCCATTCCAAAGAACCTTCATAGATTTCATATTGATCTTGGTAACTTCCATCTTTATATTTGTAAGATTTGCTTCCATCACTATTAGTTACTTCTTCTACTTTTACATTTGTTCCATCTGGTAATACTGCAACAAATTCTTTTTCTACAATATAAATTTCTTCGTCACCAATAACAAAACTTTCTGCACCTTCTAAAGAACCGTCATATTGAACTTGATTGCCGTTACTATCTGTTTGAACATCATAAGAGAAAATTGAACTTTCAAATTCTCTTACCATTTCAGATAATATATAAGCTTCTTTTGGAGTACAAATATGTATTTCGCCTCCAACATAAAATCCTAAAGTTAAGTTAGTATATGTTTCTGATGGAAACTTCTCTTTTCTATTTTCATCTTTAAATATTTCCATTCCTTTATTATTCATGGTTAAATATGGAAATGATAAACCTAAATTATCTCCACCAGAACCAATTAAAAATGTTTCATTTATACTTGGTAATTTAGTACCCTTTTGGCAACATAATACATCATAAAACGCATATAAATCAGCCAAAGGAATATAATTCCCACCATCATAGTTATGTTGACGTAAAGATTCGATTATTAATCTTCCTCTTATATCACCTTTAAATATTGTTAAATCAAATTCATCATATTCATTTGTATATTCCCCATAAACGTTGTCATAGTATATAAAACCAGTATTTTCTTCTCCAAACGCTTCCGTTGCATTTACACTATAAATAAAGGCAGTGCTTAATATAGTTAATATTATTAAAAATAGTATTGAAATCTTTTTATTTATATTCATCATATATTAAACACCTCCTTTCTTTCTTTTTAGTGCAATTCTTGTATATACAATAAATACCATAATGCTTCCTAATAACATTGATGTTATTATTACAGAAATATGAATAAATACTTCACCAGTTTTTACTGATATAATAGCATCTGCGCTTCCTATATCATTTTCTCCTTGAGCTTTATTTGCTGGGGTTGAGTTAGTATCTGAAATACCATAAATATTATAATCTTCATAAATTTCAGCTAAGTTATTAACAATACCAACATTTTCTTCTGTCATTTGCTTTGTTAAAACTAATTTTACTGTTGCAGATTCACCAGGTGCTAGTTCTCTATCAGCTAATGCTGTTGAATATATATTTCCATCAGTTCCTGTATACCAGCTTGAGTTTGCTTCTAAAGATGAATTAAATGTCATACCTTCTGGAAGATAATCAATTATTTTTTTTGCATATCCTGCTACATCACCTTTATTTGTAACTTTCATTTCATATTCTACATATACTGTAGCTCCAGATACATATTTGGCTGCAATTTCAGTTTTTGCTAATTTTACATTTTCATAAGTATCTGTTGTTGTTCCTTTTACAGATTGAACTGTCATTTTTGTTATTGTTTTATCTAATGATAAGTCAAATGTATCTGCTAAAACAAATCCTATGTCAATTCCAGAAACGCTTCCGTTTGATACTACTATAACATCTGTAATAGCTCCATTTCTAGTTTTACCATCTTGTTCTAATTTGGTTGTTACAACATCAGAATTAACATGTTCACCAACAGAATCTTTTCTATATGCTGTTACTGTATATTTTACTGTATCATAATCGAAAATTACTAAGTAACTTCCATTTTCAACTCCTGAAAATGTATAAGCTCCAGTTGAATCTGTTATTGCAGTTCTTATAATAAGTCCCGTTTCACTGTTAACTAATTTTGCAGAAACTCCTGGCATTATTTTTTCATCGCCGTCTCTCATACCATTTTCATTACTATCTAACCAAGCTGTACCTGAAATTCTATAGGTTTTTACTATGTTTGATTTTAATGTATCAGATGTTGTTACTGATGTAGATGATGAAGGTTCAAAAGTTTGGGCATTCTTCTCCGACATCTCTACAATATGTGTAATTCCATTTGATTGAATCTCAGGAATATTCACTGCTGAAACTGTAGCATAGTTTGTAATAGTTTTTTCTTGTACACCATTTAAACTAGACGCTACTGCTGCAACATTTACTACTAATTCTTTTCCTGCATCCAAATTTAATGTTATTTCAGCTTGATTTTTAGAATTAATTCTTTTAGTAGCCATAATTCCATTTACTGAATAACTAATTTTTTGAATTATTATTCCTTCTGGTATTACTTCTGTTAGTTTTACTTTTTCTGCTGTTGCTTTTCCTTCATTCCTAATTGTAAATATGTAATTAATTTGGTCTCCTTCTGTTATATATGTATCTGTATTTGTTGTTGTTTGATTAATTACAATTACAGGTCTACCAATTCTTGTTGTTATTGGATTTGACTCATATGTGTCAGTTCCATCAGCTTTTACTTTTACTATAGTATCAACACTTTTTATTGTTAAGTTTTCATCTATATTATTAGTTTTTACAGTTAACATTAACTGTACATTTTCTTTTCCTTTTATTTCTTCAACATTCCAAGTTACAGTTTTTGTACTTTCATCAAAGATACCTTCTCCAATATCTTTTGAAGTTATACCATCTGATTCATACCCTTTTATTGTAGCTGCAATAAATATCAATTCTTCTGGTAATACTTCTGTAATTACTACATTGTTCATTGTATTGTTAGTTAAATTTTTTGCATAAATTCTAAATGATAACTCATCTCCTGCTTCATAAACATCAGGAACAGTTTCGATGTCTAATTTGTTATATTGTGTCACTTCAAATTCAGCTGCAATTATTTTTATTTCTTTAGCTTCAGCTGTTATTACAGTTCCAAAATCTTTTGCTGTAATAGTTCCTTTTGGTTTTATTAAATTACTTCCTTCAGCAGATGAAGATATTTTGTTTACTTTTAAATTCACTTTAATTTCAAATTCTTCACCTTTTTCAAGTTCTGAAGCAAATATTTTTAATTTATTCTCTTCTTTATTAACAGTTACATTTTCTCTTGAACATTCATTTGAAATATAACTTGTATTACTTGGAATATCAAATGTTACATCTAAACTTTCAGCTTTACTCTCTCCAACATTTGTAACTATTAATGTTACAGCAATTTCTTCATGCTCTCTAACAGATTCCTTGTTTCCTGTAACAGTTAGACTCAATTCCGGTCCAGCTCCAGTTGTTAATCCAACTTTATCTGGAATAGATTCTTCATTTGCAACTGCAATTTCAGAATTATTTGTATAATATGCTAGAAAAGTTCCATAAATTTTTTCATTATGAGGTAGATTTTGTGGAATTTCAAATTCATATGTAAATCTTAAAACTTCACTTTTTTTCATTTCATATGCCTCATCTTGTGGCACTATTAAATAAGATTTTACATTATCAAAATTTTCTGGATTTTGTATCCACTTATTATTACTATCATTTAAATCTTTTGTTGCTTCACCATTTTCTGAATAATATATTGTAAATTGTGTTTGATTTTTTTCATCTTGAACTAATGAGTTTAATAATTTTGCTGTTGTTGTTGTTCCTAACTCTTCACTTGTTGCAATATCCTTTACTCCTTCAAATGGTGTTCTACCTAAAATTACTAAATTTGAAACTGTATTTTCATTATTATTCATTATAATAAGTTCCATAGTAGCTCTTTTAACGTCTGAATAAATGTCTAAGATATCTTCTTTTGAACCTTGTCTTACAGATGATATAACTGCACCGGCATTATTATAGTTTGAAATTGAATTTACTGTTACAATTCCTGTTGGAGCAGAATACTTAACTTCAAGTTCTGAATAACCATTATTATCATAATTTGTTGCTTCAGAGTTTGTATATTTAAGTACCATTTTTTCTGTTTTTGCTGGTGTGAACACATTAACCTTAATATTAGCATTAATTACTATATTTGTACCATTTGTCAATACACCTGAATTTATACCTTCTTGCTTACCTGCAAGGGTTATTATTATTTTTCTTTCAACAGTTTCTGCACTTACAATTTCTAATCCTTCTGCATATAATAGACTAGTATTTGTAATTTCAAAGTTTTCAATAGATTCTGGTAATTCAACTTCGAAAACAGAATTACCATATACGTCAGAAGTATCTACTGAGTTATTTAATTCAATTCTAAATTCTACATTTTCATTTCTCTCAAGCGTAGATAAACTTTCTCTATCCATTATTAATGTTGCTTTTGTTTTTGTGTCATTTAATTTTGTACTAACCTCAACTGTTCCTACATTAACACTTCCTTCTACATAAGCATAATCTGCATTTAAAGCTGTTTTACTAGATAACTTTTCAACATTAGAAAATGCATTTTTTTCAAGAGATGTATTCGACATAGCTTTTAAATTATTTATTACTAGGTTCCCTTCTCCAATTGGTTTGCTAGTTTCAAAATTCAATTTACCATACTTTTCTGAAAAGTTAATTACTATGTTTCCATCTTCATTAACTTCTGTATCTTTATTAATTGCACTTAATACATTTCCTGACAAATCTAAAATTTTAATTTCACCATCTTCACCAAAAATATTAATAAAATTATCTTTTGATAAAGAAATTTGTTTATAATAAATATCATTGTTTTCTTGAATTTTTCCATCTTTGTCAACATACGTATTTTCTATATCTACTATATTTAAATTTTCTACAATTTCAGTATAAGAAATATTTACAACTGTTTCTGAAATAAATTCAACTTCGTATTTATTGCTATTGTTGTAATTTGCATATGTATATGCTTTTGAAACTTCTTCTGTATTATTTTCTATATTTAAAGATACTATATCTCCAATTCTGCCATTTAGAGGATTTTCATAATTATTAATATTTGTTACTATATTTATTTTATCTTCATTTTTCGCACCACTAAAAGTAGTTTGTTTTGCTTCTATTTCTGAATTTGCTATAATTTCTTCAGAAGGAGCACTAACATCCATGAATGTATATGTTACTAAATATTCGTCAGCTCCAGAACCATTAAAGAATCTTTCTTCTTCAATAATTTCTTCTTCTGCTTCTTGTAAGAACTCATCTTCAAATTCATCTACAACTACTAATTCTTTTTCATTACTAATTTTAATATTCAATTTATTTTCTTCTGGATTATATTCCCAATTATCTTCTGAAAAAGCTAAATCTCCCACACTTTTTCCATTTGTTCCTAAAGTAGAATTTGCAACTACATATACATTACTTGGAGTTACTCCTTGAATTGTTGGAGCAACAATTGTAATCTCAGATTCTTTTACTGGTAATGTATTATTTTCAGCCGTATTATCAACTTTAACAAGTGTTTGTAATATAACTCCTTTTCCAAAGTCAATATATTTCTCAACTTGAGTTTCAACTTTAACCTCTCTTGAATCTTTCCAAGAAAGATTTAATCTAACTTCTCTAGAAACTTCAATTTCTTCACCATCATTATCCACATACACACCAGAAAAAACTACTAAGAAATCTTTTGATAGGTTTTCTTCTGCAACATATGTTTCGTTTTTGTATTTAATTGGTACTACAAAATTTACTTCGTCTTCTTGGCTATTGATTTGTTGTAATGTCATCACATTATCTTCAATACCTTGAACATATAAATCCATTTCTTCTTTTTCTTTTAGTTCGAAGTTTAGACCTTCTCCTTCTACAGCTTCAACTATAGCTATTTGAGCATCTTTTAAATATCCGTTTTCTAAAACATTTAATTTCATGCCTATAGCTAGTTCCTCGTTATTTACATCACTAATAACCGAAGATTCTTCATTTTCTTCGGTTCCAAAATATGCCTCAAATCCGATATTCTCATGGCCAGTTTCGGATTTACCAATAAATAAAGCATCTACCAAGCTTGATGCATATGCTTTACTTACAAAAGCAAAATTTGTAAAGGTTAGTGTAAATATTAGGATTATTGCCAACAATTTTTCTAGAATTTTGTTTTTTAGCATAATCTTAATTCCTCCCATAATAACAAATTTTTTGACATAGTATCTTAATTTACTATATTATTATAAGTATAATTTTACTCTTTTTTTTAAAGTAGTCAACATTCAAACTCTTTAATATAAAGGGTTTTAGTTTTTTTGTATTTGTAACTCTTTACGGAAGTTACTTTCTTCGAATGACCCTCCTTATAAATATAAAATTTGTGTTACATTCCTTATTATCTACAAGTTTTTAAGTTTTTTATGTCAAAACACTATACATTATCCATTATACACTGTTATGTTAACTTTTTCAAGCAATTTCCACCTTTTTTTGCCTTTTTTTCAAGTTTTTTTCAGAATATTTTCAAGTATTTTAAACACTTTGCCAACTTTTTTTGTCGAATTGTGCATTTTTTTATAAAACACCACTAATTATTTTATGAATTACATTTCCAAATATATTAGCAAGCTCTAATTTTTATCCCCGTAATAATTAATACTTTATTGTAATATTTTTGCAATTTTTCCTATAAAAAGCATATACATATATTAATACTGTCATAAGGAGGGGTATAAATTGAATAATATGGATATAAATAAATTATTAGCTGCTATCTCTAAAATGGATAAAGAAGAATTAGAAAGAAATATTTATAAAGCTCAAACAATACTTGAAAACTCTAATTTAAAAAATAATTTTAATAATAAAGATAAGGGCGATAATTAGTATGAATGATGATTTTTCTGAAATTTTAGGTAAATTTACTGATATTTTAAAAGATAAAAATATTGATTTAAATAATTTAGCAGGTGGACCATCTTCACCACCTGCAGATAATTCTGATATTTCTTTAGATATAGAAACAATATTAAAAATTAAAGATATAATTTCAAAAGTGAATCAAAATCAAAACTGCCCTAGAAACAAATTACTCCACTCTTTAGAACCTTATCTTAAAGATGAAAAAAAAGAAAAATTGGAGCAATATATTAAAATTGCCAATTTATTAAGTGTAATGGAAAACTTTGATTTAGGATTTAATTTCAAAAATAAAAATAAACAAGATTATGATTTTATATTAATCATAACCTTGTTTCTACTTATTTTTTAAATTTATTCAATAACAATTTCATTTTTCTCAATTTTACAAATTGGACATTTATCAACTTTTTCTCCAACTTCTCTTACTAAATTTGCAATTCTTATTTGAGTAACATCTATATTATTTGCAGATATCATAGCCATTATATTTCCATTAGCACCCGCATGCGCAACTCCTCTTAAGGTTCCAAGTATCATAATATTTCCGCCAGCTATAATTTCAGCACCAAAGTTAACATCGCCACAAACAACTATGCTCCCCGGATATTCTTCTCTTTGTCCAGATCTCAATGAATTTTGAATAAATTTGGTTTCAGATATATCTGTATCTGCTTCAAAAGTTTTTTTAATTGCATGCAAACCTAATAAATCAGATATATCATCAAATTTAATTTCAACAGGAATTTCAGCATTTATCGTTGTCTTTACTTTTTTTATCTCATTTTCTGTAAACAATCTACCTGTTACTCTCATAGGTATAGTTGACGTTTGATAAAAATCTCTTAATTTCGGAAGTTTTAGTTGTAATTCTTCTAAAATTTCATTTATATCAGCAATTACATTAACATTTAAAATTATTTCATTTGTGGTTTGACTAATTTTAATATTATTTAACATCCTCTTTTTTACCTCTTTTCTTTTATCTAAAAGCTTCTATTTCAATTGAAGCAGACATATCCTCCACAATCTCCTGAATATTCGTTCCAAAATATTCAGTCATTATATCTCTAACAACTTCTCCTGTATAATATCCATGTCCACCCTTCTCAACCATAACTACAACTGCAATTTCTGGATTATCATAAGGAGCAAATCCGGCAAACCATGCTATAACATCTTTTGATTGTTTGTTATCTGTCATTTCAGCAGAACCAGTTTTTCCACCAAGTTCAATTGCAAAATCTTTAAATACAGAATATGCAGTTCCACCTTCTTCTTCAGCAACAGATCTCATACCTTCATGAATTGCATTTATTGTTTCTTGGCTTATATTCTTATCTTCAGTTTTTTCAATCTCTCTTCCCAACTTTTTCGCCTCATAAGCATTTAACTCATCTTGTGAAACCAGAGTCCCATTCGATTTTATTACACTTTTCACAAGTGTTAAATCTATTGGATGCCCTCCATTTGCTACCATAGAAATATATTTTGCCATTTGTACTGGTGTAGCAGTATCAAAACCTTGACCTATTGAAGCAGAGGCTGTATCTGCTTTAGACCAATTTCTATCAACTAAACTTCTTTCTGGAACAACACCAACTGATTCACTAATTTCAATTCCTGTTTTCTTTCCAAAACCAAAATATCTAGCAAATTCTCCCAATGTTTCTACTCCAATTCTATTTGAAACTTCATAGAAATAATAATTACAAGATTTCATCAAAGCCCCAACAACATTTAGTCTACCATGCCCTCTTCCATAAGAATTAAAATACCAACATTTAGGATGTCTATTATAATTAGGATCATCTGTTACATAAAATGGTCCATTATCATTTATCATTTCATTTACTGTCACATTACCTGTTTCTAAGCCTGCAATAGCGGTAACCATCTTATAAATAGACCCCGGAGGGTAAGTTCCTTGAGCTGCTCTATTATAAAAAGCTTTTGCTGATTCATATTCTTTATATTTTTCACTAGAAATACCATTATAGAAAAGTCCTACTTCATAGTCTGGATAACTAGCCATTGCTAAAATCTCCCCAGTATGTACATTTGTTACCACAACAGCTCCAGTTTTAGCCTCATAACCTTCTCCAAAGCCTCCTTCTCTAATTTTCATTATATTTCTTTCTAATGATTCTTCTGCAACTCTTTGAAGATTTGCATCAATTGTTAAAGCTATGTTTGCTCCTCCAATTGCTTCTTGAGATGTGTATTCACCAGTTACAGTTCCATCAACAGACATATCTATTTGTTTTTTTCCGTCTTCCCCTCTTAAGTAATTTTCATAAACTTTTTCTATTCCTGTTTGCCCAACTTTGTCATCAACCTCGTATTCATGAGTATCGCCTTCTGCTTCAAATTGTTCTAGATTTTTTTGAGTTATTCTACTTGCATAACCAATAATATGGGATGCTAATGTTCCTTGATGATATACTCTAGTTGGTTCTACAATAACGTTTACACCAGTTAGATTTTGTGAATTTTCTTGTAACTGAACCGCTGCTTCTCTTGAAATTTCTTCTGAAATTTGCATTGATCTTGTTGTTGAATATCCTATTGTTGTAATTGCATATCTTATTGCTAATATTTGTCTTATTTCTTTTATATTATCACTGTTTATATTATATTTATCTCTAAAAAGATAAAATGCTTCTTCTGCAGATGCTGCTTCTGGAATTTTATATTCTTTTTTCCATTCCATTAGTTCTTCTTCAGATTCAAAATGATATTCAAATGGTTCTATACTTATTGGAAATGGATCCACATAAGAATTTCCATTATTTTCTAAAATGCTTGTCATTAAAAGAATTGAATCATTTAATTGAGCGTCATCTGTTTTTGATTTATACATTTCTAAAGAAAATTTCATTTCAGTACTAACTAAAACATTTCCACTCCTATCTAAGATGCTTCCTCTTGCAGCTTCTATCGATGCTTCTCTTGTTAATCTATTATTTGAGTCATCTCTATATTCTGCTCCATTAACAATTTGCAAATTGAATAATCTTATTAAAATTATAATTCCAATTAAATACACAACTGCAGTTAATACATTATATCTAAAATTAGATTTCTCTAATTCACTCTTTTGTTTCAGAAATCTCACCTCTTTACTATTTTTAAAAATATCTAGTAAGTATATTGTTTTTCTTAAAGTTTCTATCTATTACATATCCTATTTTTTGAATAATTGGATATAAAATAATTGAAAGCAACACATTATATAAAGTTTCTATTAATACAATTTTTATAAAATAAAGCATTTCTCTTTCAAAAACTAAGATAATTGAATTTAGGAAATATACTCCTAATTCATAAATAAAAGTTGCCCCAGCTACCATAAATATTATTGTCATTTTATTTTCTTTCGAAAAATTCTTATCAAAATATGAGCCTAGATAACCAATAACGCAAAACATAACAGCTGATGGTCCAATTGCTTTACCATATAAAAAATCTATAATAAGTCCAAATATAACTCCTAGTGATATACCTAAAACTTGATTTGCAAAAAGTCCAATAAATAAAACATATATAATAAATAAATTAGGTTTTATACCTGCAATTGTAAAACTCGAAAAAAAGTTTACTTGAAAAAAATAAATAAGTAAAAAAACTATTATTAATCCCAATACAGTTAAAATTTTTCTCATTTTATTTTCCTTTCTACTATTCGTTTATTATTAGAACTGTATCTATTTTAGAAAAATCAACAGCAGGCTCCACTATTGCATATCTATCTGTAATATTACTTGTTGTAATGATTTCTTTTACTGTTCCTATTACTATTCCTTTAGGATATATTCCACCAATTCCAGATGTATAAACACTATCGCCTTGTATCAATTCAGCACCAGTTGGAATATATGAAGCTCTTAGTATTTGATCATTCTCAAGAGTTCCTTTACAAATAATGCTATCATTTGTTGTGCTTATTGAAGAACTCACAGTGCTTGCAGAATCAATAATTACCTGAACCTTACAAGTATTTTCTGTAACAGAAATAATATGTCCAACAAGTCCTTTATCTGCTATTACTGTCATATTTTCTCTTATTCCATCTTTAGTTCCAACATTTAAAATTAATGTACTACTAAAATTGCTAACATCTTTATTTATTACATAAGCAGGAATCGTTTGATAAGAAGAATATTTATCTGTTAAATTCATATATTCTTGAAGTGTTGTATTTTCTGCTTTTAACATTTCAAATTCTCTTAAAATTGTTTCAAGCTCACTATTTTTCTTTTTTAATTCCTCGTTTTCTTGCATTATTGTTTCCATATTAGAAAAATACGCTGAATTGCCTTGGATTTTATTTCTTAAATCTATAAATACTCTTTGAATTGGATTTATTATTGAACTTGCTGCTGATTCTAAATATGAAAGTTTATTTACTTCAACATTTGAAAGAAAAATTAATAATATTAAAACAATAACAGTAATTATTCCACCTAAAATTTCTGTTTGTTTATTTCTATTCATCTATATCTTCCCTTCTATAATTATATTAAAAAATAATACTTTGATATTCTCCATCTCCAATTATTATGTGATCTAATAGTTGAATATCTAGTAAATTTGCTGCTTTTTTTACTTTATTTGTAAATTCTATATCTATATTACTCGGATTAGGATTTCCGACTAGGATGATTATGAACTAATATTATTTTCGGAATTTGCATTTTTACAGGTTCTGATAAAATTGCTTTTACATTTACTATAATATTATTTTCATTCCCAACAGCTATAGTTAACACTTTTTTTAAGCAATTTTGGTTATTTAACATTAAAACTTTTAAAATTTCATTTTCTTCATTTTGTAGTTCTTCTAAAAACAATTTTGCTACATCTTCTTTTGAATAAATTTTAATTTTATCGGTTTTTAATGGTTTTGCAATTCTTTTTGCAATTTCTCCAACTGCTTTAAGTTCAACTGCTTTTACTTTACCTATCCCATTAATTTTCATTAGTTCTTCAATCGATATGGTTTGAAGAAATCTTAAATTTTCATCTAAATTTAAAAGTTTTTGTGCAATTTCTAAAGAAGATTCGTCTTTCGTTCCATTTTTTATAATAATAGACAAAAGTTCTGTATTGGTAAGCACCTTTTCACCATACATAATCATTTTTTCGTAAGGTCTTTCCATAATAGGTATATTTTTTATTGTTCCCATTTATTCCTTTCCGTCTATTTTACATCCCTATACTTTTCTATACCAAATTACGGCTAATATTATTCCAATTATACTAGCCACATTTATTTTTATCATACAACTAAATGTTATTTTAAGTACGCTCAAATCTAATGTAACTGGTGTTGAAAGTCCAAAACTTTGACCATATGATAACCACCAAAGCCAATCAACTTTATTTGCTAGTTCTCCTAATAGTCCACCAACTACCAATCCTGATAGTAAAAATATTAAAAATATCCAAAAATTTTTTTCTTTTGTTGCCATTTTTTACCCCCATTTTTTCTTACGGAAATTTGTACTTTTTATTGCTATATTATATATTGAGATATACATTTTTTCAAGTAATTTATCCACTTTTTTTTAATATAATTAATTAGAAATTTCCTTATACAATTATTAACATTTACTTTGTTTTTTTTAGTTGTATAATTAATTTATAGGAGTGATAATATGAAGATTCAACTGATTTCTGATTCAAAGCTAAAAATTATATTTAATTTAAAAGATTTAGAAGAAAATAATATTTCGCTACATTCTTTTCTTTCAGGTTCCCAAAAATCTACTACGTTTTTAAAAGCTATAATAGAAATAGCTCATGAAGATTTTGGGTTTAATATTAATCATAAAAATTTTTCTTATGATACCTTCTATTTTAATCCTTCTGAATTTATGATAATGGTTTATTCTGAAAAAAATAATACTTCACTTTATGTTCATCAAACTATTGAGAAACATTCTAATATAGAAAATTCTTTTAGGGATACAAATACTTCCGAATTTTCTAGTTTTAAATTTATTGATAATAAACTTTCAAATTCTACTTTATATCCACAAAGCATTTTTTACTCATTTTATGATTTTGAAAAATTTTTAGAAATTTCTAAATACATTAAAAATTATATAACCATTTCTATACCTAATAGCTTTTTATATCAATATGAAAATATATATCTATTAGAAATATCAACTTCACATTTGTCTAATGCTGATTTGAATCAATTAATTTTACTTTTTTCAGAAATTTGTGCAAACATCATTTGCTCAGATTTTGCTATAACAAGATTCAAAGAATTTGGAAAATTAATAATTCCCAAAAATGCTCTGAATTTTTAATATATTCCATAAATAAACAAAAAATCGCTAGATTCTTCTAGCGATTTTTTATCTTCCATATACATAATTTTGCGGATTTTTTGCAACTCCATTTACTCTTACTTCTAAGTGCAAATGTGGACCAGTTGAATTTCCTGTTGAACCAACAGCTGCTATTACTTCACCTTGGCTTACTGTTTGACCAGCATTAACATACAATCTACTACAGTGTGCATAATAAGTTTGAATTGAATTTGTATGAGCTACTATTACCAGTCTTCCATAAGACCCCTTATATCCTGAATATACAACTGTTCCTGCTGCAGCTGCTTTTATCGGTGTACCCGTAGAGTTTGCAATATCTAAACCAGTATGAGTTCCTCCTGATCTTCTACCAAACCTTGAAGTAATTGTTCCTGCAACTGGTTCTACTAAAGCAATTCCTAAAGCAGAATTATCATAAGAAACATTTTTATTTGTATTAACTTTTGGTTTTTTTGCCTTAGGCATCTCTTTATATAAAGTTGCAACAGCTGTACTCGAATTTACAAAATCTTTTAATTCTGTTTCATATTTTAGCACATATGTAACACTATCTTTATTTTGACTGTTTTTAGTTTTTAATTCCTCTATAATTGCATCTGCTTCTTCATATGTAGATACATAATATTTTTCTACTCCATTTTCTAATATAGCATAATATTTATAATATGGAACACCAGCACTTATTACTGCTGTATAAATTTCTTCATCATTTGCAGTTAAGCCTTTTTTTAACATGCATAGATTATATTCTGGTTTTGAATCTATTTCAACAAAAGCAACTGACTTTGAGTCTCCATGATCTAAATAATCATTAATTTTTTTTGATAATTTACTTTTATCTTCTGTATATCCTAAAATTTCTCCATTTAAGGTTACCCTATACATAGGTTTGTATACGACAAAAACTATAAAACCTATGATTGCAAATCCTATAAGAAACATTAGTAGTAACTTTATCCATGTTCTTAAGTAAATTACAATGTTTTTAAAAATACTAGTTATTGCCATCACCCCTTTGCAAACTAATACCAATTTATTATCATATTTAGCTTATAATATTTAATTCATATTGTCAATAGAATTTTTTTACAAAAAGGACACAAAACATTTAAAAAAAGTTGAAATAAGAACAAATTTCTCACTTCAACTTTTTTTATTTAATTATGAATTTGAAACTTCTGTTTTTACTGTTGCAATTTCTTCTAGAGTAGCATTTTGTGCTGGCTTATAATACCCTTTTGATTCTGCTAATTTAAAAAGCTCATACTGAAAACTTTCTGATGAATTTCTTAAATTTTGAAACGTTTGTCTAAGCTCCATATTAGCTGTTTCTAAAATAGCACCTTCATAATCTTTTAAACATGATTTTGTAGATTCTAAAACATCATTTACAATTGCTTTTTCTTCCATAGTTTCCTCCTATCCTAAAAATGATATTAATTTTTGTTTTGAATTCAAACAATCTTGCGCCGCTTTGTTTAGTACTTGCTTAATTTGTGGATCCACAGCTGTATCAGCATAGTGTGTAAGTTTAGTATATGAATTTTCACTAGCACCAATAAAATGACGTAAATTTTGTAATTCCATTTGATTTAATGTTCCCATTTTTTCACCCTTTCTTATTTTTTTATTATTATTTCTATTTTTTTAAAAAATATTCATAAGCCCCAAAATTTAATTAAATTATTTTTTATTATCATTTGTCTTTCAAAACCCTCCTAAATAGATTTACATAATTTGATTTTGTTTAAAAATTATGGTATAATTGAAATATGGAGATGTTATTTTGTGCGCAACTCCAACTGAAATTTTAGGAGGATATTTTTGTGAAATTTACTACAAGCTTCAGCTACAAACCTACTCGGGACATCATCAGTCTAATCATCGGATTAATCTGGAAAATTATCTTCGTTGTCGTCATGAACGCTTTCTTTCTTACCATGGTTGAAGAAATGTCTGACGTCCCCGGCATTGCTACTATTGCTCAGTGGGGTAACTTCTTCATCATTGCCCTGACAGTCAGCTTCTTTGTTGGTGATTTGGTAAATATTTACTCTCAAACTCACACCCGCTTAATCATTAACAGCAACGAGATTGTTTACAAGACAGGATGGCTCAATAAGAGCGTAACCACGATCCCGGCTTACAAGATTCGTTCTTGTACCAAACGTAGTGGCTGGCTGCAGAGACTTTGCGGTTCGATGAATATCAGCGTGACAACCGCTGGTGACTCTGATGAAATCTACTTCTACAACATCGCAAATGGAGATGAAGCTTATCGGCTGATTTCTGAATTGGCCAAAAAGGAATGTACTTACTACTAAGGCGCATAAAGCGAAAGCACCTGTCTAACAAACAGGTGCTTTTGCTTTATATTTTTACCTTCACTTCGTTCAGGCAACTTCCTTTTCGAATCCTTAATAAATTTATTTTCTTAAAATAAAAAAAGAAACAGTTTAAGCCTTCCGTTTCTTTTGGTGCGCCATAGAGGATTCGCCGAGCCGCGTCAGAAAAATAGTCCACCGGACTATTTTTACCTTCACTTCGTTCAGGCAACTTCCTTTTCGAATCCTTAATAAATTTATTTTCTTAAAATAAAAAAAGAAACAGTTTAAGCCTTCCGTTTCTTTTGGTGCGCCATAGAGGATTCGAACCTCCGACCATTTGATTAAGAGTCAACTGCTCTACCAACTGAGCTAATGGCGCGTTATGAACTTGACAAAAACTATTATAGAACAATCAATTTGTTTTGTCAATAATTTGATTAAAAAGATAATTTATAAAATCTCTCCTCATGCTAATAAATTGTATTTGAAAATTTAATAAAAACCAATAGCTATTATCTATATTTTACAAAAGAAACACCTCTATTTCTAGAGGTGTTTCTTTGTAGTATTTAATTAGATATATAGAAGTAATTTTAAGAATTCATAATTTCTGCAAATTCTTCTCCATCTATTTTTTCTTTTTCTAATAGAACATGTGCTACAGCTTGTAATTTATCCATATGTTCATTTAATATATTTTCTGTTCTTCTATAAGCTGTGTCAATTATTCTCTTAACTTCTGCATCAATTAGTCCTGATGTTTCTTCACTAAAGTTCTTTTGAGTTGTGAAGTCTCTTCCTAAGAATACTTCTTCTTGACCTGAACCAAATGTAATTGCTCCAAGTTTTTCACTCATACCATATTTAGTAACCATTGCTCTAGCAATTTTTGATGCTCTTTCAATATCATTACTTGCTCCTGTAGAAATATCACCTAAAACTAAAGCTTCAGCAACTCTACCACCTAATAATGATATAATTTGTTCTTCCATTTCTGATTTACTCATAAATGATCTATCTTCTGATGGTCTATACATTGTATATCCACCAGCCATTCCTCTAGGAATAATAGAAATTTGATGTACATCATCTTGTGTTTCTAAGAATCTACTTGCAACTGCGTGACCAGCTTCATGGAATGCAACAAGTCTTTTTTCTTTATCACTTATTACTCTTGATTTTTTCTCTGGTCCCATTGTTACTTTAACCATAGCGTCTTCTATTTCAGCCATTCCTATTTCTGTTTTATCTCTTCTTGCAGCTAAAAGTGCAGCTTCATTTAATACATTTTCTAAGTCAACTCCAACAAATCCTGCTGTATTTTTTGCTATTGTTCCTAAATCAACATCATCTGCTAATTTTTTCTTTCTTGCATGTACTTTTAAAATTTCTTCTCTTGCTTTAACATCTGGTGTTCCAACTACTATTTGTCTATCAAATCTTCCTGCTCTTAATAACGCTTTATCTAAAACATCTGGTCTATTTGTAGCAGCTAAAACTATAACGCCTTCATTTGCTGCGAAACCATCCATTTCAACAAGTAATTGGTTTAATGTTTGTTCTCTTTCATCATGTCCTCCACCAAGTCCTGCACCTCTTTGACGTCCTACAGCATCAATTTCATCTATAAATATAATACATGGAGCATTTTTCTTAGCTTGTTCAAATAAGTCTCTTACTCTTGAAGCACCAACACCTACAAACATTTCTACGAAGTCTGAACCACTTATAATAAAGAATGGAACTCCTGCTTCTCCTGCTACCGCTTTTGCAAGTAATGTTTTACCTGTACCTGGGTGACCAACAAGTAAAACACCTTTTGGTATTCTTGCTCCCATATCTGTAAATTTCTTTGGTGATTTTAAGAAATCTACTATTTCAGATAATTCTTCTTTTTCTTCGTCTATACCAGCAACATCTTTAAATGTTACTTTTGTTTTTGGATCATTTGTGTTCAACATTCTAGCTTTACTTTTTCCAAAACTCATAGATTTATTTCCATTTTGATTTGGATTCATAAGCAATAACCAGAAAATCAAGAATACTATTAATATAATAAATGGAGAAAATGCACTAAGAATAGTCATTAACATAGACTCTTCTTCTTGAGTTAGCTCAATTTGGCCATTTACAATATTTTCAGATACTTGTTCCATAAATGAATCTAAACTTGGTATAATAACTTCTTTTGTTTCAATTCCTTTACCTGTTGTCTCATTTCCTTTTAAAGTTACATATGCAGTTTTTGAATCTGACGCAATTTCTATTGTCGATACTTCACCTGTTGATACTTTACTTAATAATTCTGAATAACTCATTTTGTAATCAGAATTATTATACACAGCATTTAGTAGAACAATAAATAACATTGCACCAATAATCCATACTGCTAAAGTTTTAATTCCGTTTTTCAAATCTTTCTCCTCCCGTTTTTAAATCTAAACCAATAATATACATTTAATATACATTTTTTGGTCTTTGATTAAAATTACTTTTGCTTGGATAAAATATAGCATAGCAATTTTTCAATTGCAATAGCTTTTTTCAAAAGAAATATGTCTGTAACATTTGTATTTTCAAGCCCTTTACGGAAGCTTATTTTAGACCAATTATATAAATTTTTTTATTTTTGATTACAATTTTTGTTTTTTTGTTTGGAGTTATAAATTTATTGCCTATATTATTGTTACAAAGTTTTATTATATCCTCAATATGTATTTTTTCTATCCCTTTTGTAGTTTTAAATATCTTATTTATTGAATATAATATAACTCTCTTTTGAATTGCTCTATTTTCTTTATTAAATTTCTTTAAATCTAATATAATTGTAGCCTCTTTTTCCACATTATATACATTTTCTGTGATATTTTTTTCTTCTAAGCACATTGCTTTATATGATAATTCTGTTTGTGAATCTAAATAATTTAAATCATCTTTTGCAATCTCTGATAATCTTGTTATTGTTTCCAAAATATTAGGATTTAATTCTTGTTTTATATAGGGAATAGCTATGTTTCTAATTTTATTTCTTGTATAAATATTTTCGTCATTTGATTCATCGTGTCTTGGATTTAACTTATTATCTTCACAATATTTTTCAATAACTTCTCTATTTACTTCTATTAAAGGTCTAATATGAATATCTGATTTTGCTTCGATACCTTTTAATCCGGAAAGTCCTGCTCCTCTAATAACATTCATAATTATAGTTTCAACATTATCATTGCTATTATGAGCTATAGCTATTTTATTAGATTTTGTTTCTTTTAGAACTTTATCAAAAAAATTATATCTTATTATTCTTCCAGTTTCTTCTAATCCTCTTTTTTGTTTCTCTGCTTCATGTTTAATATTGGCATTCAATATAAAACATTGTATATTATTTTTTTCACAATATTCTAATACATATTTTTCATCAATTTTAGCATTTTCTCTTAATCCGTGATTAATATGTGCTACAAAAATTTCAAAATTATATATTTTTTCATCTTTGATTTCTTTTAAAATATTAAGCATCGAAATAGAATCTGGTCCACCGGAAACACCACAAACTATTCTGTCCCCATCTTCTATTAAGTTATATTTTTTTATTGTTCCCAAAACTTTTTCTTTTAACATATTTTTCTCCTTTTATATTTTAATAAATATAAACTTTTTAATCTCTCATTAAACAAATAAAAAAGAATTTTGCTCATAATATATCTGTAATTTACTATTCTCGTTTTTATAAAGATTCCTCTAGCTTTTCTCATAACATAAGATTTTCATAAAATATAAATAAAAGCACTAGAAGAAATTTATTCTAAAATATAGAATAAATTTTAATTTTCTAGCGCCCTTTTTTCTTATTTTATTTAAGGTTCTTCAAAATATCTTCTTTCCAAATTAGCAAATTTAGTATAACTTGGAAGCCAAGCCAAATCAACTGTACCTGTTGAACCTCCTCTGTGTTTTGCCAAAATAACTTCAGCAACATTTTTCTTTTCACTATCTTCATTATAGTAATCGTCTCTATAAAGGAAAATTACTATATCGGCATCTTGCTCTATAGAACCTGATTCTCTTAAGTCTGAAAGCATTGGTCTTTTATCATCTCTTTTTTCAACACTACGAGATAATTGTGAAAGTGCAATTACTGGAATATTTAATTCTTTTGCAAGAATTTTTAAAGATCTACTAATTTCAGCAATTTCTTGCTCACGACTTGCATTTTTTCCACCACTACCTTGAATAAGTTGTAAGTAGTCAATAACCACTAAGCCAATATCTTTTTCTATTTTAAGCTTTCTACATTTTGCACGTATTTCCATTATTGAAATACCAGCAGTATCGTCTATATAAATAGGGGCTTCTGAAAGTCTTCCTAAAGTAGATGCAAGTTTTACCCAATCTTCATCTTCAAGTTGACCGCTTCTTACTTTATTACTATCTATCATTGCTTCACTACATAAGATTCTGTTTCCAACTTGGTCTTTAGACATCTCTAAGTTAAATATTGCAACACCTTTCCCACTTTGAAGTGCTACGTTTGTGGCAATATTTATAGCAAATGCAGATTTACCCATAGCAGGTCTTGCAGCCACGATAAGCAAGTCTGAATCATGTAGACCATTTGTTTTTAAGTCTAAATCTGCAAATCCTGTAGAAGTACCACTTAGTTGGCCTTTTTGATTACACAACTCTTCAAGTTTTGCAAAAGTTTCTACTAAAACATCTTTAATAGCTGTATAACCCTTCGTATTTTTCTTTTGAGTTAAATCAAAAACTCTTTTTTCAGCCATATCCATTATTCTTTCAACTTCTTCAGTCTCATCATAACCTAAAGAGATTAACTCATTTGCAGTTGTAATTAAGCTTCTCATCATTGCTTTTTCTTCAACTATTTTTATGTACTTATCTACATTTGCTGTAGTTGGAACTCTTTCTGGAAGACCAGCCAAATATTCTAATCCCCCTACTCTTTCAAAATTTCCAGACTCTACAAGCTCTGCTTTTACAGTTATAATATCAATTGGTTCACTTTTAGCATACAAGCTTACTATTGCAGCAAATATTGCTCTATTATCTTCTCTATAAAAAGAATCTTCTTTTAAAAGTTCTAGTGCGCTAAAAACAGCTTCTTTATCTGTTAACATAGAACCTAGTACAGCTTGTTCTGCTTCTATATCATGTGGTGGAACTTTTCCTAACTCCATATTACATCCCTCTTTTAAACATTATTGTTTTGGTACAACCATAACTTGTACTGATGCCATAACGCCTTCGTTAAGTTTTATATCCACTTTTGTTACTCCTGCAACTTTAATTGTTTCAGAAAGTAATACTTTTTTCTTATCTACTTCTATATTAAAATCTTTTTTTAGAGCTTCAGCTATTTCTTTTGCTGTTACTCCTCCAAATAATTTTCCATTATCTCCTGCTTTTACTTCTATTTTAACTGTTATTTTTTTCATTTTTTCAGCTATTTCTTTAGCTTCTTTTAAATCTTCACCTTTTCTATAAGCTACTGATTCATTTTTTGCTTTTAAGTTGTTCATGTTTCCTGAGTCTGCTGGTACTGCTAGCCCTTTTGGAAGTAAAAAATTTCTCGCATAACCATCAGCTGCATTTATTACTTGGTCTTTTTTTCCTACACCTTTTATATCTTGTTTTAAAATAACTTTCATTTAAAATTCTCCTTTCGCCATACGTAAAATAAATCACGTGTATTTTATAACATTTTTGCGTTTTTTTCAATATAACAGCCAAAAATAAAGGGAATATTTGCATAAATATACATATATTCCTTAAATTTTTTTAACTTATTCATGCTCTACCCAATTATCTAAATCATCAACTTTGGCAAAATCATCAATTTTCCAAGTATTATCAACCTTTATCAGGCTAAATGTTGATTTTATTTTACCTTTAAAATCGCCATCTGCATCAACTCTTGTTTGAACTGCATCTGCTACAATTGAATCTGTAGTAATATAAAGATTTTCTAATTCAATTCCACCGAATCCATTAAAGTCTTCGCCACCTTCTGTTATATACACTTTATCTTCATTAAAAATCGCACATATTGCATGTTCATCAAAATATAGTTTTGCATTTGGGGTCAAATACTTGTTACATACAGCTTCATAATTTATAATTTCATAGCAATAATCTTCTTTTATTAAAACCATTTCTTTAGACCATTTAAAATGCGGCTCACTTGGGTATATTAAATCCATACATAACTCAAACTTTTCATTCAATATTTTTTCTGCGCTTTTTTCACTCATTGGTATTGTACTAAATGAATATATACTCATTCCAATTATAACTATTATAGTTAATGTATAATCTATCATTGCTTCTGTCTTTGATCTGTATAAACTCATAGTATTTCCTCCCCAAAAACTTTTTCTTTATCAATTATAACATTATTCAAAAACTAATAACACATAAAAGAAAAATAAGCTACAACTATTTCGTTATAGCTTATCATATTCTCTATTCTGTTTCTAATAAATACTCATTAATTCTAATTACAAGCTCGTCTTTTGCATCTTCTAATGTAAATCCTTCAAGTTGAGCACCTGCTAAAGTGATGTGTCCTCCACCACCTAGTTTTTCAAGTATTAATTGAACATTTATATCTCCTATAGAACGTCCACTTATACAAACTTTTTCTCCCATTTTAGCCATTACAAAAGATGCTGTAATATCACTTATAGTTAATAGCTCGTCTGCAGCTTTAGCACAAATTAAATTAGCATTTTCATCTTCAGCATCATATACTGCTACTGCAATTGTATCATTATGAATTTCTACACTTCTAACTATATTAGCTATAATATTATAGCTTTCAAGATCTGCTTGGAACCATTTTTTTACTCTAATTATATCAACACCATATTTTCTTAAATATGCTGCTGCTTCAAAGGTTCTTACACCAGTTTTAAAAGTAAAATCTTTTGTATCAACCATAATTCCACCATATAAACTTTCAGCTTCTAAAAGAGTAAGTGTTATATCATCCTTTGAATATTGAATAATTTCTGTCACAAGTTCAGAAGTTGAAGATGCATATACTTCATGGAATGAAACTAATACATTTTCAATACAGTCTGGTGCTTTCCTATGGTGATCTATAATTATTTTTCTATCAATTTTATTTAATAATTCTGGAAATTCCACATAAGAAGTTTTATGAGTGTCTACTATAATCAATAAAGTATTATTAGTTATAACCTCTAATGCTTCTTCTTCATTTAATATAATTTCTTTGTATTCTTCATCGTTTTTTACCTTATCTAAAAACTTTCCTAAAGACTTTCCACTTGGTTCTGAAGCTATATAACAAGACTTTCCTAATGTTTTAGTAAGTCTATATAAGCCAAGAGCCGAACCAAATGCATCTATATCAATATTTCTATGTCCCATAATTACTACATTATCAGAATCACAAATTATTCTAGAAATAGATTGTGATATAGTTCTAGCCTTAACTTTAGTTCTTTTTTCGACTTCTAAAGTCTTTCCACCATAGAACTTATACTTTCCATCTTTCCTAACAACAGCTTGGTCTCCACCTCTTCCAAGAACAATTTCCATTGCTGATAATGCAGATTTATATTTTTCATAATTAGTATTTCCATCTGCTGATATAGCAATACTTAAAGTAATTTGAATATCGCCACTATCTATACTTTTTATTTTATCTAAAATATTAAATTTTTCTTTTTCAAATTCAGTCAAATATTGTTGTTCAAAAACATATATAAAAGAATCTCTTTCTGTTTTTATTATTAATCCACCTGTTTTTGTAACCCAATCAATAATTTCTCTTTCTATTTTAGCTAAAAGCTCTATTTTCTTTTCTGGTAAAATTCTTTGAATTATATCTTCATAATTATCTATAATTGCAATACCAATACATGGTCTTGTATTTACATATGAATCAAATAATTCGTTATATTTTGTTTCATTTAAGAAATAAAGTGATAATATATATTCTTTTTGTTTTTTCTTATCTCTTCTTTTAGCTTTTACTACACTACCACGAATTTTATAAATCTTCTTATCAATATTAAATTGTTTTGTAAATTCTATTGATTCATCTTCATTTTTTTCAATATCTAGTTTTATTTCTTTTACTATTGGATTCAAATATGTTGCTATATCAATATTTTGAAACTCTGCAACAAATTTTTTACTTCTCCAAATAATATTGCCATTTGTTTCTATTAAAACAAGTGGTATTGGTGTATTTACTAAATTTCCTTTTGAAGCGGTATCAACATCAGATGTTACATCTTTTATATGTTTTTCTATTTCATTTTTCTTCTTACCAGTAACCCATAATGTATATATGATTGTCATTGCATATAATACAATCGATGGAATAATCCATCTTAAGTCATATATACAAAGTGATATACATAAAAATCCTATCAATAATATATATATTATGTTTTTGCTTGTAAGTTTATCTAATATCTTACCATTTGTATTTGGCATAAAATCTCCTTAATTTACATAAAAATACATTTTAATTATAATACGAAAACGCCTATTTGTCAAATCTCAGGCGTTTTCAACATTTATATTACATATAATCTTAGTTATTTTACTCCAGCATCTCTTTCTTCCATAATCTTCTTAAATTCTTTACTTTTCAAATAAAGTTCTATGTCATAAGGCACAAAGCATTCTATTGCTTCTTGTCTTGCTTCTCCAGGAAATAATTCTAGTCTTCTTGAATATAGCTTAACAAAATATTCTTTTAATCTTATATCATCTTGTGAACCTCTTCTTACTTGTGTCATTATTGATTTATAATTTTGATATTTACCAAAAACTTGAGTTAATATTCTATTGGGTTCAGAGTTATCATATTGAGCTAAAAATTTTTTTGGAGAAACAAATTCAACACTTCTTCTAAATTGTTTTACTTTTTCTTTATTATTTCTTGGCGGTATATCAAATTCTTTAAATCCTTTTCCAGACATATCACTATGTGCAGCATAGCCGTAGTTTCCTTCTCTATGCTCATGTTGACTTTGAAGTTGCATTTCTACTCTTCCAAAAGGAGTGTCTAAATATACAAAATCTGATACATATCCATTTTTAGTTCTTTTTTGCTTTTCGCTTTCTTTACATATTGTTACACCAAATTTTTTTAATAATTCAGAATTATCAAAAATAGAATAAATCTGTCTCTTAAGTAAAGCTAGATCTAATCTATCATCTATTCTAGCTGTAAAATCTTCGCTCAATTCTAAAAAGTCAATTGCTTCTACATCTTTAGGGCTGATAGGTTGTTTCATAATTGCTAATTCATTTTGTACTTCATCGTCCCCTATAACACTTTTAGCTAGTTCATAAGCCATTTTTAATTGTTCTAAAGAATTTACTTTTTTCATAAGTTTCGGATCTTTAGCCAAAGAATCTGCAATCAAAAAAAATCTATCTGGTACTTTTCCTCTAATGCATTCTATCATATCATCATATTTCTTTAATAAATTTGTCGCATTTGGATTTATTAAGGACTTTATTCTATTTATTAATAATACACAATTTAAGTAATATTCTTCTCTTGTTGTATTATTATTATAACTGTATGAATTCGCTTCAACCCCAGGAAATTCATAATTTGTTATATTCAATTTATAATTTTGTATAGCTCCCAATAGTTTACGATTTCTACTTTGTTCTTCAATAAGTTCCTTTATTTCTGGATCATTTGAATAAAAAATTGGTGGTCTATCACAAGCAATTATAGTTATTCCCAACATATCTGTTAAATCTTCTTTTAATCTTCCTTGAGGCTCTTTTAACGCATTACATTCATATACACTTTTATCATCTCTTGATAAGTATTCTAATATTTTATCAAAAGCACTTTTAGCCGATTTTATTCTATAAGGTACTCTAATATCAAAATTCTCATAAGCTTTATGATATTCAAGCATTAAAGCAGCAATAAAATTGTTAAAATAGTTTTGAGTACTTTTCTCATTAAACTTCTTAACATTTCTTTGATATTCTGTCATTAACCCCCTAAAAAAGCCTAAAGTTTCTTTAGAAGCATTTGATAAATCTATTCCTAATTTACTAAATATTTCACTACTCAATTCAAATCACCTCAAAATTTTCCCACATACTTCTTTTAATTATACCACACTTTGTATATTATGTAAAGTTGGTGCGATTGATATTATAATTACAATAAAAAAGAACCAAAATTTCATTTCCATTTCGGTTCTAAAAATAGTTATTCTATTATTTTCTTATAGTTAAATTAACAGTCTTTTCAGTTTCTGTATATGAATCAAATAATGTTATAGTTACCTTTCCTGGAGCAACTCCTGTTACAATTCCGTTTGGACTAACAGTTGCAATTGATTCATCACTAGATGTATATGTTAAAGTATCCATAAAAGCATCTGAAGGTGTTACTTTTAATTTTAATTGTAAGTCTTTTCCAACTCTAATTGTACTATTTGTAGATGTAAAAGACATTGATTTTATTGGTGTGATTACCTCAATTTTTGCTTTAGCTTCTACTCCATCATATTTAGCAGTTATTTCAGCTTTCCCATCACTAACAGGTACTAATTCATTATTTTCATTTATTTTTACAATTTCCTCGTTTGAAGATGAAAATTCAACTCCAGTAGTTACTATTTCAGAATCTATTGCAACAATCATTTTACAAGTATCTTTTTTATCTTTAGAAGATATATATCTTTTTTCAAGTTCTAAACTAAGATTAGGCTTTACAATATCTTCTTGTTGATTTCCTTCAGTTGTGCAAGGAACTAACGATATTTCTCCTACATGTCCTTTATTTAAAACTAAATATAACGCAATAAGAGCTACTATCACAAATAATATTATTGAAATTTTTAAAGATTTTTTCATTTGCTTTTCTCCTCTATTTCCTGTATTGTCTTTAAAAAGACTTTTTAAATTATATACTATTTCATTTTTTTTATCAATAGTTTGAATAAAGTTTAAATAACTAAAGTCTTTGCAAACGAATGATATCAATATCTACATGTTTTCTTAAAATATTGACAAATTTTATACTTTATAATATTATGTATATCTAGACTTATACAGTAGGAAGGAGAATATATGGAAAATACAATAGATTTACATACGCATACAATAAAATCAGATGGAACATTTACTCCAAATGAATTGCTAACACTAGCAGAGCATGAGAAATTATCAATCTTATCTATCACCGATCATGAAAGTGTAGATGCTTATTATGATATAAATAGAGATTTATTTAGTGGAAAAATAATACCTGGAATCGAATTAAGAACAAGTTGTTTCGGAGTTGCAATAGAACTTTTAGGATATGGTTTTGACATTGATAAAATGAAAAAAACAATACAACAATATCATTATAAAAATACGGAAGAATTAGATAATTATATGCTCCATCTAGCCTATGAACAATATTCTAAAAAAGGTGTAAAACTAACACCAAATTTCATTGAAGATTTTAATAATTCTGTATCTCCTAGACTTTCAAAATATATAAAATCATCAATACAACAATTTCCAGAAAATGAAGAGTTTTCTAAATCAATTCCTGAAGGAAAAAGTTTTTTTAGAACTTGTATGACAAATCCAAATCATCCTTTATTTTTAGACTTATCACCAGCATTTCCTACTGTTAAAGAACTTATAAATGCAATCAAAGAAGCTGGAGGAATTGTTTCAATTCCTCATATCTTTCAATATAAAGATTATTCAGAAAAAATCCTATTTCACTTATTAGATAATTATGACATAGACTTAATCGAATGTTACTATTCATCTTTTACTCCAGAACAAACCGCGTTTTTAATCGAAGTTTGTAAAAAATATAATAAACACATCTCTGGTGGTAGTGATTTTCATGGAATTGTAAGACCTAGTGTTGAATTAGGGAAAGGAACAGATAATAATTTACGTATACCAAAAGAGCAAATTGAAGTTTGGGTAAATACTTTAAACAACATACTTTAATACTACTTTTATTTCAAATCCAATTAACTAAATATAATTAAAAATTAAATCATCACCAAAATTTTCAATTTTGCTCCGGTGATTATAATTGTCATAAAAAAACAAAAAACGGATTTTCTATCCGTTTTTTATTTTTTAATACTATATATTTTTTTGATTTACTTTTGTCTATAAATATTTTTTAATAGTTGGAATATCAAATGAATACAATTGTTTTCTATCTATACTCATATTTATTATCTCTTTTTTTAATTCAGATGATGGATTTTTTTCATATTCGTCCATTTTCATATTAAGTTTTTTCATCAAATTAATTTTAGCAACATCCATTAAATCCATATAATCTATATAATTATTCATCATATTCCCCCCTATCTTCCATCTCTTTTTCAAATTGTTGTTCAATTTGATTTAAAGTATTTATTTGTTCATTCTCATTAAACTCTTCTAAAATTTTTCGTATTGCTTTAGCTCTTCTTGGAAATGTGTTTCTACTTTGTTTCCTTGATTTTCGTATTCCTTTATCAAATGCCTGTAACGGCGTTTCCATAGTTCCACTTTTATCCGAATATATTTGAATTGGCTCTTGATTAGGATTTTCTCCTCTAACATAAATATTTATGTTATCAAACAATTTTGTTTGATCAAATTTTTCTAAATTATTACGAAGTTTAACAATCATTTGAGAATCCATTTTAGTATTTCTTCTACAATATCCATCTTTTTGTAAATATAAACAATATCTATTTAAAGTTGAAAGAAAACAATCTGTCTCAGGCACAGCAATAACTGATAGTTCTGTGTCATATCCAGCATCTTCAAAAGATTGAATTTGTGGTATAAAACTATCTACTGCTTGCATTGCTGTTTCCATAATAACATTATATCCGCCATTTCTAGCTCTATCAACTAAAGCTTGTCTCATTTTTAAAACATAAGGTTTCAATATCAAATA
>JAFXGW010000019.1 GCA_017536685.1 Clostridia bacterium | reverse complement strand
TATCAAATTGGAAGTAAAGCAAAAGCGCTAGGAATGATTTTGGGACGTGAGTATCAGAAGAATGCTAAAGTTGATGAATTTGGTGTTCCAATTGATAATATAGACCTAAATATGTTGTATAATTCAAATAAAGATTCATTTAAAAATGTAAACAGAAATTCAATATATTATAAAAGAAATGCGATTATACCTGGATTTGAAATACAATCAAGACTTGACAAATTTAATATAAGTATTTTAAATGGAAGAACCGAAAGAATAGATTATATAGCTGGATATTATTTTTGTGAGAGAAGAATTTTTGATATTTCACCAGAAGAAATGCAAGAATTTTTTGAACTGATACATAAAAGTGATGGACTATTTGTTTATGGATATAGTGACTTTGCTAATGGAATGATAGAAGATATTAGTTATGATGATAATAGAGAAGAAATAATAAAAAAATATTCTTTTCAAATATTAGAAACATCTATTCCACTATTACAATCTGAGAAAAAAATTAATGATGATGTAGCAGAGGTTCTAGAACAATGTTTAGAACGTGAAGAGGAGTTACTTCGAGAAGGTCAAACTGTAGATGTATCAATGAATAAATATAGAAGATTTATACCAAAGATGATACAAATATTATCAAATAGCAATTCGAATAATAACTTATTACTTGTAGATAAAATTAAAGGATTACAAGAATATTATTTAGAACAAATGAAACAAGCGATTGACGAAAATTTATTAGAAGAGGTAATTGCAGGTTTAACTGATTCTAAAACTGGTTATGTTTTTGTGGATAAAAATATAACACAAATATTAAATGAAAAACAAGTAAGAATTAATACCATAAGATTTAATAATAAAACATATAAAATTGAAGATGTGTTAGATTCTGCTGATAGAGTTGGTGTTAAGCTAGAAGATATTGAAGCAGTATCGAGTTTAGTTGATATAGAAATGTTAGGTATACAAGAATTAGAAGAGGAAAAAGATGAAAATAACAAATAAAAATTATGCTGAAGTACTTGGAATTTTAAATAATTTTGATAAAGATGAAGTGAAAAAAATTCCAGAAAATGTAATTGAATATATAACTAATAATGCTTCAAATGAAAAAATAAATTTAGATTGTTCAAAAAATCTTGAAGAACAAATTTCAAAAGAATCTTTAACTCTTTTAACCTATATTATAATAAAATATGCAGTAAATGACGAGCAGAAAGTTATGATAAAAGAAAAATTAGTTAAAAAGCAATCTGAATATGAATCTGAAAAAAGAAATAAATTTAAAAAAGAAGATTTATTTGATAAGATCAATAACAATAATTATATTAAAGAAAATGAAAATATAAAAAAAGAACTTTTATTAGTTAGTAAGCAAAATTTTTGGACTAAAATAAAAAGAATAATGTTAAATTTGTTTAAATAAGATAAAAAAATGTATAATATTTTCCTAAATTGTCATAATAAAAATATAAATACAATATAAGGAGGAATTTATGAAAGCAACAGGTGTTGTAAGAAGAATAGATGATTTAGGAAGAGTTGTTATTCCAAAAGAAATTAGAAAAGTTCATAGAATAAAAGAAGGTGATCCTTTAGAAATTTTTACCGATAAGGAAGGAGAAATTATTTTAAAAAAATATTCACCGATAGGAGAACTTACAGAATTTGCTTCAACATATGCAGATACAATTTCAAAAACAACTGGACATATTACGTGTATAACAGATAAAGATACTGTTATTGCAGTTGCAGGAGGTTCTAAAAAAGATTTTTTAGAAAAAAGTTTAAGTAAAGAACTAGAAGAAGTTTTAGAAAATAAAGAAATTTTTAAAAGTAAAGAGAATAATGAAATTTCTATTCCAATAACTCAAAATGAGGGAAGAGAAAGAATTTATAATTCACAAGTAATATATCCAATAATAACTGATGGAGATGTTGTAGGAAGTGTTATACTTTTAGCAAAAGAACCAAATAAAAAAATGGGTGATGTTGAAGATAAAGTAGCTCAATCTGCTGCAGGATTTTTAGGAACTCATTTAGAAGTTTAAGCGACTTGACAAACTAATTTTTATAAATAATAAATAAAATTAGTTTGTCAAGTTAATAAATTTAAATTGATATAAATTAAAATCTTAGAGGTTCAATGAAATAATCTGATAAAATACTTTTTTTAAAATGTATTCAAAATGTATTAGTAATGTAATATAAAATTTATAGTAAAAAATGTAAAAAAGTGGTAAAATCTCTATAATAAAATAAATGTATATTGAATAATAACGATTATTCAAAGGGGGATATGGATATGAGTACTAAAAATATAGAAGAACTTGAAAGTTTAGCAAAAAACGGAGATGTTGGAGCTATATATGAATTAGGTAAAAGATATTATAATGGAACAGGAGTAGATGTTAATTACGCAAAAGCTAAAGGATATTTTGAAGTAGCTGCAGAAAGAGGCTCTCAAGGTTCAAACTATTATTTAGGAAAAATGTTCTACAATGGAAATGGTGTTTCTACAAACCATTTAAAAGCTAAAGAATATTTTGAAAAAGCTTCTAGTGCTGATAATGTTTTTGCTAAATACTATTTAGGAAAATTATATTATTGGGGAGATGGTGTAGAAAAAGACTATAACAAAGCTAATGAATATAAAGTAACAATATTAAATAAACCAATATATGCAAATCAAAGAGCTGGATTAGAAGAATTTTATAGCTTAACTGATTTTGAAGGTGTAACCAAAGATTATGTTGGAGAAATTCAAGAAAAAGTATTCCAAGAATATAAAGGATTATTTGGAAAAGAATAAAAAGTAATATATAAGACGTTGTCAATAATTGACAACGTTTTTTGTTGTGATTTTTGAGTGAGTAAGAAATAATTGTTTTGTAATAAATTATAAAACTTGAAAAAGTTAACATAACGTGATATAATAAAGCTTACATGACTGTATTAGTTGTGGGATTACCTGTACTTTGACATATTATTACGAAGGGAGAAAACAAATGGTAAACAAACCCAAAACAACAACGGTGACAACTCAGGAAAAAGGAGGGATGTTTAACGTTTTAATGAGACGTCCTGCTTTTATGCCTAATCCAACAATTCAGACGGCGGAGCGGAAAATCCTTTGCAGAGATGGAATTTCTCAAAGTGATTGTGAAGCAGTAATTAAGCTTTACGATGCTCTGGTTTTTGGTGACAAAACCAGAAGCGTCAATGTGACGATGATTGTTGACGAAGCATTTCCAGTTTTTGAAGAAACTATTGGCGATGCTAATTTCCAAAAAGTTAAGAAATATTTTGGAATTGGCTGTAAAACCAGCAAAACAGCAAAAATCAAAGAGCAAGAAATCAAAGGTCTTTTGGAGCAGCTTAGAACTATCGAGAATGCACAATACTATATCGATGGATATCGAGAACTTCTCGAATTTGCTGCAGCAAAACTTAAAGACGCACCAAAGGATATGACTATGCTCGAAAGGGCAAAGTTTGTACGTATGTATCATACAATTTTTGTGGGATACAATTATTTCGCACAGGATTTCAAACGAACCTTTAATTTCCAACACAAACTTTATTATTTGGAAGTGGACTATACCAAGGTATTCAGAAACAATCAGATGCCGTATGGACCAGAAGAATTTTTCACAACCAGCAAGATCCTTATGGAGAGTTTTAAAGAAAATTCTTTGTTCTATGACCTTGTAGCTATGGAGTTTGCAAGTTTAGACAAGAAGCTGCAAAAGGAAATTCTCCATTTTGCTGAACTCAAAATCAATGAAGAGGGTAAATTCGAATCAATCAATATAGCTCCCAAGTGTCAAACATTTTCTTCTATCAGAAATATCAAGAATAAGGTTCATCCTGAAATTGGGGTATATCCGATGGAGATGTTTGCATACGAGGAGAGAATGGAAACATTTTTCTTTGATGATCTGTATCAGCTGTACAAAATCCTGAGGGTTATTCCTCTTGAGAATTTCAAAACTCATACAAAAAAGGAGTCTTTTATTGAAGGTTCCAGAGAAGTTTTGAAAGATCGCACTTATTATATTGTAAGTGATGGATTTGACATTTCAGGTCAGAAAGAAATTAATCGTATTCTTCGAATGATTGAGTATTTAGCTGCAATTAATTTCAAAATGCAGACTTCTGAAGGTAAAGTGTGTGATATGGGAATTTATATGGCGGCATTCAATTTCATGCATAGCATGAAATATATTGACGTTACTGTAAATCCCAAGAAAGAGTTCGAATTAGCTGAAATTCTGATTGCCAGAGATACAACTGGTGCAATTGCAGAATATCAAAAAGAGCAGATTAATGATGATGAGCTGAAATCTCGTTTGAGCATTAATTCTGCTTTTGAAAGAAAGAACTTTGGATTTGCAAGCAATGTAACTCCTGCAGAGGCTGCTGAAGATTTTGCTTTTGATAACGGATATGTTGGTAATAAATGCGAAATTAGTGAGCAGCTCTTGGAAAATGTCATTTTGCCTGGAAATGAAGCACATTTCAAAAAGTTCGGAATCGGAGAGATTGATGAAGAAACTCTAAAATCAAGAATTGGATTTGAAGAGTCGTTTGCAGAAATGTACTTCGATCTGACTAAAGTTGATATTGTTGCAATCGAAAGCAAATTACAAGAACTTAAGAGAAGCCTGGCTAAGAAAGGTGAAATGAAACGCTGGTCGCTCCTTATATCCCTGTATTGCTATTTGATTGAGGAACAGGTACCTTGCGGACCTAAAAATAAGGTTCCGAAGAGAAATAAAGGTCTCAAACCTGATAATCTTAAGGCACAAATCGCATAAACCACAACAATCCACCATTCGAATATTTCGGATGGTGGATTTTCCTTTTTGAATTGATAACTAATAAAAAGCTACTTGAATTAGTTGTAGGCAAATACTTGAAAAACAAAGAATTTTATAATATAATTAATAACGTTAATTTAACCAAAATAAATATTATAGTTAAATAATATTTGACATTTTATTATATAAATAAAATAATTACTAAATAAAACAATTACTAAATAAAATAACTACTAAATTAATAAAGTATTTAATTAATTAATAAATTTAATTTATGAAAGGATTTTTTATATGAAAGCAATTGAAATCAGAAATAAATATTTAAATTTCTTTAAAAGACATGAACATTCTATAATTCCATCAGCACCTGTAATACCTGAAAATGATCCATCTGTATTATTTACAACTGCTGGAATGCAACCATTAGTACCATATCTTTTAGGTCAAAAACATCCATCTGGAACAAGATTAACAGATTTTCAAAAATGTGTTAGAACAAATGATATAGACGAAGTAGGAGATAACCGCCACTTAACATATTTTGAAATGCTTGGAAATTGGTCTTTAGGAGATTATTTTAAGGAAGAATCAATAGCAATGAGTTATGAATTCTTAACTAAAGAATTAGAAATTCCAGCAGAAAAATTATCTGTAACATGTTTTGCAGGAGATGAAGATTGTGAAAAAGATTTAGTTGCATATGAAGCTTGGAAAAAAGCTGGAATACCGGATGAAAGAATTTATTTCTTTGGAAAAGATGATAATTGGTGGATTGCTGGAGAAGAAGGACCTTGCGGACCTGATACAGAAATGTTTTATGATACAGGAAAAGAAAAATGTTCTGAAGGTTGTAATCCTGCTTGTGGTTGTGGTAAATATGTTGAAATTTGGAATAACGTATTTATGGAATTTTATAAAGACAAAAATGGTTATTCAAAGCTTGCACAACAAAATGTTGATACAGGATTAGGACTAGAAAGAATGGCAATGCTTCTTCAAGGAAAACAAACTCCTTTTGAAATAGAATTATTTAGTCCAGTAATGGATAAATTAGCAGAACTTCAAAAAGTAGATAATATTCAAAGTAGAAGAATTGTAGCTGAACATTTACGTTCTAGTATGATGATAATAAATGATGGTGGAAGACCAAGTAATGTTGATAGAGGATATATTTTAAGAAGATTACTACGTAGAATGACAAGACATTTAAATAAACTTGAAATTGACTTAAGTTTATTGCCAGAGATTATAGGAATTTCAATAGACGCATTAAAAGAATTATATCCAGAATTAGATACAAATAGAAATGAAATAACAGAAGTTATAGTTGCAGAAAAAGATAAATTTATGAAAACACTTCAAAATGGTGAAAGAGAATTTGAGAAAGTTGCAAATAGAACAAAAAATGCAGGAAAAACAGTTTTAGACACAAATGCAGTATTTAATCTATATGAAACTTATGGATTTCCACCAGAAATGACAGAAGAACTTGCAAAAGAGCAAGGATTAGAAGTTGATATGTCTGATTATCAAAGATTATTTAAAGAACATCAAGATAAATCAAGACTAGGAAGTGAACAAAAATTTAAAGGCGGACTAGCATCAAGTGGAGAAATGGAAACAAAATACCACACTGCAACACACCTTCTAAATGCAGCTTTAAAAGTTGTTTTAGGAGATCACGTACATCAAAAAGGAAGTAATATAACAGCTGAAAGAATGAGATTTGACTTTTCACATGGTGCAAAAATGACAGATGAAGAAAAACAAAAAGTCGAAGACTTAGTAAATGAATATATTGCTAAAGATATAACTGTTGAAAAAATGGAAATGAAAAAAGAAGACGCTATTAGCTTAGGTGCTGAAGCAATGTTTTTAGATAAATATGGAGATATTGTTACTGTTTATAAAATTGGAGATTTCTCTATTGAATTATGTGGAGGACCTCATGTTGAAAGAACTGGAGTTTTAGGTCACTTTAAAATCAAAAAAGAAGAAGCTTCTTCATCAGGTGTAAGAAGAATAAAAGCTATATTAGAATAAATTTAATAAAACCTCAACTTAAATACATTATATAAAGTTGAGGTTTTGTTTTATTAAAAAGTTAAGAATTTTAATTAAAATAAAGCGAATTATAGATATTAATAAAATATCTTAAGGTTTTATTAAATTTTTTTAAAAAAGAAATAAAAAAATTGAAATAAAAATCTTGATATGTTATAATAGTAGTAGATGATTATGTAAATTAAGGAAAAGATTGGAGAATATATTATGTCAGATAAATTTAGTAATTTTTTAACAATGATTTTAATATTTTTTGTTGTTGCAATATGTGGAATTATTGGATATTTTGCTTATGATCTTTATAATTCTAATAATATAAATTCAAATGCACAATCTGCTATTGATAAATTTGAAAGTGCAACACAAACTGTAAAAAGACCAAATAAAGAAAACAAAGTTAATAATACTAATACAGAAAATGTAATTGAAAATAAAGTTGAAAATTTAGTTATACAAAATCCATTAGAGGAATTAACAAGTTTAACACAAAATCAAGTTGAATTAAATCCAACAGAAGAAACAACAGAAAATTTAGGAGAACCCGAGAAAATTTTTATGGAAGATTATGAAGTAATGGGAACAATTGAAATTCCAAAAACTGGAGTTGAATATCCAATACTTGAAAGAGTAACAGTAAGAAGTATTGAAATTGCTGTTGCAATAGCTTATCCACAACAAGCTGAACTAAATAAAGTTGGAAATGTTGTAATCTATGGACATAATTACAGAAATGGATTATTTTTCTCAAATAACAAGAAATTAAGTAATGGTGATAAAATATATATAACAGATAAATATGGAGAGAAAGTTACTTACGAAATTTATAATATTTATCAAACTACACAAAATGATGCTACATACTTCACAAGAGATACAGAAGGAAGAAGAGAAATTTCATTACAAACTTGTACAGATGACGGTGATGGAAGAATTGTAATTTGGGCTGTTGAAAAATAATATACAAAAATCCGATATAGAAATATATCGGATTTTTTTGAAAATAATTATAATATTTTGTATAAATTTTAAAAAATATGATAATTTAATTATGAAATTAATCACCAAAAAATTTTATAAAAGCATTTTTTAAAATATTTAATACTTTTTTTACTGTTCCTAAAAAAGTGTTTTGAACTATTGGTAGATTTTCTTCAGAAGATGGTGAATCAGTAGGAACATCAATTTTTGTAAAAACATTATTTTTCTCAAGTTGAGAGTTTAGTTGTTTTTGAGCATTTTTATCTATTATTGCATAATTCATAATAAGTTCTTCTTTTGATTGATTTTTTGCCCAATAATTATTATTTATTAATGCTAAAAGAGCTAAAGTATCTTCTTTAAAGCTTTCTTCACCAATTGATTTTGTCATTCTAAAATCATAATCAAGAGAACAATTATCATAAAAAAACATTATAAGTTTTTTTGGAATTAAATCAACATAAGTTTTATCCATATGTCTTAAAATTTCTAAAAGCTCACTATAAGCTTCACGTCTTTCTAATGTAAGTACCATTTTTTTCTCCCTTAAATAAAAATTATCTTTCATCATTATCTTTATCATTTATATCTTTATTAGATTTTTGAACATTTTGTTCATGCTTGATACCGCTATCATCCAGAGTAGCAATTTCAATCCCATTAGAATCTACTTCATCATGTGATGGAACATTTTCTGGAATATCTGGTGTTGGTGGTACTGTTTGTGCATTTTCAATAATTGCAGTTTTGTTTTCTTCAATTTTGTGAGCTGGTATTTTTTCAGTAATTTTATTAATGTCTTCTTTTTCTATTAAAACAGTATAATCAAAAGGTTTTGTTGATATACCTAATTCTTTTAAACGTCTTTCTTCTAATTCTTTATCTTTTCTTTGCATGAATTCTGATGTTGATTCACCCATATTAAATCTCCTTGTTTATATTATTTCAATAAAATTATAACATTAAAAATAATGCTACACAATAATTGTAATAAAAATGAAAAATAAATTCATTGCCTAAAATTTCAATTTCGTGTTCACGATTTTTATTGTTGCAATAAAAAAAGAGATACCTTAAAGTATCTCTTTTTGGCTGGGCTGGATAGATTCGAACTATCGAAATGCCAGAGTCAAAGTCTGGTGCCTTACCGCTTGGCTACAGCCCAATATTTAAATTAGTGGGGTGGAAGATGGGACTCGAACCCACGGTCTTCAGTGCCACAAACTGACGCGTTAACCAACTACGCTACATCCACCATGTTGTATCGATTCTCACAACGCTCTTATATTTTAAAACAAATTTTATGGTTTGTCAATGATTTTTGTGAAAAAAATATAATTGTATAAAAAAATTAGAAGAATGTATGTATTTATTAAAAAATAGCAGAAGCAGTTCTGAGTGTTAGCCACTCAGAACTGCTCTGGCATTCAAGAATTAGATAATTTCTACCAAACCGATGTAAAAGCGCATGAATTTGACGACGCTAACACCACCGACGCTGTTTTTAATCATCTGATAATATTTCCAGCCCTGGAACTCTGCATAGAGTTCAGCAGCAGAAATTTTTATCTTATGATCGTAAATCAGAATGCTCAACAGAACATCCAGATCAACATACCGACAGTTTGTATCTGCGATAGTTTGAGCGAGGCGGACAATGTTAGGAGTGTTGATAGAATCAAACTCGAAGGCCTGACAAAAGGCGTTGGCAATATTTCTGCCAGAGGGGGATTCGAGAGTGCTAAGCAGTTTTTTGAATTCTGCAATATTTCTTGACATAGCCGCCGAAAGCTTTTCGGATTTTGTTGCGGTGAGATTAGGTGCGTAGATAGTGGAAGCGTTGTAGGCATTCAGGATTGCGCTTTGAGTATGGTCATCCAAATCGGATAGGTTCAATACCTTAGGAAGCTTGCTTCCAGGTATCTTAACAACCAACTCGTTGATTGTAAATTTGCTTTTCACGTTGTGTCTCTCCTTTGCTTGGTGGTTCTTGAATTTTATAATTACTTCACACAGATCTCATTCAATTGAAATTGATCTTTGTAAAAGAATTACCATATTAAATTATATATGTAAAATAGATTTACATAATATCAAATTATATTATAACATGGTTTTAGTCAAAAGTCAAAAAAACTTGAAGTTGCAAGAATTTTTTTTTGAGAAAAAGTAATTTTTTGAAATTTTTGAAAAAAGTCACGGGATTTTTAATAAAGAATTATCTAAAAATATAGTTAACAAATTTCAAGTTTTTTTATTAATATTTACAAAATATGATGTACAAAAAAAGTTTATATGTTATACTAAATTAGTGTCTAAAAATGTCAAAATTTGTTATTCAAAAATTGAAATAGGAAATAAGTTTATGAATAGAATATTAGAAGAAAGAAAATTAAATAAAATGAAAGTTTTAATAGTGATTTCTATAATGCTATTAATTGTTTTTTTAGTAATTTTCTTAATACACAAAAAAAGGGAAGAAGTGTGGAATAATATAGATACTTCAAATGCTATTCATGGAGTTATTATAGATAAAAATATTGGTTTTTATAGAAAACCAAAGATTTCTAAATGGAAATTTATATCAAATTTAGATTTAGGTCAAAATGTTTATATTGTAGATGAATTTAAAGCTGAAGATGGAAAACATTGGTACAAATTAAAAGCAAATGATAAAGTTGGATATGTAGAAAAAGAATATGTAGATACATTTAAATTTATAGAAGATGATGGATATGTTTTAATGTCTGATGTTTCAAAATTTAATTTGATAAATAAAAATTTTAAATCATCAGGAGAATATGGTGCTTTTTTATTAAAATATGATATAAATTATGTTTATATTAGAGCTGGCGGAAGAGGATATGGTGATGAGGGGAATTTTTATACAGATCCAAATTTTAAAATGTTCATAGAAGAGTGCGAATTTTTAGAAATACCGTATGGATTTTATTATATAGATGAAGCAATAACGGAAGAAGAACTTGACGAAGAAGTTTTATTTATAAAAGATTTTTTGGATAAAAATAAAACAAAGATGTGTAAACTACCATTAGTTATTGATGTTGAAGACCATGAAGGAAAAGGAAGAGCTAAAGATCTTTGGGAGGAGAGAGCCGAACTTGTTTCTAATTTGATTTCAAAGTTTAAAGAAAAAAATATAGACACAATAGTTTATACTAATGCAAATCTTGCAGATGAATATTTATATGAGATAGATACAAAATTTTGGATTGCCTATTATGATTTGAAAAACGAAATTCCAAAAGTTTGGTATACAGAAACTGATCAAGAGGCTGCACAAAATGAAGAATTAAAGTCTAAAATAATTGGTTGGCAATTCTCTGAAACAGGAATTGAAAAAAATACAGAATATCCTGTTGATTTTAGTGTTGTTAACAATGAATTTTTTAGGGAATATGTAAAATAATATACCGGAGGAAGAATGAAACTAAAGAAATTACTATTTAGTTTTGCAATAATTATTTTAATGCTACAAGGAGTAGTAGAAATAACATGTAATGCTACAGAAGATAAAAGTCAGAAAGTTATATTGAATGACTTTTCTGAGATTGAGAAAAATATAGAACCAGTAGAAGAAAAAAATGAAGATTTGTTAAAAATATATTCAGAATCTGCAATATTAATTGAAGCACAAACTGGAAAAATACTATATGAAAAAGATATATATGCAAGAAAATATCCAGCAAGCACAACCAAGATATTAACTGCAATAATTGCTATAGAAAAATGCGATTTAAATGAAAAAGCAATTGCTAGTCATACTGCTGTTTTTTCAGTAAAATCAGGGTACTCTATTGCAAATATTCAAGAAGGAGAAAGCTTTACAATAAGAGAACTTTTAGAAGTATTAATGTTGCAATCTGCTAATGAGGCGGCTAATATAATTGCAGAACATATTTCGGGAAGTGTTGAAGAATTTGCAAATTTAATGAACCAAAAAGCAAAAGAAATAGGATGTCTTGATTCTAATTTTGTAAATGCAAATGGAGCTCATGATGAGAACCATTATTCAACAGCTTATGACTTATCTTTGATTGCAAAATATTGTATGCAAAATGAAATTTTCAGAGAATTGGCACAACAACAAGAATGCTTTTTGCCAAGTACAGAAAAATTTGAAGAAGAACGAATTTTTATAAATACAAATAGTTTAATGCAACAAAATAGTAGATATTATTATCCTTATTGCAATGGAATAAAAACTGGATTTACAACTCCTGCTAAAAATTGCTTGATTTCTAGTAGTAATAAAGGTGGTTTTGAACTAATTTCAGTAATATTGCATGCAGAATGTACAGAAGAAGGTTTGAGTGCAAGATATATAGATACTATTAATTTATTTGAATATGGATATAACAATTTTAAATTAGACAACATTTTAAAAGAATATAATATTACAGGTACGATAAGGAACAATAGTGTAAATTCAAATATCAAAAAAAATAATAATAGTACTGAAAACATTACAAAAAATGAGGAAAATAGTTCTAATATTGGTAATAGCTTAAGAGAAGAGGAAGAGGCAAAATATGAAATTTTAGAGGATGAAAAAACTATAGAAACTGTAACTAGTGCTGTAAAAAAAGAATATAATAGTTATGAGAGAAAATCAGTATCTATTGGTTGGATACAAATAATATTAGGCGTAATAATATTTATAGTGTCTTTAAAATATTATTTAAATAAATCGCTAAAAACAAGAACAACTTTAAAAAGAATAAAAGAATTAGAAAATAGAAAGATGAAGAAAGATAATTTATATAATTTCAAATTAGGATAATATAAATGTAATAGATATAAATAAGTAAAACGCTCCATTTTATTTGGAGCGTTTTATATTGTAATAATTGTAATTACCATGCAAAATTGAAAATTTTGACTATGATTTATTATGATTATGTGTATATTAAGTTGTTGTTTGTATTGGAACTTTAAAAAGTGAAGTTAATTTATTTGAGTTATCAAACATATTGTTAAATTGTAAATAATGATATTCTTCAATTAATTTTGTATATTCATTTTCTTCAGAAAATTCATGATATACTCCTGTTTTATCCATATAACCATTACCTGTTATAATTGGAATTTCATTTCTTAGTTGATCTAAGAAGTGGAGATAAGGGGTTTTTTGAATGTTTGCAACGTCTAAAATAAGAGATGCTAAATAATTTGTACTAATATCTGTAACATCAGCATAATTTTCTTCTTTAATATCATAATTTGCCCAAATCATAAATGGAGTGATGTATTTATTTTCGACAGCTTCTTTTGAAGTTATATCTTCATATTTTTGAGAAAGCATTTCATTATAAAATTCGTCTTCAACATAAGGTTGGTGATCTCCAAACATTACTATAATTGTATGCTCTTCTTGATTTTCAAAATAGGTAAGAAGTTCTTTTAAAGATTCATCAGCAATTTTTATTAATGATAAGTATTGATTTAATTTTGGATATTGTCCATCTTCAGCAATTACAGTACTTGCAAAATTTTCATCAGTATAACTTCCGTGATTTTGCATTGTAAGAGTGAAGTTAAACATTTTTTTATCACCTTTATTTTCATAAATATCTATAATGTTTTTATAAGTACTAATATCATCTGGATATTCTCTAATATAGGTTAAATCTTTTAATTCATACATACTATAGAATTTATCAAATCCAAGTCTAGGATAAGCTAGATTTCTATTATATCCTTGAGGATAATAACAATGGATTGCTGTAGTAGAATAATCTAATTCTTTAAAGATTGAAGCTAAAGAGTAAGATTTTCTTAAAACATATTGTTGATAAGGAACTGTTCTTTTTGGAACAAACGCCATAGAATTTGAAGTTAAAACTTCCCATTCAGAGTTTGGTGTTGTTGCACCAAATATAGAAACATGTAAGTTTCCTTTTATTGTATTTTCTTTTAAACTATTAAAATAAGGTAAATATTCTGTATCAGTTCTGAAATCTCCAACAACAGTTAAATCAGCAAATGATTCATTCATAATAACTATTATATTTGGCATTTCTTGATTTTTATCATCTTTTATTATTGGAACTTCAATAGTTTCTGCAAGATTTGTTAATGATTCAATATCATATCCTTCTGGTTCTTGAATTATTAAGTTTCTAGACTGTTTAAATAAACTTGCTACTAAACCGTTGTTGTGGTATTCTTCTTTTGGATCCCAGTTTTCGTTTAATTCAAACCAAGATATTAAGTTGGTTAAATAAAAACAAACAGTAAAAATAACAATACTAGTACAAGCAGAAACTCTATATAATTTTTTTACTTTTCCATTAGCAAAAGATTGTAATTTTGTTTTGGCTAAAATAATTAATGTTATTATAAAAAGAATAAAACCAATTACAGCTTGTTTTGTTACTGTGAATTTAAAAGTTGGCAATACTGTTAAAGCAACATTTAAAGAAAATAAATCCCAAGGAACAAGAGGGGTTCCTCTAAAAGCTGTTATAAAGTGATTTATTATACCAACAATTCCAGTAAGTAATGTTGTAACAACTAATCCAAACTTTAGCTTGCCAGCAAAAGAATAGAAAAAAGTAATTAAGAAATATATAAACATAAAGTTTAAAAGCATTCTTTTTGGTTCAAAAATTATTTTTCCATTACAGAAACATTGGCAATAAAGATAAATTAAAATTGGTACTAAGATAAGAGTAAAAATTTTTTTATATAGTTCTTTATCTTTAC
>JAFXGW010000018.1 GCA_017536685.1 Clostridia bacterium | reverse complement strand
TTTCATATAATGATTCAATATCTTTTTCTGTTTCAACACTTTCAAGTATTTCTGCTTGAATACTTTCTCCATAATTTAATTCTTCAAAATATTTTTTTAACTCTTCTTTTTTCATATTTTATCCTTTAACTTTTATATTTTTCAAAAAAATTAATCATCTATAATTTCGCCTTTTAAATACCATTTATGTGTTTCTATAATTTTTACAGAAACAATATCTCCTGGTTTCTTTTCAGTATGTGGCTCAAAAACAACAACTTTATTTGTAGAAGTTCTTCCTTCTAACATATTCTCATTATTTTTACTTTTTCCTTCTATTAAAAGTTTTTGAACTGTATTTAAATATTTTTCATTATTTTCATCAACTCTAGACTCATATAATTCTTTTAATTTATTAAATCTAATATGTTTTATTTCTTCTGGAACTTGGTCTTCACGTTCAGCAGCCACTGTTCCTTCTCTTACAGAATATATAAACATAAAAATTTGCTCAAAATTAATTTCGCGAACAACATCTAAAGTATCTTCAAATTCTTCGTCCGTTTCACCTGGAAATCCGACAATTATATCTGTTGACAAAACCAATCCTGGAATTTTAGCAAGCATTTTTTTTGCTAATGTTAAATATTGCTCTTTTGTGTATTTTCTATTCATTTCTTTTAATACTTTTGTGTTTCCAGCCTGAAGTGGAAGATGTACAATTCTTGTTACTTTTTCATTGTTTGCTATAACTTCAATTACATCATCTGTAAAATCTTTTGGATGAGGAGAAATAAAGTTTATTCTCTCTATCCCATCTATTTTACACACTTCATTTAAAAGTTCGGCAAAATTTTTAATCTTTTCATTTCCTTTATATGAGTTTACATTTTGTCCTAAAAGAGTTATCTCTTTATATCCTTCTTTTGCTAGACTTTTTACTTCTTCTAAAATAAGTTCAGGTTCTCTGCTTCTTTCTCTTCCTCTTACATAAGGAACTATACAATAACTACAAAAATTATTGCATCCATACATTATTGTTACTGAAGCTTTATAGTCGCTATTTCTTTTTATTGGTAATCCTTCATAGATTTCGCCATCTATATCTATAACATCTTTTACTTTTTCATTTTTTATAATTGCTTTATATATATTTTCTGGAAGATTTTGCATTGTATGTGTTCCAAAAATAACATTAACAAAAGGATAACTTTTCTTAATTTTATCAAGCATTGCTGGTTCTTGCATCATACATCCACCAATTGCTAAAATTACATTTTTAGATTCCTTCAATTTTTTTACTTCTCCAATTTTTCCAAAAAGCCTTTCTTCTGCATTTTCTCTAACACAACAAGTATTAAATACAATTAAATCAGCTTCTTTAAAGTCTTCTATATATTCATATTTCATTTCTTCAAGCATACCTGCTATTTTTTCAGAATCATTTTCATTTAACTGGCATCCCATTGTCAAAATAGCATATTTTAAACTTTTTCCTAAATTTTTTTCTCTTACTAATTCTATGAATTTTTCTTGATTTTCTTGCATTATTTATTCCTCCAAATACCTGTAATATTTTATAACAATTTCATAGTTTTTTCAAGTTTTCCAAAATAAATTTATTTATAGTTTATTATTTTTATGCTTGTTTATTTTTCAAACTCAAATTCATAAAAATGCTAATATTTATTGTTTTTTTTCTAATTTTTATTTATAATTAATATAAGTATATAAATTTTAATAAAATATTAATTTTGAAACGGAGAAATGTTATGACTCATTATGAAGTTTTAGGAGTAAAAAAAACAGCGTCAACATCTGAAATTAAAGATGCTTATAAAAAATTAGTAAAAAAATATCACCCTGATGTATATGTTGGTGATAAAACTTTTGCAGAGAAAAAAATAAAAGAAATTAATGCTGCTTATGACGTTTTGTCTGATCCAGAACAAAAACAAGAATATGATGAAAAAATCACGCCTCAACCATCACCATCTTATTCTACAAATTATACATCATATACCACTGCAGCACCAAGATATAACTATACCTCTTCTACAAATAATACTCAAAAATCCAAAAGAAATGCTCAAGCCAGAGGTTCAAAATATTCTTACGAAAATTATAGGAAAACATATAACACAACAAATTTTGGAAGTTATTCTTATACCAATAGATATACAGATTATCATCGTTCAAAAACACCAAACTCTAATTACTCTTCTAACGATAATTCTAGCAAAAACTATGCAGAAAACATAGCAAATACATTTTCTAATTATTCTAAAAGTGTAAAAACTATAATTATAATTGTAATAATAGTTTTCTTTATAACGTTTTTTATTGATAACACAATCCAACTCGCTTCACTTTTAGATAACAAGCAAGTTCCTGTAACTTCACCAAATACTCATTCAGCAACAATCGAAAAACCAGAAGAAAATTATGAAACAAGAAATCCGTATTTAGAGCCTGAAGAAACAACACCATCTTCTAGTTCATCAAAATTTCCTTCTTTAGAAGAATTCGATATAAACGACGTATTTACAGACGAAGAACTTATGGTGGCTTTTTTAGAATATGGTGGCGATAAATATTCTACTTTCGAAGAATTCAAAGAAGCAATAAAAATTGCTTACTATACAACTTATATAAAACCTTTTATATCATCTTATTAATATAATTTTAAATAACTTTAACAGAAATTAAAACCCATTAGAAATTTTCTAATGGGTTCGTTTTATATTTTCTCAATAAAATTAACATATTTTATTTTAGTTAATTCTATTTCTTCAACCTCAATTGCATTTTTCTGCTCATTAATGAGAATAAAAATTTTATTTAAATTATAAGAATATTCTTTCATATAATCTACATCATCCATCATTTCTCTATACATTACTTCAGCGGAATTTATTGTATTTTTTGCTTGTTCCCAGTCTAATAAATTAGCATATACATAACTTGAAACTACTTCAGATTTTAATTTTAATTTTTTCACTTCATTTTTATTACTATAACTTTTTTCTGCATACATTGGTAATAGTGCATACAATTTTCTGTATTCTTCAAATGCTCCATTTATATCTTTGTTTGATACTGCAATACTTAATTTATTAACACTATCTTTAAAATTTATTATATTTTCATTTGGAATTTCCACTTCAGACATATCTAAAATCACAGAATCTAAAACATTATTTAATTCTATAGCATTTTCTTCAATCAAATCCCAATTTAAATTATCAATTGTACCATATTCATTTTTTGCATACATACTGAAAAAAGTTAGAATTTTATCTTCTATATAACTGATCTCTTCTTGTATCTTATTCTCTATAGTATTTTCTGATTCATTATCAATATCACATCCTGTCAAAAGTGTTATAAATGCCAAAATAAGTACTAATCCACAACAAACTTTTTTTATCATAATTATCCTCCGTTTTTATTATTTCTAATATCTGCTTTATTATGCACAAATAACATATGAATATTTTTTTTATTATAAGAAATAATAAAAAAAGCGAATTATGTTTTTATATTTATTCACAATTCGCTAATATAAAATAATAAAATTTAAGAGAGAATATATGAAGCCATCTGTTAATTTATTTAGTGAAAACCCAGGAGAAATTAAAGCTTTTTTAGAAGCTTATTATTCCAAAAAAATAGATTTAAATAAAGATTTAATTTATAAAGAAGAATTTGAAAATCCTATTGATATGATAGATTTCATTAGTTGCTTTATTGATAATAACAATAAATTCAAAATAAATCTTTGGATATCTATTGATAAAGAAATTTATATTTGTGTAACAGACAACAATTTAAATTCCATAATAAAATATTTTTATGAAAGATATCCATATTAAAATTAATGCTAAAAAACTAATTTATATAATTAATTTTGTTATTAATATTTTAGTTTGCATTCTCTTTTTCTAAAATTATTGTAACTGGACCATCATTTACTAAAGATACTTTCATATCAGCCCCAAAAATCCCTTTTTGAACTTCAACTCCTTCTGATTCACATTTCTTCAAAAAATATTCGTACAGAGGTTCAGCCTTCTCCGGCCTTGCTGCATTTATAAAGCTAGGTCTGTTTCCACTACTCATACTATCTGCATATAAAGTAAATTGAGAAATAATCAAAAGTTTTCCACCAACATCTTTAAGAGATAAATTCATTTTTTGATTTTCATCTTCAAAAACTCTTAAATTACATAGTTTTCTTGCCAAAAGATCAGCTTCTTTTTCCGTATCATTATGAGTTATTCCGCACAAAACCATAAAACCTTTTTCAATTTTACCTACAACTTTTCCATCAACTTCAACATTTGAATTTAACACTCTTTGTACAACTAATTTCATTTCAAATTACTCCTTTACTGACGTTTTATATTAAATCTATTTACCATTTATCATTTATTTTTATAATCTATTTTTATCAATCATTTTACAATTCATTTTTATAGTTTAAAAGTATACAATTTTAATTGTATACTTTTTTATTATTAATTATTATTTTCTTCATCATTATTTTCTTCATCATTATTTTCTTCATTATTATTTTCTTTGTCATTGTTATCTTCGCAATTTTCATTAGAACTATTTTCTATTTCAACATTTTCATTATCGGAAACATTTTCTACTTCTGCATTCTCATTAGATACTTTGTCAGGATTAACATTAGTTACTTCTACAATTTCTGCATCTTTCATTTCAGTAGATATATTTTCTTTTACTTCAACTTTTTCTATTTCCGGTTGTTTTGTTCCACATTTACAACAAAAACTATCTTCTAAAGCTAATTCTTCTCCACAATTACTACATTTTCTAACTTTTTTTAAAGCTAATATATCTGTTTGTATTTTTTCAATTTCATCTTTGAATTTCGAAATTTGTTCACATCTTACAGAAACTTCTTCTTTAGAAACTTCTTTTCCATCTTTTATTTCATTGTATACAATTTTACCAATATCATTATATATCTCTTCAACTTTATCTTTCAAATCATTAATTTTTCCTCTTAATTTTAATTCTTCTGAAAGATTTGCAGCTTTTTCCTTTGTTACTTGATAAGTTTTACTTGCTTTTTTACCCAATTTACTAAAAAAATCCATTTAAACTACCTCCCATATTATAATTATTATTTCCACTAATAATTCGTTTTTATTCTTCTTTTAAACTTCTTGTCATTAAATTTTCTACAGCAGCTCTTGGATCTAATCCATTATATAAAACATCATAAACAGCATTCACAATAGGCATTTCAACATTATATTTTTTTGCTAATTTATAAGCAACATCAATATTATCAACACTCTCAATTGTCATCCCAATTTCTTTTCTTGCTTCTTCAATTGTATGACCTTTTCCAATCATAACTCCAGCTCTTCTATTTCTACTGTGCACGCTTCCACAAGTTACAATTAAATCTCCAAGTCCTGTTAGTCCATAAAATGTTTTTTCTTGTCCTCCCATCGCTGTTCCTAATCTTGCTATTTCAACTAATCCTCTTGTTGCTAATGCTGCAAAAGTATTATCTCCAAGTTCTAATCCTACAGAAACACCCGCACAAAAAGCTATAATATTTTTTAAAGCTGCTCCCAGTTCTACACCTTTAACATCTTTTGAAGTATATAATCTCATTTTAGAGCTTTTGAACACTTCTACAACAGCATCTTTTAGTTCATCATTTTCAGATGCAACAACTAAAGCTGTTGGAATATCTAATGAAACTTCTTCTGCATGGCTTGGTCCAGATAAAATCCCACATCTTATTCCTGGCAGCTCTTCTTTCATTACTTCATCTAATGTTAAATTTGACTCTGCCTCAAATCCTTTTGAACACATAACAAGCATTTGATTTTCTTTTACAAAATCTTTATATTGTTTTATTGTACTTCTAACAAATTTTGATGGTGTTACATGAAGAATTATTTCTGCACCATCTAAAACTTCTTCAAAATTTGTTGAGCAAACAACTCCTTCTGGCACTACAGCTTTAGGTAAAAATACACATTTTCTATCTTCATTAATCGATTTCATTTCATCTTCATTAAAAGACCATAAACTAACTTTATTACCATTATTCGCCAAATAAATTCCTAGGGCTGCCCCCCAACTTCCACTTCCTATTATCGCTATTTTCTTCATATAATTCTCCTTTTCATAAGTTTTTATAATATACGTATTAAAGATTTATAAATCTTATAATTCGCAAAATTTCTATATAGAAAATTTAAGCGGGCTCTTTTTTCAAAAGTCCGCATATATCAAACTTTATTTATATTTTACTTCTTCTGAATTTTCTTTTTCTACATTATTATTTTCTACTGTTTCTACTTTATTTTCTAAAGTTTCAACATTTTCTGTTTTTTCTTCAGAATCATTTTTTGTTTCTTTCTTTTTGAAATTTAATTTATTTTCTGTTCCATTAATAATTCTTTTTAAATTACTTCTATGGTTGAATATTACTAAAGCAGCAAGTAATATTCCAAAAATTATAAAGCTAAAATCAAAATCAATTCCACCAATATAAGAATCTCTTATAAATATTGTTAATACAGCAAAAAGTACTGCTGCAGAAATTGAACCTAGTGAAACCATTCTAGTTAAAGCCATTAATGCTAGAGCAAACACTAAACATATTAAACCAATTTTCCAATTTACTATTAATATAACCCCTAAGCTTGTTGCAACACCTTTTCCGCCTCTAAATCCAAAAAATATAGGAAAAGTATGTCCAATTACAACAGCAAGTGCTGCTATTTCTACTACAATTGCTGAATTTGCTGATTCTCCTGTTATCCATCCAACTAATAAAGCAATTAAAACTGAAACAACACCTTTCAAAATATCACAAATTAAAGTTATAATTGCAGCTTTTTTTCCAACGGTTCTTAACACATTTGTTGACCCTGCATTTCCACTTCCTTTTTCTCTTACATCAAAACCAGCCATTTTTTTACTAATTATAACAGAAAAATTTACGCTTCCTATTAGATATGCAATAACTGCCATTACTATATATGCTACCATAATTTCCTCCTAAGTTTAATATATTGTCATTATATAAATTAAATTATATAAATGCAATAAATTTCATTGAATTTTCATATTGATTTTCACATTAACTTTCATATTAACTTTCATATTAATTTTCATATTTAGATTGTTATTTATTAAAATATTATTATATCATTTATTAAACAACACTTGTTTAATGGGATCCTATAAATTATTCATTCTCACCTTTTTCTCTAATTATTAATCTAATTGGCGTTCCTTCTAAGCCGAAATTATTTCTAAAACAATTTATTAAATATCTTTGGTAAGAAAAGTGGAACAATTCTTTATTATTCACAAAAATCACAAATGTTGGTGGTTTTGTTGATGCTTGTGTTCCATACATAATTTTTAGTCTTTTTCCTTTATCTGTTGGTGGTTGAACAACAGCAATAGCTTCATTTATAACTTCATTTATAACAGAAGTCGAAATTCGCTTAGCATTTTCAGCAGCTACATTGTTTATCATTTCAAATAATTTATTTACTCTTTGTCCAGTTTTTGCTGAAATAAATATTACTGGTGCATAAGATGCATAAGAAATTTTCTCATAAACTTCTTTTTTATATTTTTCTAAAGTTCCCGTTTCTTTTTCAAATTCATCCCATTTATTTACAACTATTATAATACCTTTCCCAGCTTCATGAGCTTCTCCTAGTATTTTGGCATCTTGGTCTGTAACACCTTCTAATGCATCAATTAAAACTAAACATACATCTGATCTTTCTATTGCAAAAAGTGTTCTCATTACACTAAATTTTTCAATTGATTCATTTACTTTTGCTTTTTTTCTAACACCAGCTGTATCTATAAAAGTATATTTTCCAAATTCATTTTCAAAATTAGAATCTATAGCATCTCTTGTTGTACCTGCAATATTACTAACAATACTTCTATCTTCACCTAAAATTTTATTTACTAAAGAAGATTTTCCTACATTAGGCTTTCCAATTATCGCAACTTTAATTCTGTCATCATCATTTTCTTCATCTTCTTTTGGTGGTAAATTATCATATATTGCATCTAATAAATCACCAATTCCAATTGCATTAGCTGCAGATACTGGATGTGGCTCGCCAAGCCCTAAATTATAAAATTCATATATTTCTGCTGGCGGCTGGCCATAATTATCTGATTTATTGCAAGCTAAAATTATTGGTTTATGAGATTTTTTTAGCATCATTGCAATTTCCATATCTGCTGCCGTAACACCTTGTTTAACATCTGTTAAAAACAAAATAACATCGGCTACGCTTATTGCAATATTAGCTTGTTCTCTCATTTGAGAAACAATAATATCATCAGATTCTGGTTCTATACCACCTGTATCTATTAATGTAAATTCTCTATCTCTCCATGATGTATCTGCATAAACTCTATCTCTTGTTACACCAGGAGTATCTTCTACTATTGAAATTCTTTGTCCTACTACATAATTAAAAAATCTTGATTTTCCAACATTTGGTTTTCCAATTATGGCTACTATTGGTTTAGACATTTTATCTATCCTCTCTTTTTATTTAAAAATCTTGTATATTATATCGTATTTTTCTTTATTTTTCAAGTTTTTCATGTTTTTATTTTACATAACATTCTCAAATTTTATCTCTTGTTGAAAATGTTTTGTAATACATTTTTTATTTTGTCAAAAATATTATTCTTTTCTAGAATAGTAAGTTGATTTGAATTAGATATTTCTTGCTTTATCACTCTAGCATCTATTGTTTTAGCTTTTATTTTACTTTCTAATTCATTATTCAAAACTTTACTTTTAAATTCTTGTTTGCTATTTTCATCACACCAATATTTTCTATAAATATATGCAAGCATATCATAAGTTTCATCTAGCAATTCTTGCTTGCTAAATTCTTGTTTAGGATTTATATCAAACACATACGTTTTGTCAGAATTCTTATCTAACATTTGTATAAAATTTGGCGATATCTTATCATATTCTTCATCAGAAACATTTGCTAATATTTCTAAGGTTTCCGTACATACTTTAGAAAATGTTTTATCATCTATCATTTATATTCTCCAATTCTATCTTGTACTATATGGATCATACATATCTGTCGTATTTGTTGATTCAGTAGTATATGGATCATTTAATTGTTTGCTATCTAATACCTGCATTGGCTCTTCGATTTTAGTTTTATTTCTTGGATTTGTTATATTTCCTATATCTAAAATATCTCTTATACTTCTCATTTTAGTCCCAATTGTTCTAGTAACTTCTTGTAATCTAGAAAAATTTGTTTTCTGCATAACTTGCATTCCAATTTCTTTAGCACTAAATTTAGCTCCTATATCACTATAATTTCTACCATATCTATATCGTTGTTCTTCTACATACCTAACCTGTCTTATACTCCTATTGTTTTCTCTTATTGTAGCAATACATCTTTTTTCTTGATTTCTATTTCCTTTTTGTCTTTGGTAATTACGTTCATATTCTAGTAATTTATTGCTGTTTTTTATAAATCCTTCAAAATATATCGTATCATTGTCTAGTCCTTCAAGTAATAATTCACGTGGTACAGAATTGATATTAGGTGCTTCAAACCTCAACATTTGTTCTCTTAATCCAGGAGTAATAAATATTATATCTTCATAATCTACTACAAAATAATTTCCAAAATAGTTCGGAAATTCTTTATCTTGAACTATATTTACTCCTACTTGATTAGGATATATAGAAGAAAAATCCATTCTTTCTTCTATATATCCTAAGTTTTCATCTTTTACATCAAGCCACAATCCTCCAGCATCTCTTATTGCATTATACATATCTTGCACATTCTTCTCTCTAATACTTCCACACTTAGCTCTTTGAGAAACATATATTCCTAAATCTTTTTTTAAATCACGCTTATATACTGGTGCTAATCTAAAAGGATTATCATATACTTTTTCAGTAGTATTTCCTATTTTTAGTACTGCATTTCCAATACCTAATGAAGTATATCTTTGTCCAAATCCCAAATAGTCAACATCTTCCAAATTTAATTTTTGAGCATCAACTAATTTAGAAATTTCATCAAGAATCGAATAGTAATCTAGTTCATCTATTTTTCTTCCTCTTGAAGAGACAAAAAAATCTTCAAGAAAAAAACTTCTCATTGTACTAAAATTAAATTCTCCATATTTTTCTACTATTAAATTACATAATTTTTCATTTGTTTGCTTTTTCATTTTTTATTTTTTCTTTATTTTCCTTTAAGCCTTTACTAAATTTCTTTTTTAATTTTACTTTATCAATGTTTAAAATACCAATTGCTACACTTAAACTCATTATTGATATAAACATCGAAACTTTCATTGTAACAGTTCCTTTATATCTTACTTCAATTTCACCTGATTCTTCTTTCCCCAATACAAAACCTAAAAAACCATTTTCTGTCTCATAATTTTGCAATTTTAGACTATCTAAAGTTATTTCATATCCAGGATAATAGACATAAGGTAACTCAAATAGTGTATATTCTGCATCTAATGTTTTTACTGAAGCTTTATAATTTGATCCGTTTTTATTTTGATTCTCTATTATAGCTTTTCCTTCTAGAACATACATTCCTTGTTCTCTAGTCGCAACATAAAATCTATTTTTATAAGCATTCACAGGTAGGTACTCTCCTTTGCCACATCCAGCTACAACTTCATATTCCTTACCCGAATATTTTCCTAAGTTCAAATTAGCAATATTAGTTAATGGTTCTTCATCATATACAATCAACACATTAGCAAATGCTAATATATACAAAATAGAAATAGTAGATATTACTATTACATCTTTAAAATTAAATTTCTTTATAATCGCATACATATTTATTGCACATACTACACTTAAGAAAAATGCAGCCATCATTAGCATTCTCCAAGGAAATTGAATTATTGAAAATTCTTCTGGTAAATATTTCCACGGAAAATATTTAGTAGACATCCATAAGCTTAACAATCCACAAATAAAAAATAATACATATTGTTGTTTGAATTGTGGTCGTATTAATCTAAATGTCATTATTGAAAGTGCTAACATTATTATTATATGTGGTCCTAATTCAAATACATAGCTTCCATCATTCATTGTAATAAAAAGTTGTTTCAATGCTAATCCATGTCTTGCAGTCGATTCTGAAGTTGACATCATTCCATCTTCATAAACTTGATAATTACATGACACTATTGCTTCAATCATCGGAATCCAATAAAAACTTGTTATTAACATTATAAATACAATATTTATTAATATTTTTTTTAATATTTTTTTATCAGTAAGTTTTTCTAAATTAAAAATAACATAAATTAGAGAAAAAAATGCTACAATAATAGTTGATAAATTATGGGTTAATATCAAGCCAATTGCTCCTACTGCTAATAAATAAGTTTTCTTTTCTGAATAAAATAATCTATATAGTCCAAGGAATACCAAAGGAATAAAAAGAAATGAAACATATTCTCCTAACGCATTTCTAGTATATAAATCTGTTAAGTGATACGGAAAAGTCATATATAAAATGCCTGCAAGTATTCCAACATCATTATTTCCAGAAATCTCTTTCACAAATTTATACATATAAATTCCTGACAAAAACATGCATAAAAATACAAATATTTTATATGATATTAAAAGATCATTTATAATTACATTAATTAAACATATTCCATAAACAGAGAGTGGTCCATAAAACAAATTCCATGAATATCCATATCCATTTGAAAATGATGAAATAACATTTGGAAATAAAGCATTCTCTTTAAAAGCCTCTTTAGTCCCTAACGCTCTTGCTATGTGTTGAATCCCATCATCATAATATACATTTAATTTAGAATTTAAAAGTGGTATTCCAAGTATACACGCTACCAAAATTATTACTAGAATATCTATCAAATTTCTATATTTTAAAATCTTATCTTTCACTTTTATCAACCTCTTTTTTGTTGTATAATATTTAATTTCACAAAAATTCATATTCTTTCATTTGTATTTTATAATAAAAACATATCAATATCAAGAAAAATATTAGTAATCAAAATTATCCTCAAATTTTCATTATACATAAAATTTTATCTTTATAAAGACATAAAAGAATCCCCCCTGCAAACGCAGGAGGAATTCTCAGAATTACATATAATCTTCGCCTAGATTTTCTGCTTGGTGCCAAGCGGTTTTGTAGTCCACGTCGTGTTTTTCCATAATGTCAACTGCATCCTTCACTCTGGAGACAAAAGAAAAAACACCAGTACCAATCGTGACTCCCAAAAATGCAATCACAACAAACATACAACCGGATTCCTCGACGGGCTCTTTAAATATCAGAATCAATATCAAAGAACACAGGAAACAGCTTCCAAACCACAAAAACAGAGGCATTATCTCCCGCAAAGATTCTTGAATTCCGATCAGCGCAGTCTTAAAAATTTTTTTCATTTTCATATTAGACACTCCTTTGATGTCAGACTTAATTATTACAACGCTATATTAATTATATCATATTTAATATAAATTTTCAATTCGTATATAAGTAAACAAAAAAAGACATATTAAAATATGTCTTTTCAAACGTTTTTGTTCTAACGCATATAAAGATTTGCAAATGTCAAAGCCATTAACACATCTTTTATTATTCAGCTTTTTTAGCTATTACTTCTTTTCCATCATAGTAACCACAGTTTGAACATACTGTATGTGGTCTTACTGGTTGGTGGCAATGAGAGCATGTTGATACATTTTCTTCTTCTAATTTCCATGTTGATCTTTTTAAACCTGTTCTAGCTTTAGACCATCTTCTTTTTGGTTGTGCCATTTTAAAATCCCTCCTTTAGCGACTTTTATATATATGTCAAAATAAAATTTATTCCATAAAGTTACTAAAATAGTATACAACCTATTTATTTGTTTGTCAAGCCTTTTTTGTTATTTTTAATGTTTGCTTAAAAAGTTTATTTTTTCAAGCCGAATGTTTACTGGAATTATTATACCAGCATTTCTTCCAATATAATCAAATGTTCCAAATTGACTTTTTCCTCTTTCTAAAATTATTTGATTTTCTAACTTTTTATTTTCGATTTTATAAAATTCAATTTGCATTTTTATATCACCAAAAATGCCTTTGGGTTTCTCCTGATGTATTACTGGCAAGTATGATTGACCTTTTTCAATTTTCTTACGAGCTAAATTATGAATATCGCCTTCTATAATTGTTTCTTCTGCACACTTTTCTTTGATTGTATCATACATTCTTTGCATTTCATTCGTAAAATTACCACCTAGTTCAGAAATTGCACAAGCATATAAATCCGCCATCATATCTATTTTTTCATAAGTATCTTTAAATTTTATTTTTTCAGATTGCAATAACTCAATTTTTAATTTTACATTTTTCATTCTTTCTAATTGTAATGAATTCTTTCCTGTAAAATTCCCAAAGAAACTAACTCCTTCTTGAGCAATCGCATCACTTTCTTTAACATATTTCTTTATTTTTGCATCTTTTATAATATTTTGAACTCTAATATATAAAGCTTTATTTTCTTCCATAATCTCTTGTACACCTCTTTTGTATTTTATCAATACACCCAAAATATTTCAATCATTTTTTACAAAAACAATATCTCATTTATATGACAAAATTATAATAACATCTAATAATCAATCACATAATATATATTTTTTATTTTATAGTTATGTATATCTTTATTTGTATACATTGCATTAGTTTATGTATATTGTGTTATTTGTTTAAGTATCTTAACATTTATGTTTCTATAAAAGTAGCTTTTTAGCAAAATAAAAGTAGCTATAAACTCCACTTTATAAGTAAAATTTACATCTACTTTTATTTTATATATTATAAGGATTTTATTAAATTAGCTTAATGGATTATAAAAATCAAATTATTTTATTCATTTAATTTTTTTGTTTTCTATTCAATATTATTATTTGTTCCTATTTCTGGATAATCTATTAAAATTTCTTTTGATAAATCATCTTTAACTTTAAATTCTTTAACATATCCGCCAAGTGAATTTGCTTTATCTCTTAAAGCTTCTACCTCTGAATTCACATATATTTTAGCTTTACCTTTTCCATTTTTAGCTTCTTGAACTAAATTTGAAACTGGTGAATTTCCGTCAAAAGCAAGAACTATAGAATTTCTTCTTTCAAAAATTTCATAGTTAAAACTTTTATAAATTCCCATTTCTTCTCTTTCTGTTGATATTCTAATCCCGTTTATATCTTCTTTTAACAAATTATCTACTTCTTCTGCTGAAACTTCTTTTGGAACAATAGCATTTATTTCAAATTTTTTGTTTAATTCTTTTGCTGCATCTAAAACCGCTTTTTCATAACCTGTCATTTTGTGTCCTACAACAAAATATACTTTTTCATTATCTAAATCTTGAACTAATTTTTTTATTGCTTTTATTCCATTTTCGTCTAAAACTGTTTCTCTATTTTTAGCATTAAAACTTCCACCAGCAATAACAATTGGAAGTTTATTTTCTGGAAACGTTTTAATTTTTCCTTTTAACTTTGATTCAGAATCTAATTTGCTGCTAACTCTCATTTCAATTGTATTTTCTTTGCTAGCTTCTATATTTTTTTCTTCTAATTCTAAAACCGCTTCTCTTAGAGTTCTTCCTGCTAAAAATTTTTCAAATCTTTTTGATTTTTCTTCAAAATATTTTCTTCTATCTTCAATTATTTCATCTTCAACTTTTCTCATTTTTGCAAAATCATCATCATCTAAACCAATTAAATTATGAAGCGCTAACTGTTCATCAATTGTATCACTTCCATAAAATCCACAACCATCTGTACCTTGAACACATCTAACTCCTGCTTCTAAGTATTGTTTTAATGGATGTCTTTGAATATCTGTTAAATTGTTTAATCTAACATTTGAAGTTAATTGGAATTCTAAAACTGCATTTGTTTTAACCATTTCTTTCATTAGAGCTTTACCTTCTTTAGTATTTAAGTCTGCTGTATATAATCCGTGACCTAATCTAAATCTTGGCATTTTTTGTCCTGGTTTTAATGCGTCTTTTATACATTCAATTGATTTTGCAACATTGTCTCTTAAACAGTCATTTTCACCAGCATGAATTCTAACTGTAAAACCTTCATCTTCAGTTACTGCATATTGAACTAACTCATCTATTGCTGGTTTCAAATCGGATATATCATTTATTTCTTCACCAATAAAATCACTACCAACAACATAAGGACTTTTTGCAACTGCTTTTAATACATCTAAGTTTTCTCTTAAATAATTACTTGCTGTTTTTTGATCTCTTATTATTGTAAGAGGAACTCTTCTCAAACCAACTAAAAGTCTAATTGCAACTCCAGTTTCTGCTTCAATTTTTGGCATAATTTCGTGAACTTCTTCTAATAATTTAATTGCTGGATCTCCTGGTTTTGTTAAATCTGTATCTGCAATTTCTGTATATGAAATATGTTGTTTTTGATATTCTCTAGCGATCCATAAATATTTATCTTGTCTTAATGAATTGTTTGCATATGGGCTTCCATCTTTTTTATCATCTAATATTTTTTTTACATAAGCTACTATATCTTTTTCTGGAATAGCTTCTATTTTTTTCATACTTAATTTTATTTTTTCATCTGAAAATTTAGCTTTACAAAATACATATCTATAGATATAAACTTTTTCTAAATTTGTAAATACTGATTGTCCATCTTTTAAAAGAGCTAAACTTGTTCTTATTTTTGAAATGTTTTCTTCTGCATTTTCTAAATTATTTAATATAAAATCAGCAAAATTTATAAATGTATTATCATCAATTTTTCTTGTTAAATATTTTCCTTCTAATCCACAGTTTTCATATTCTTTTTCAGCAAATTTTCTAGATTTCATTATTGCTTTTTCTTGTTTTTCAGACATTTTTAAATTCAATTTCTTTATATAATATAAAGGATATTTAACTTGGTGAACAATTCCAAGTGCAATTAAAACATCTGGAGTTAAATTTGCATTCATATGAGTGTGTAAATCTGTTTTAAATTTTGATTTTTTGAAAATATAAGATTTAACAATTGTTTTCTTGATATCAAATTTATAGTCTTTTGTTTGAGACATTAAAGTTTTAGAAATTGCTGGTATTTTTGCTTTTACTTCTATTCTGTTTTCATAAATATTTGCAACTTTCATTGAACCTAATCTAAAAATATATACCTCTTCATTATCAGCATTTATTGATGCTGGAATAGTACCTTTTATTATTTTTAAACCGTTTTCTGAATCTCTTTCATATTCTAGTCCTGATATTTTTGCTAGATTTGAAATTAGATTTCCGCTTTTATGGTTAGGAGTTCTTATAATATATGTAAGTTCATCTGGAACTTTTCCTCTATATAATTCAACTACAATATCTTTTTCTTTATCCATGTAGAACTTATTAACATATGTTAATTTTTCCATTATTATAAACACTCTCCTTTTCCTTTTATTTTTTTAACTTGTTAATTCTATATTATAGCAGAAATTGCAAGTCATTTCAAGTAAAATTTCGATATTATGTAAATTTTCACACAATTTACACAAACTCACGGATTTCTATATTACAATAATTTTATATAATAAATTTTTTGTACATCTGTTACGCGTAGCGTTTTATTTAATAGGAAAGGAAAACTTTCCTATTAAATAAAAAACTGCTTTTATAAAATATAGAATCCAAAATGAATTCCATATTAAAAGCAGTTTTTTATCATTTGCACTTTTCTTCAATATAATTATTTGCCAAATTTCTCATATTATCAATTTTCGCAATTGTATCTAGATTTTTATAATTAATTCTATTAAAACATTTATTAACTAAATCATTTTCTTTCAAATATCTTAAAGACTCATCAAAATTGTAATCAAATATAAATGCTATATACGCACTCCATCTGTCAAGTGGTGTTTGAGTATCACCATATTTAATAAGTGATTTTCTCATAAAAGTATTATAAATATCATCAGAGATTTTTTCATTATTAATTGCTTCGACATCATCAGTTCCAAGTAGAACTTTAAAACTTTCTGTTAATTTTACTCTAAAGTTATCTGTTTTATCATTGTCTCTAATTAATTTTGCATGTAACAATTCTTTTTCTGTTAATCCATCTTCAATTGCTATTCTATTATGATTTAAAATTGCTTTATAAATTACATTGTCATATTTATCATCTTCAATAAATCTTCTAATCATATTCTCTTCAAAAAGCACTTTGCATCCATATATAGCATGATCAAAAAGAGTTGCATCTGCATTATCATATACATCATTATTAGCTTTTGATTGTTCAAAACGACCTATATCATGAAGAAGCGCGATTAATCTTGAAAGATTAGTATCTTCTTCATTTAAATTTAATTGTTTTGCTAAATATTCACTAGCTTTTACAACCCCATAAGTATGAGTTACTTTTAAAGCAACTTTTTCACTTTCTACATCATATTGTTTTAAATATTCTTTAAATGCTTTTTCTGCTTTTACTATGTCTATCATTTATCTTACTCGATATTTTAAATATCTTCTCCTTCTATCTATAATTTATTTTATCTATAATTTATTTTATCTTTAATTTATTTTACCATCCAAGTGTCGGTTCTTTATAAGTTACATTACCATATTCATCTATCGTAAACTCTATTCTAACACATTTAAAAAACGAATCATGTTCTGATGGTTTTCTATATACTTTCAATTCATATTCTCCTTCTGTCAATTCGCCATATAAATTAGTCCAATCACTTTTTCCAACAAGATTTATCCCCTCATCTGAAGTAATCTCCCAATCACAATTTTTATAACTTTCATTTGCTATTAATTCTGGTTCTTCCCAGACTTGTTTTAATCTATTTGGATCTGGTCTGTATGATGAAGTTGTAGTATAAGTATCTGTTGTAATTCCTGGAGTTATTGCATTATAATCAATCCCTAAATTTTGATTATATTCTTCATTTTCCACATTTTTCTTAAGAATAGAGTATTCATAATCATTTCCATATTCTAAAGGTATTTTATTTAAATCTGTAATATTAAACACTATTCCTGTGTTTGAAATTTCTTCAACACTAGCTGAAATATTTTTTTGAGAATAATTATAATGCCTTAATACTTCTATTGGAATTTCAATATCTGATTCTTCTTTTAAGATTTCGATTTTATCAGCAGTAATTCCTCCAGGATAACTAGTTAGTATTATTCCATCGTAGTAAACTAATATTTCTTGGCCTTGCTTGAATTTGCTTGTGTCTTCATTCTTAACAGAAACAACATATAAATTCTCATCAAAATCCATTGTTTTTAAAGATTTTTCTTCTACTTTCACAACAATTAATTTTTTCTTTACACTTTTTTCTTTTCCAATACTAACTCTTGTAGTATTCTTTTTCACAGTGATTTCATTTTGTATTATTTCAGATTCGCCATCTATCATATTTTCTCCTTGAGGTACATCTTTACTGTTTGAAAAAGTTATTATAGCAAATATCGTAATAGCTACTATAATTATAAATAATAAAACTTTACTTATTTTTTTCATAATTTAAAATTCCTTTATAAAAATTTACATTATTACGATATCATAAAAGGAGATAATTATCAACTAATTATCTCCTTTATATGTCGACAATTTATATAAGTTGATTAATCCTCCCAAGGCTGTGCGTCAACTTTTATAAAATACATTAATCAACTTGTAACAATCTTAAATTATCAACTCGACAAATTATAATTTAAAAAATATTTTTTTCTTTGTTTGATTTTCATTTCGACTTTCAGCAGTTTCAATTAATATATTTTCGTTTTTTTCTTTTTCTAATCTATTAGAAATTGTAAGTATACTTTCATCAATATTATTTATAACTTTTGCATATTTTATTAAATTGTTTGATTCTGCTTTTGTAATATTAGAATTTTTATATTTTAATTTATGTTCAAGGCTTGCCCAAAAATCCATTGCTAAAGTACGAAGTTGCATTTCAACTTTTACATACATTATCCCTGATGAAAAATTAACTGGTACTTCCAATATTAAGTGATAACTCATATAACCACTCTTTTTTGGTTTCTTCATATAATCTTTTCTATTTAAGATTCTAACATCTTGAAAATCTTCTATAATTTCCACCAATTTATATACATCTTTTTTGAAATTACAAACCAATCTAATCCCAGCTATATCATTAACTTCTTGAAACATATTTCCATAAGTTAAAGCTAAATTTTTTCTTTTTAACTTTTCTAAAATTGTTTCTGGTTTTTTTATTCTTGTAGTAATATATTCTATTGGTTCATAATCTGAAAAAATTTTAAGCTCGTCTTGCAGTATTTCTATTTTTGTTTTTATTTCTTTCAATGCAGAATTATATAAAAACATCATTTTTTCAAAATTCTGATCATTTATATCTATAAATTCGTCTCGAACTAAACTATTTTCTATTCTTATCAAATATTCTCCTTCATTATTTTCGTTTTGTATCATTCAACCACCATTTATCCTTTCTTTTGTTATTTCTGCTTACATTCTATATAATCATTATTAAATTAATATTAAATCTTTGTAAACTTTTTGTGAACATATTCAATTTCTTTAATATGTATATAACAATTAATAAAACATAAAAAGTTATATAATATTGTATTTTTATTTCACAATATCATATAACTTTTTATTTAAATAATAAATATAAACATTCCCAAACTCATTACACAAATACTAATCGTTGTTATATAAACTTGCAATTTTAACATCTTATTTTTTTCTTCTTTCATCCCTTGAGCTAAAATTAATGTTGCTATCGAAATCGGTACTATCATATATCTTGAATGCATTGAGCAAGTATATGGCATTTGGATATTTAAGAAGAAATAAAAACACCACCAAGCTACAAAAGAAACTATTAGTATCTTATCTTTTTCAAAATCTTTAAAAATGAAGTATAGTACATCTATAATTAGCGCAATTAATAAAATTATCATAATATTTATATATACTTTATTTACATTCAATATGCCAAAATTTAATGAAGTATACATTAAATTATTCCAAATATTCACATCACTCATTTCAAATGGACTAACAAAACAAAATCTTTCAATCAAGCTTTTATTAGCAATGCTCAAATATTCATAAGGTTCTATTATTCCTAAAGTATCTAAGCCATTCATATAACTTCTAACTTGAAACCAAAAACCTAGTGTTCCAGCTATAATACAAAATAATATTAATTCTAGTAAAAGATTACCTATTTTTTTATCACAGTTTACATGTTCTATTAACACTTTAAAGTATACATATACAGCAGGGATAATCATTACATACATTGATGATTTAGTCATCAACCCAAGCCCCATCGAAATTGCTATTATAATAGTATTTTTTAAACTTGGATTTTTTTTCCATTTCATTAAATATAACAGACAAATTAACGCAAACATTGTTACTAATTCATCATTATTTATTGAACCTGACAAAAATATATAAAGTGGATAACAAGCAAATAGTAACATTGGTAATATTTTATTTTTATCTTGTAGACCTAATTCTTCTAACATTTTATATAGAATAACAAGTATTACAACTGAATAAATAAAAGTAATAAATTGCATACTTTCAAACTTCAAACTAGCAGAATCAGAAAACATATCCATTACTTTTAAGTTCATCGCCATTATTAAGTGATGAAGTGGTGGATGATAAAATTGTCCTATTATTTTAGTGGGAAGAGTTCCATACTTATACAATTGCATAATATAATTTATATGTCTACCTTCATTACAGCCTTTATCAAAGTTATCATATAGTTCTTCATAATTAATTGGCAAACTATAATCTCTTTGAATTCCAACATCAAATTGATAAGTTGCAATATTAGTTTTCCCTATAAAATCTATTCTAACTAATATAGCTATTACAAATATTAAAATTAGTACAATTTTGTATTTATCTTTTTTCATTTTATCTCCTACCTTATTACTTTTTAAATTATAGATTATATTGCTTTTATTCTAAATTTATTTTATTGTAAAAGGTTTCTTTTAATTCTTTTTATAAAATATTAAATGTTTTAATTTTCAAGAGCATTTATAATGAAATCTATAACTTTGTTATCTTTACTACCATCTTCTCTTTTATTGCTATGTTTTTCTTCATCAGTAAGTTCTACTAAATATTTATTAAATTCTGGAATTATAGCAATTGAATCTAATGGATATCCTGGATTTCTTTTGCTTGATGCTATATCTACAAAATAAAAATGACTTTTACTCCAAGTATGTTCTTTCGCACCATCTTTTCCATACACAACCATTCCATATACCCATTTAGCAGTAAGTTTTCCACCATACTCTTTTACTAAATTAGTGTAATATTCAATCATTTCATCATCAGAAAGCTCTTTTCCACCAACTCTTCTTACATGAGTTCCTGGTTGTTTTTCTTCTGGAAGTTCTTCAATAAATAAAGAGTTATCCATTCCAATTGAAGTTATTCCTGTTGTTTCATAATAAGTTTTAGCTTTTATTAAAGCATTTTCCATGCAATTTTTTCCAGTTTCTTCAACATGTAAATTTAAATCCAAATCTTTTAATGTTATTAATTCTATATTTTTTTCTTTTAAAGCTTCTTTATATTTTCCAACTTTTGCTGGATTTGTTGTTGCAAATAAAACTTTCATTTTTTTCTCCATTCATCATTTATATTATTAATATGTATTCCACCTTTTCAAAAAACATTTTAACATAATAGATAAAAAAAATAAAGTATGAATACAAAGTGATCAATTTAATTCACAACAAACATTCATACTTTATTTAAAAATCCATCATCTTAGCTTATCATCTCTAATGTATAAATCCACTAATACATTTTATTAAAGATTATATAAAGTTTTATTTTACATTTTTATTTTTTATATAACTCTCTGTAAATTCTTCAGCTAAAATATCCATAAAAATTGTATCGTAATATTTTCCGTTTACAAATTTTGACTTTCTCCACTTTCCTGCTTCTTTAAATCCGCATTTTTCATAACATTTTATTGCTCTTTCATTACATGATAAAACACTTAGTCTAATTGAATTTAAATTAATATAGTTAAAAGCAAAATCTAAAAGTAATTTTATTGCTTCACTTCCATATCCATTATTTCTGTATTCAGGTTCTCCAATAAAAATTCCTAATACTGCAGTTCTATTGTTATAATTTATTTCTTCCAAACTCAAAGTTCCTATCATTTTATCTGATTCTAAGTCAATTATTGCAAATGCAGTAGTACTTAAATCCATATTTTTATTTTCTAAGTATTTCTTTTCAGCATCTAAAGTCATTATTGTTGGCGTTCTTCCTGTATAATCTGTTATTTCAAAGTCATTCATCCATTTGGTAAATATTTCCGCATCTTCTGAATTTCGTGGTGACAAATAAATTCTTTCACCTACTAATTTTTTAAAATATTTCATATTTTATCTACCTCATTTCATTTTATTATCTTTTTTCAATTATTTATAATATCTCTTACAACTCTTGAATCTTCATCATAATTGTTACAATAATTTTATAAAATCTCTTTTACATTTCTCATAACTTTTCTACTTATTATCTTTTTTGTTTTATTCTTCTTGTTTGGAATTATTGGCAGTTTCAAAAAATTGAAACCAGAGATTTCTATATAATTTCAATCCTCTCATAATACTCTCCTCCTTTTTTAAAGTAGGATTTTTTTGTAAAACTAAAAAGCCTCACAAAGAAATCCATCTTAAGACTCCTTTGTAAGACTTTAAATCTCTCAAGTGTAGGTTTTAACACCCTTTACCGCTCAAACTTATAGTTCTTAGGTAAACTCTTAATTTACAACAATTATTCTATCATAAAAAAGTTAATTTGTCAATTTATGTAAATTTTATTTCATACTCTTTTTACTTTCAGTTTTTACTTTAATAGCTGCCTTTTTTGTATATTTTACATTTTTTATGCTTTTTTATATTCTTTTAAATACTCTTCTAATATTTTGGAATCTCTTTTTACTATAAATTTTGTATGATATACAGAAGATAAATCAGCCTCACATGGTGATGGCAATAATTTATCATAACAGTCTTTTATTAATTTTAGAGCTTTTTCAGGAGTTTCCCATAAAAGTTTTGCTCCTTCGTTTTGTTCTTGTTCTGTCACATGTAATTCTTTTGTATCTTCAATCACCTTTCCAACATAAACATAAGACAGTTGCTTAAAACTATCTTGAGTTTTTATTTCTTCAATTGTTCCTAAAAAATTTATTATTTCTATTTTACATCCAGTTTCCTCAAAAACTTCTCTTTTAAAAGCTTCAGACGTTTCTTCTCCATCGTCTATTCCACCTCCTGGAAGTTTGAATTCATTTTTCAAAGATTTATTAAATACTGCAATTTTTCCATCTTCTCTTATTACAATTCCTCTTGCTCCAAATCTTTGTCTATATTTTTGAAGATTTACACTTTTTTCTCCAATATCTTCATCTTTAATTTGAGTAATCAAATTAATTCTGTCAAAATATTTATTAGAAAATTTTGTAAGTTGTTCTATTTTCCCGTCAATTTTCTCTATCAATTCTTTAGCAGTTTTATATGCCATATCATACTGACATTTAGTTATATCATTTAATTTTAAAGCTTCTTCAATCTCATCTTCATCTAATAATTCTATTTTATTCTCTGAAGTTAAAACTACATCTAAATATAAATCTTCAAAATACGGATTATTATTTTCTATTCCAACATTATTAATAATATCAAAATACCATTGTAAAATTTTATTTTCATTATTATAACAAACTGTCATTGCAATATTAGAGTTTTCTGGATAAAATTCTAGCCATTTATATCCACTATTTGCTCTTTCTATATAATCTTCTCCAAGTTCTTTTGGTGGTTGATTTGCTTTTTTTATATGAATTTGACTAAGATATCCTTTGTAATCAACTTCATTTATATACATATATTTAAATTTTTTTTCTTCCACATATTGCATTGGAAAATCTGCATATTTTATTACCATATTATTCACCTCTAATTCTATAAAAACTTAAATAAAATATATTTTTTATTAATAAAACAATTCTGATTTTTTATTATAAGTTAATAAAAAATCATTCAGTTTTTCATTTAAAAATTTTATATCATATTTAAATTTTTATATCAATAAATTATCTTCAAATTATGTTCTAAATTTAGATTACTATATATTTTTTTCATATTTCTCATCATTATTAAACGATTTAAATTTATTTTATAAAAGGGAAAACCCCTGGAGTAGCAGTTGCTACCCAGGGGTTAGAATAAAAATTAATCGCCGAAATCAACAACACTGCTGTTGTTGGCAGCTTCATCAGCCTCAAACTCTTCCATCTCTTCGAAGCCAAACATATTGGCCAAGATATTTCCAGGGAAGTGTCTTACAGTTCTGTTGTAGTTGCTAACTGCAATGTTGTAGTCTTCTCTTGCAACAAGAATACGATTAGCAGCACCTTCGATGGAATCCATCAGAGCACTATACTGCTGGCTTGCAGTAATCGTAGGATAATTTTCAACAACAGCCAAGAATTGGTTGATGTTCTCAGTCATCTGAGCATTTGCAGCGTCCAGCTCTTCAGGGGTAGAAGCAGCACTCAGAGATGCTCTACCTGCAGAAATGTCTGCATAAATAGTTTCCAAATGTTCAGCCGCCTCATCAGCAACCTTTACCAGATCCGGAATCTTCTCGATGCGGCTCTGCATAACGTTCTGAACATTGGCAAAAGCCAGATTGACATCTTCTTCCATATCAACCATATCATTGTAAGTTCTCTTACAGGTGCCCACAATGCTGAAAATGGAAATCAGAAAAACTGCGAGAATGCCAATGGCAATCCAGCCACCAACACCAGGACCTCTCTTACGGCCACCATTTTCATCGTAGCCATAGTCAGTATACTGTACGTAACGATCAGGATTATTCATAGAAATTTACCTCCAGTTTATTGTTATAATTGTTTATTATTACTTCTACTACTTATCTAGAGGAACCGCCGCCATTAAAGCGACCACCTCCAAAACTTCCTCCGCTTCTTCCGCTTCCACCAGAGCGACCACTGGATAATATATGCAATAGTAAAATTACAATTCCGTCACCGAAACCGTCTCCTAACCAGCATCCAGTTATCCACTCTAATATTAGCAAAACAATAACTAGTATTATTATACCAATTACCTTTCCTGCGGTGATTTCTTCTTCAGATTCTGCTGCTACTTCTGGATCTAATTCTTTAATTTCAGAGAATTCGTACTCTTCTGATTCAGCAATGCTATTTATTATAGAACGAACAGTATTAAAGCATGCATCATCATAATTTCCTTTTTCTCTAGATGGAACGAAATATTTATCTAATGTTCGTCCACATAAAGAGTCTGGTAAAATGCCTTGCAATCCAACGCCGATTTCTAACCGAACTTCGACATCATCTTTAGACACTAACAGCAATATACCATTGTTTTCTTCTGCTTTTCCTATTCCGAGTTCTCTTGCAATTTTGACCGCATATTGCTCAATTGTCAAATTGTTTAAAGACGGAATGGTTATAACGGCAAATTCAACTGTCGATTTTTCCTCAAGTTGGACTAATAGGTTATTGATTATTGCCTCTTGATCATCACTAATAAGCTCAGCTTGATCATACACATACACATCCTGAAAAACTTCGGGAATTAGTATTTGTGATTCAGAAGAACTCAAAATTTCTTCATTTGAAGCACAACCTCCTAATAGACAACTCAGAAGAATGAGGACAGTTAAAAGATAGCCTTTTAGTTTCTGTCCCATTCTGCAAGCACCGCCTTTTAGAATCGTCTAGATGCACCACCGCCACTAGGACGACCACCGTGGCCACTATAACTAGAGCGACTAGGACTACTGAAACTAGACGAATTATTTCTTCTTCTCTGTTCTTCCCTACGTCTTCTTGCCTCCTCCTCTTCAGCTCTTCTTCTATTTTCTCTTCTGTGATCCTCCTCAGCCGCATCAATCAAACGATTGAGTTTTCTGAGCAGTTCATCAGAGAAATACTCTTTCTGAGAAGATGTAAGATTTGTATAGTATCTCTTTGCTCTTGCGAGCCGGTCACGGTCGTCCTCATCAGCAGAATGCATATGGCCAATAACAGAACGAACCTGGTCCTCAGCTTCGCTTGCAGCATTGAAATCCTCATAATCTTCTTCTGCAGAATTATGAACTCTCTTCAGATTTGCAATCAGATTATCATCAGGGAAAAATGCTTTCTCAGCAGCAGACAGACCAAAGAAAATCGCCAGTGCAGCATGCAGTGCTTCAAAAGACTTATGATTTCCATTCGGATTTTCTTCATAAACCTTTTGAATTTTCTCATATGCTTCCTGAGCAGTAGCTTTGTCTCGCTTTTCCTGTTCAGCTTTTTCAAACTCTCTTCTAAGACGAATAGCTTCATCATAGAGGTTCTGAACTTCATCTCGATTGCAAGCAACATATTTCCTTACTTCAGGATCAGCCGAATCAATCAGAAGCAAAGCTCTGTTAAAGACCTCATAGTTGTCCTTATCAGCAGTAATTGCGAGAACTTCAGCAACTTTGCTATCAATTTCATTAGCAGCCGCTTTGTACTCATTTTCGATCATCTCATGGACTTCTGCATCGAAATTATGATCTGGATAAAGCATCTGCACACGCTTATACTTATCTGTCACAATTTCGAGCTCATTTTTCAATGTACGGCTCTCGCGTCTTTCGTCCTCAAACTCTTCTTTCAAAATTGCAATTTCAGCATCTTTTTGATTAATTTGATGCTGATAATCACTTTCAAGTCTGATGACATCTCTTCGATGAAGTCGATCTTTCTCGTCAAGCTGCTTAAAAAAATCCGCCTTCAGAGAATTGATTTCCTCTTCTTTAGATTTTTCGAGATTTTCTTTGTCGGATTTGCCTTTAAAAATCTGACGGATAAATGCTGCAATAGCAGCAAATGCAGTCATGATTGCACCAAAAATACCGTAAAGCAGACCATTTCCAGAATCTTTTTCTTCATTCTTTTCAGGTGTTACCACATTTCCACCAGTATTTTCCTGGTTTTCTCCAGTTACAGCACCGACAGCTGCACTTTCAGAATTTTGGAATTCGCTTTTTTGAGTTTCTTCGGAAGTAGCATTCCAATCAACAGGAACTTTTGCTTTGATTTCGTCGATAGTAGCAGCCTGCACAGACATGAGTCCTTCAGCAAACTTATCTTCGACAAAATACTCCATTCCATAATCATCCAACAGCCTACCAGATACAGAGTCTGTGATGTAAGTTTGCATCGCTCTGCCAGTCTCAATTCTTACTTCTCTGTCACCAGTAGAAAATAGAATCAAGATTCCCATGTCATCTTGGCCAATGCCATATTGAGAGTACATGGAATATGCAACCTGTTCGATTGTGAATTTAGGAGTGCCATTGGGTTCCTGAGTCTGGATATTTTCAACCTTATTACCTTGTGCATCCTCAACAACATGTTCATAGTCCTTTACTGTTCCTGCAAGAGACTCAACTGTTGTGATGACAACTTGGATTCCGGAATACTCCTCATCAAATGCCACTGCCATTTCCATGAGCTCATCTTTCTGCTGCTCAGAAAATACTCCTGCAAAGTCATTGACATAAAAATCAGGAGTTGCTTCGATAACATCCAAGTGATAATAACTGTTGATTCTGCTTCCATCCGTACCACAAGCTGCAAGCATGCTCATCAAAACAAGCATCGCCAACATCAAGAGTACAACTCTTTTGCTAATTCCTTTCCGGCATTTATTTTTCATCTTATTCCCTCCATATTCTAAAAATTGTTGCTTAAAATCTCAAGTGTTGTGTTCACCATTTAGAAATGGTCATCTCCTTCATTTGAATTTTGAGATTTTACAGTATAAAAAATATTGCCACTTATAATTATATCATAAATGGCAATATTTATCAACGCATTACATATGTCTTTATATTATTTTATTTGTATAGTATATATGTAACAGTATATTATTTTTACTATAAATAATATTATATACTATTATCCCTCCATTTCTTTCTTAATTACTTCTAACATTTCATCAAAATTATTAAAATTAATTTTTGATAATTTATTAATTTCTTCTCTATTTCCATCAGAAAATTTATCATACATTACCACAAAATCAATACCACTGTTTTGTGCCGCCTCTACACCAATTAAAGAATCTTCTACAATTAAACATTCTTCTTTTTTTACATTTAATTCATTTAGAATTTTATAATGAATTTCTGGATCTGGTTTTAATTTTTTTACAGCTCCTTTTGAATATATTAAAGAAAATATTTTGTCTAAAGGAGCTTTAGATTTTATATTTTTATTATCTTTTATATATGTTTCTATTGTATGATCATTTGTTGTAGTCGCTAAAACTAATATAAAGCCTTTTTCTTTTAAATAATGTAAAACATTTTCAGCATTTGTTTTATAATCTATAATTTCTTTTAAATATTTATCTGCAATTTGATATCTTAAAGTTTTAATTTCTTGTTTAGTTAAGTTAGATTTATATTTTTCTCCTAGAAAACCACAATACTCCAAATACATATCTTCAGCAGAATTAAACTCTTTTAGTTTTTCATCTCTTTGTTTTCCAATATCTACATCATCTATTTTTCCGTCTCCAATAGATTTTATAAGTTCTATATCAATACTACTCCAAACTCCAATTGAATCAATCAAAGTTCCATCTAAATCAAAAATTATAACTTTTTTATTTTCTAACATCTATTTCTCCTTGAACAATTCTTATATTAATTTAATATCTTTTATATTTTTAACTCTAATCAATAGTATAATCCCATCCTGGTTTCCACTCATTTGTTTTTCTCCAGTCTTCTGCAATTGCTTGTTCCCATGTTTTTCCTTGAGTTAACACTTGAATTGCAAGTTGTGGTGCTTTATGATAATCTCTTATCATGATAAATAGTTTTTTCTTTATTTTTCATGAAATACATATTTATCATAACCTCTTTCTACCAGTTCTTTATACGCATTCCAAATTTCATCTGGCATGTCTACTTCTACTTGCCATCCTTTTTTTGCAAATACTTTCATTCTTTGAACATCTCCTACCATAAGTTCAGTCCAATTTGGCAGGTTATTTTTTATAGCCATTTCATTATATTCTTCACACGAAATATCCATTGATGTAACAACAGCCTCATATTCTGGCATCCAATTTTTAAATGCAGCATAAGCTCTTTTTTCATCATATGGTTTATGAACAATTATAAGTTTTTTTATTCCTAAACCATTTTCTTCAATTAATTTTTTAGTAAACCTGAAATTCTCGCCTGTATTTGTAGATTTATTTTCAATCAAAATATTTTCTTTCGGTATTCCTTTTTCTATTGCTATTTTTGCAAACTTGTTAGCTTCAGGCTCATCCCACATTTTGCTAGTATCTTTTCCAAGTCCACCAGAAAAAATTATTTTATCTGCATATCCTTTTTTATATACATCAACACCAACATCTACAACAGATAAATCGGAACATCCTAAAACAAGTATTGCATCTGCTTTTTCTAAGGTATGACCTGTATGCATATAGTCCCATAACATTTGTAATAATTCGAAATCTGTTTTATTTTTCATTTACTATCAGCTCATTTCTCCAAAATATTAATAAATATAAGTTTAGATTTATAAAGTGTATATATTATTCTCAAATAATTCTTCTTTTATGAATTCATCATTAATATATGAAATTTTAAATGCTTTTGCGTTCTTTATGCTTTTTATAATTTCAAATTTATTTTCTGAATATTTCATTGCAACACCGTTATCAAGAGCAATTCCTGGAATATTATTTAGTCTTATATTATTATAAAATTCTTCAATTTTCTCATTAGATTTATCTTCATAATGAACACAGATTATAGCATCTATTAATCCAAATCCTTCTATCATTTCATAATTATATTTAAACCAACAATAAGCTCCTGCACTAAATCCTGAAACAACAATTCCTTTATTATATGCTTCTTTTAAATATTCTTTTAAGTTTACTTTTTCCCATTCAGCTAGCATAAATCTGGTATTTCCACCACCAATATAAATAATGTCTGAATTTAATATTTTTTCTTTTATATTAGAATCTGTCATTTTTAAGCAATCTACTGTACAATTTAAGTTTGAATAAATATTTTTTATTGCTTCAAAATAACCCACTCTTTCTTTTGACGCTGTTCCTATAAAAATCATTTTAGGATTTTCTTTACCAGATAATTCTACAATCTTTTTGTCTATGTTTTCTGTTTGATATAAATCTTGGCTTGAATCTTTAGTCTCGAAATTCCATCCTTTTATTTCTCCACCACCAATTAAAACTAAATTTTTAGACATTATTTGCTCCTCTTTCTAAATAATCTAATATATGATCTTTATTATTGTTCCAAAAATATTTTAAATCTTCATGAGTTAAAGTTTCTTCAACTTTATCAATTTCAATCCACTTCAATTCTTCTTTTAAGTCATCTGGTATATTTTTATCAAGAGCACCTTTATCAAGTGCCAAATATAGATATGTATCAACATTCTCGCCTTTTTTAGTTATATAACTTAATCTTCCTAATTCTTTATCAGAAATAATTTCAATTTTTCTTCCTGTTTCTTCTTCTGTTTCTCTTTTCGCACATTCTATTATAGTTTCATTTTCTTCTAAATGCCCTTTTGCAAAAGAGTAATCTCCTTGTTCTTTTCTATAAACTAATCCAACTTTTTTGTTTATTTTATCTATTAAAACACAACCAGCTTTTATAACTTTCTCTTTTCTACCTAATATGCATTCAAATTTTAGAATATTTTCATCTTCATCAACTTTTACTTTGATGTGAAAGTTCAGTTTATCATCATATAATGCTTTATTAACATTTTCATCTAACATCAAAATGTTTGATAATATTTTCTCTTTGTTTAAAAGTTCATTTATAGATATCCATTCTGAAGTATTTTCTTCAAAATTTTGTGGCTTTCCATCATATTTCTGAGCTTTAAAGACGTCAAAGATAAATTTTCTATCTGGATATTCTACTTCAAAAAATCCTTTTAGAGTTATACTTGAAACATTAATTCCTGTTTCTTCATTCATTTCTCTTATAGTTGCATCTTCTGGAGTTTCATTTTCTTCTATTTTTCCACCTGGAATATCATAATATCCATTTTTTATTCCTTTAAGATATTTCGTTATAACAACTTTTCCATTTTCAATTAATAAACATTTAACAGCTTTTCTTAATGGTTTCATTTTTACTCTTTTCTTAAATAATAATTTATTTTAATTTATTT
>JAFXGW010000017.1 GCA_017536685.1 Clostridia bacterium | reverse complement strand
TTGGCAAAGCGGTCCATATGCTTCTGCTTTTGCTAATCTTTGTGTTAATTTATATCCAATATTTCCAGCATTTAAGTCTGGGAAAATTAATGTATTTGCACATCCTGCAATTTCACTATTAGGTGCTTTACTTTTTCCAACAGAAGGAACAATTGCAGCATCTAATTGCATTTCTCCATCAACTTTAATTTCTGGATAATTTTCTTTTACTATTTTTGTTGCGTCAATAACTTTTTGTGTTAATTCTGATTTTGCACTTCCCATTGTTGAATATGAAAGCATTGCAACTTTAGCTTCTTTTCCAACTAATTGTTTAAAGCTTTCGCTTGAAGAATGAGCAATTTCTGCTAATTGTTCAGCATTTGGATTTTCATTTAATCCGCAATCTCCAAATACAAATACTCCATCTTCTCCATATTCACAATCTGGTACAACCATTAAAAAGAAGGCTGATACTAGTTTTGTTCCCGGTGCTGTTTTTAAAATTTGAAGTGCTGGTCTTAATGTATCTGATGTAGAATGAATTGCTCCTGATACTAATCCATCAGCATCATTCATTTTTACCATCATCATACCATAGTAAACTTCATCTTTTATTAATTCCTCTGCTTGTTCTAGTGTCATGCCTTTTGCTTTTCTTAATTCATATAAATTTTCTGCATAAACTTTAGCGTTTTCTGCATTTAGTGGATTTACTATTGTAGCTTTAGAAATATCTAATCCATTTTCTTCAGCCATTTTTCTAATATTTTCTTCATTACCAACTAAAACCACATTAGCATAAGCTTCTTTTAATACTGTAGCTGCCGCTGTTACAACTCTTAAATCTGAAGCTTCTGGTAATACTATTGTCTTCATTTCTTTTCTTGCTCTATCTTTAATTCCATCAATAAAATTCATTTTCAAAATCCTCCTATTTTATTCGAGAACATTATATATAAGTTTTGGTTTAAAGTCAATTCTTAAAATTGAAAGATATAAGAAAACTGACTTTATAATCATTTTTAAAAAAGTACAATAATAGTCTCTCCCTATAATATTAATATTAATGTTAATTCTATTTTCATTTTCGACTAATTTTAAATCTTTCTTATATTGAAACGAATTTTGATTTATGTTAGAATATATATTTGCCAAAACAATTTGAAATGGAGGTATTCTATATGGTGGCAAATGAAACTATTAAGAAGAAAGGTTGGCGGCGATTAGTACTTTTTATCGCAGTTATCCTATCAACGTGTTTTTTCCTCACAGCCTGTTCTGATGAGGAAATTCAAGACTCCGCTGAGCTAGTAATTGGCATCATCGGAGAAATTCTGGAAGCAGCAAATGAAACAACCGAACCCACTCCTACAGACACATCTCATGAATCGATTCCTGCCCACACAGATGATGTTACCGTTAATGTAAATGGTAATATGGAAGTTCACTTCATCGATGTCGGTCAATCTGATGCAACTCTTTTCATTCACAATGGTAAAGTCATGCTTTTTGATGTAGCTATGGCTAGCCGTGGAGATGAACTAGTTGAATATATTCAGAACCTTGGCATCACTTATATTGATGTGGTAGTTATCACTCATCCTCATGATGATCATGCAGGAGGAGCAGCAGAATTGCTCAATTGTGAAAACATTGAAGTTGGTATTCTTTATGCTCCGGACTTCATTGAGTTGATGGAATCCGAAACTGACACTCCCGGCTGGTATGATGATATGGTAGATGCCATAGATTGCATTGATGCAGAACGCAATGAAGGAATCCCTGAAGAAAAACAAACCAGTATCTGGCACTTTCCTAGAAACGAGAATGGCGAATTTGCCAAATTTAACATTGGCGATGCTGTTGTTGAGTTCCTCGCCCCACTAGAAGATGAGTACTCCGACAAAAATGATTATTCTATTTGTGCCAAAATAACTTATGGCAATATCGATATCATGATGACCGGGGATGCAACCAGTAGTGTTGAAAGAACTCTTATTAATGAAGGTTACGATTTGGACGTCGAAATTTTCCAATCATCTCATCACGGAAGCGATACTGGTAATTCCAGAGAATTCCTTGACGCAATGACTCCCGAATGTATTGTAATTAGTTGCGGTATGAAAAACCGGTACAGTCATCCGATTAAATCTGTTATGGATCTTTTCAAAGAATTGGATCTCCCGGTTTATCGTACTGATGAATCTGGCAATGTTATAATGACAACAGATGGAACTAATTATTCTTTCAATGTCGAACCTGGTACCTATACTAGTGGTGCCGAATACAAAGCACAAGGAGACTAGGCCTATGGTAATAAAAACAACTCAACCTTCCATTCCTACAGGAGAGCGTCTCATCATAATGCAAACCGAGGATGGTATGGTAAGTTTGGAACGAGAAGACCGTACTACTCTTATCTACCCCTTACAATCATTTCCTGAGAACATTCCCAATGTAGAAGGTACTATCATTCGTGCTATTGTTCACAGCGAAGATTGTATTGAGTTCGTTGCAATCGACACTATTGCAATGGAAGAATCCAAAAGGAAACGCGCTCAACGAAAAGGAAAACGTCAGCGTTTAAGAGAAAGAGCTAGACGCTCTACCTCTCAAATGCAAACTGAATTGCCCGACCAAACAAATTTCCAATAATACTTTTCGAGCTAATCGAAACAAAAATTTATTTAATAGAAAATTTAAAGTTTTCTGTTAAATAATAAAGGTGCTAGAGAAATCTAGCACCTTTTCTAATTTAATAAATTAAAATTAAATTTAATTTATTCTTAATTTATTCTTAATTTATTCTTAATTTATTTTAATAAAGAATTTATATTTAAATCTTATATGTTTTATTAAATTCATCACAATAATTTTTTATCGGGCATTTCTCACATTTGGGTTTTCTAGAATCACAAATAGCTCTTCCATGCCAAACAAACAAATGATTAACATCATAATAGTATTCTTTTGGAATTTGTTTTAGTAAGTCTTGTTCTATTTTTTCTGGCTCTACTTGTTTTGAAAAACCAATTCTATTTGAAATTCTTTTGGCGTGCGTATCCACTGCAATTCCTTGTGGATTATTAAAAGCTTCAAGCATAATGACATTTGCGCTTTTTCTTCCAACTCCTGGAAGCGCTTGCAAATCTTCCATATTATCTGGTACCATTCCATCAAATTTGTCTAATAGCATTTGACTGCAAGCTTTTATGTTTTTGGCTTTATTTTTATAAAATCCGCACGGATGTATAATTTTTTCTAACTCTTTTAGATCTGCTTGTGCCATAAGCTCCGGAGTTTGATATTTTGCAAATAATCCTGGAGTAGTTTTATTTACTCTCTCATCTGTACATTGTGCAGAAAGCATTACAGCTATTACCATTTGAAATGCATTTTTAAAATCCAAGCTACAAGTTGCATCTGGGTAAAATTCTTTTAAAATTTTTATTACTTTTATTGCTTCTTTTTTTGATTTCATTTAACATCCTTTATATTATTTCAAAATATTATATATAATTAATAATTATCATTACTCACTCATATAATTTCTACTTGTGAATCAATATCTTCAGTTTTATTTTTTCTCATTACACTTCTAATCATATATCCAAATCCATATAGTGAAACGATTGCTCTAATTAATCCACCTATTGTAGGAATAAATACTGTACATTGAACTAAAGTAAACATTAAAAATGCTATAAACCAAACTAAAACTTTTGGTTTATTTTCTAGTTTTAAAATTGTTTTAGCTATTTGTATTGAAGCTACTGGTATTGTTATTTTCCAGAATATAAACCACAAAAACAAACATAATAAAAGTGAAACTGGAATTCCTATTAAAGTAAACACCAATGCTATAATTACTAATATTGCAACACCAAAATATAACAATCCAAAAACAGTATCCATTAATCCATGAACTTTTAATTCACTATTGTTTATTTGTTTTTTAGAAGTAAATAATACAATAAGAGCTATAATTATTAGTCCAGTCATTTCTGATGAAAGAAAAAGAAATAAATTTATTCCATCTATTAATGTTTTCATCAATTCTTCTATTTCATATTCTAATTGTTTAAAATCAATAGCTGCATCTTTAATTACTTGAGTTTGGTTTATATTTTCTATATTACTTGTAACTTCGTTTGGGCAAGATAATAATCCGCCTATTTTCCCTGTATTTGATACATTAACCATTCCAGTTGCTGCATACAAATCTCTATTTATAGTTCCATCAACATTTATATTGGCCCCTAAAACCTTAATATCTCTACAAACAGCATTTTCATTAAAATTCATAGTTTCAGTAATAATAAATGTATCTTTCATATTTCCTTCTAAACTTAAATTCGTTGCTAATACATAGATGTTTCCAGTTATATTAGAATTAATTATAACATTCTCTCCTATTACAAACACATCTCCATCAATATTTTCTGAAGAAATCTCTACAGTTTCTCCACATACATATACATTTCCATTTACTGTATTTTTTAGTGAAATATTATCTTCTGCCAAAAATATATCTGTATTTATAATTTCTTCATCTGAAAAATTCAAGTTCGATGAAGATAATAAATCAAGAGCTTCGCTATTAGCATCAACTAACTTTTCTGTTGCAAAGGCTTTTGATATTATTAGCATTAATAATATTCCTATTATTCCAGTTATTTTTAAGATTTTTTTCATATGTTTTCTCCTTTTTATTTAAATTAAAATATAATATGATATTTATTTTCAAACTATAAATTAACTTTAAGGTAATTAATTATTTTAGTTTAGCTACTGCTTCTTCAATGTTTTCAGCATTTATTAAATAATTTCCTGATACTAAAATATTTGCTCCCGATTCAACTGCTTTACCTGCAGTTTCTGCATTTATTCCACCATCAACTTCAATATCTATATCTATATTGTTTTCATCTATATAGTTCTTCAATTCTTTAACTTTTTCTAAAGTTTCAGGAATTAATTGTTGTCCACCTTTACCAGGAATAACCGTCATAACTAAAACCATATGTACTAAGTTTAAATATGGTTTTATCTCATCTAATTTTGTATCTGGACTGATTGATATTCCGACTCTTGAACCAGCTCTTTTTATTTCTTCAATTGCATTTTTAGTTCTTTCTTCTTCTTTTGTAGCTTCAATATGAAATGTCATTATTTCAGGTTCCAACATTGCATATTCATCAATAAATTCTTCTACATTTTCAACCATAAAATGAACATCTAAACCTAAATTTGATATATGCGAAATTGTTAACGCATAATCTTTCATTAATTCAGTTGTATCTTTTTCTACGAACTTTCCATCCATCACATCAATGTGAAAGTAATTAATTTTTCCCGTTTCTAAATTATAAAACGTTCTAATTGCATTTTCTTTTTCTACTGTTAAAACTGACGCAGATATTTCAGTCATACATTCTCCTTTTCTAAATTAATAAAAAATTATTAATTTTATTAAATTTACATTATTTATAATATAAGAAATTCCTATTAAATAAAAAATGAGGCATTTCACTATTCATGCCTCATTTTTATATAATCGCCAACATGAATTTTAAATTCTAATAGCAATTTTCATTTATTTTACAGTTACTGTTTGATCACCTTTATTGAAATCTACTGTTTGTTCATATTTAGTAACACCATTTACTTTAACTTTTAGTATTTTTACTCCTGCTGTAGTCCATGTTTTTGTTATTTCCGATTTATTCATTGGGTAACTATCGCTTAATATTGTGTCATCTCCAACTTCTATAACTACTGTAGCTTTTTCTATTTCTGGTGTAGTAGTTGTTGCAACAGTATTTCCAAATTCATCAATAGTATTTTGAGTTATTGATTCTGGTTCTGTATAATTCATTAATGATTTTAAATTTACTTTTACAGTAAGAGTTGATTTTGTAGGTTGTTTGTTTACAACAACTTCTATATTTTCTCCCTCTTTTACAGTTTTTCCACCACTAATGCTTTGTGAAATTACAACACCATCTGATTTTGAAGCATTTTCTTCATATACAACATTAACTATTAAACCTAAATCCGATAAAGTTTTAACAGCTACACTTTCTTCAGAATTTATTACACTTGGTACTGGAACATCTTTAAATGCACTTCCTATACTTTTTGTTATCTGAATTACGGTAGCAGCAGTTATTTCTTCACCTTCTTCTGGATTAACTGCTAAAACAATTTCTGCTTCAACTTTTTCGCTGTTTTCTTCTATGATTTCATATTTTAGTTCTAATTTATCTAGTTCTTTCGTTACATCTTCTATTGTTTTTCCTACCATTTTGTTTGGAAGAGTAACTATTTTTTGACCTTTACTTACAACTAATTTTATTTCATCATCTACATTTATTCTAAATTCACCAACATATTCTGGACTTTGAGAAATAACATATCCTTCTTCTATAGTATCACTGTATTCTTCTTCTATAGAAATATTTTCAAATCCTAAATCTTCTAATTGTTTTATTGCATCGTCTCTTTTTAATCTTCCAATACCTTCAGCATCTCCAATTAAATTTGGCATAGATACTTGGTCTGGTCTATCAGTAAGTGTTGCTATTGTTCCATACATTGCTAATACAAATAAGATTATTGCCACCAAAATTACTGTAGCTATTTCAGCCCATTTATGTTTAGTATAAAACGCTTTAATTTTATTTTCTTTTTTCTTAGTTGTAGACTCTTCATTATTGCTTACTTTCGGTGCTTTTCTATCATTATTTTTTTCCATTTCAAGTTCATAAATTGTAGGAATTTTTTGTGTTGGAGAATCATCTGATCTTGTAGCTAATACGACAAAATCTTCATTTGGTTTTTTTAACGCTAAAGATAAATCTCTTAACATTTCACTAGCATTTTGATATCTTAAATTTGGATCTTTTTGCATTGCCTTTAAAATAATTCTGTTTACACTTACAGGTATGCTATCATTATATCTCATTGGATCTACAGGTTCTTCTTGAACTTGTTTTAATGCAACAGATACTGGTGTATCTGCATCAAATGGAACTCTTCCTGTTAACATTTCATACATTACAATTCCAAGTGAATATAAATCTGATTTTGCATCTGTATATCCACCTCTAGCATGTTCTGGTGAAAAATAGTGAACAGAGCCTATTGTTGTTCCAAAAGCTGTTATTGTAGAATTTGAAACTGCTTTTGCTATACCAAAATCTGTTACTTTAGCAATTCCATCTTCTGTTATTATTATATTGTGTGGTTTTATATCTCTATGTATTATATTATTTTTATGAGCTGTTTCTAATGCAGATGCTATTTGAATCGCAATATTTACAGACCATTTCCAAGATAATCTTCCATCTTCGATTATAATTTCTTTCAATGTTTTTCCTTGAATTAATTCCATTACTATATAATACAAATTATCTTCATTGCATACATCAAAAACAGAAACTATATTTGGATGATTTAACCCAGCTGCTGATTGAGCTTCTGTATTGAATTTTTTGATAAATTCACTATCTGTTGTAAATTCATCTTTTAGTATTTTTATTGCTACATATCTATTTAGTATATGGCATTTGGCTTTATAAACAGTAGCCATACCACCATTTCCTACTTTTTCTAAAACTTCATATCTGTTATTTAACATTTTACCTATAAGATTCATAACTATCTCTCCTTAGTTTCTTCCCCAATATCTATATTATCTATAATTATTACTGTTATATTGTCGTATCCCCCAAGATCGTTTGCATTTTTTATTAACGCTTCTACTGGTTCATCTGGGTTATTTAATAATAAATTATAAATTTCATTATCTCTTAACATATTGGTTAGTCCATCAGAACACATTAGCAATATGTCATCTTTTAAGAAACCTTTACATATAACATCTGGCTCAACAAGTAAGCTACATCCTAGTGCTTTCATTAACATATTTTTCTTAGGATGATTATAGGCCTCTTCTTTTGTTATAGTACCTTCTTTCACAAGTTTTTCTACATAACTGTGATCTGTAGTAAGTTTTCTCATTATATTTTTTCTTATTCTATATACTCTACTATCTCCAATATGTCCTATAAAAACTTTATTGTTGTATACTAAACATATGTCTAGCGTAGTTCCCATGTCATGTAATTCTGGATCTTCAGCTGATTTTTCATATATAACTTTATTTGCATATTCAACAGCTTCTTTAAGTAATATTAAAATACTTTCTCTATCTTTTTTTACCTTTTTAAAGTTATTTACTATATAATTTCTTGCGCTTGCTACTGCTAAAGAACTAGCTATTTCTCCACCTTTATAGCCTCCCATTCCATCAGCTAATATATATAACTTCAATTCATCTTTTTCTAAATCTGATATATAGAAACTGTCTTGATTCATTTCACGTGCTTTACCAATATCAGATTTCGCTAATATTCTCACTACTTATCACCTTCTTTACTTATTTAAATTTTGTTTTCTTAATTGACCACAAGCAGCAGAAATATCAGAGCCTAATTCTCTTCTAATTGTTGCTACTATTCCGTGATCATTTAGGTAATCTCTAAATTTTATTATATTCTCATTTGTGCTTTTGGTATATTTTCCATCTTCAATTTTATTTATTGGTATCAAATTTACATGTGCAAGCATTCCCTTTAATAATTGTACAAGCTTTTTGGCATCCTCTAAATTATCATTATTGTCCTTTGCTAAAGCATATTCAAAAGAAATTCTTTTATTTGTTTTTTCAATATAATATTTACAAGCAGCCATTAATTCTTCTATTGGATAGGCGTTATTTACTGGCATCATTTCACTTCTAGTTTTATTATTACTACTATGAAGAGAAACTGACAAAGTACATTGCATTTGCCTATCTGCCATTTCATATATTTTCGGAACTAAACCACTTGTTGAAATACTAATATGCCTTGCTCCAATGGCTAATCCTTTTGGGTTATTTAAAATTTTTATTGATTCCATTACATTATCGTAATTATCTAAAGGTTCTCCAATTCCCATAAATACAATATTTGAAATTCTAATTCCTAAATCTCTTTCAATTGCTAATAATTGTTCTACAATTTCTCCCGCTTCTAAGTCTCTTGAAAAAGGAATCCCTGTAGAAGCACAAAATTTGCATCCCATTTTACAGCCTATTTGACTAGATACACATATAGTATATCCATGATGATATTGCATTAATACACTTTCAATTAAATTTCCTTGCCCATCTTGAACATCAAATAAATATTTTTTTGTTCCATCAACAGATTCTAACTTTTTTACAATTTTAAAATTTCCAAGTGAATAATTTTCTTCAAGCTTTTTTCTTAGATCTAAAGATAAATTAGTCATTTCATCAAAACTTGTAACTTTATCTTGATAAACCCATTTAAAGATTTGTTCTGCTCTAAATGGCTTCTCACCCATATTTTTTAGTTCTTCTTTTAGAATATCTAAATCAAAATTTTTAATATTTTTTTTCAAGGTTTACCCCCATTTTATAGTCACATTATATCATATAATGTTTTTTTTACAACATATTTTATTTTTTTAATAATTTTCTTAATGGAATTTCTATTAATAATTCTATTTTTCTGCAAATATTTAATATGTGGTATATTACAATTTGTAAAAAATTAATTTTATTATAATTTTTATGATAATACATTTTACTAATAAATAGTTGTCTCATTTTTCTATAATAATTAAAGGTTTTACCAATTGTTTGACTTTCGTAATGGATAAATTTTTCTGAATTTAAACTTATTGTTTTATATTTTTTTTCTTCAAGCATTTTTGCTAGGATATCTTCTTCATAAAATAAAAATACATTTTCATCAAACATTCCAATTTCTTTTAAAACACTAGATTTTATTATAAAGAACGCTCCAGAAATAGCTTCTACTTCTAAAATTTCGTTTTCATATTCTTTATTTGAATATTCACCATTTCTTAAAACTTTATAAAAAAGCATTTCTAAAACTCTTGTTGAATGAATTACGTCTAATCCAAAAGTTCTCATCTTCCAAGCACATCTTCTAATTGGATTGTTTTCTTTATTAAACATTCTTGGTGCTATAACACCTATTTTAGAATCTTCTTCTGCTACATCTAAACAATGTTTTATAGCTTCTTCTGAAATAGAAATATCTGGATTTGAAATTATATAATAATCATATTCTTCTTTAAGATTTTCTAAATATCTTATTCCAAAATTATTGCCATAATTATATCCTCCATTTTTTTCTGACTGAATAACATTTACTTTTGGAGATTCTAATTTTTTCAAAGTTTCAAAAGTTCCAGCATTAGTAGACATGTTGTCAACTACTACTATTCTGTTTATACTTTCATATTTAGTTATTGTATTTACATATTTTTCTGTATCTTCTACATCATTATAGTTTACTATAATAACTGCTACTTTCATATTTACTCCTTGGATAAATAATAATTTGCCGAGCTGATAATTTAAGATTGCCGCAAGTTGATTAATATATTTTATAAAAGTCGACGCGCAGTACCGGGAGGGTCAGCGAAGCTGTTGATTAAAAAATTAGCGAACGAATTTTGAGCGTTAAAATTTTTTAATCATTGCCCTACCAGCAAGGAGACGAACTTATAAAATATATTAATCAACTGAGAGCAAATTTTACAATCTCACCAACAAATTATTATTTGTCTAATTTTCTTAATATAACTCCAGCTTCATTTTGGAAAACAACTTCATAATCTTCTGTTGTTTCATATTTGTCACCTGTATATAAAACAAAATATTTTTTCTCTTCATCTTCCATAAAATCTTCTACATCTGTTTCAACAACTGCTTTTTGAAGATCATTAATTGAAGCACCACCAGACTCTGCTCTAGATATTACATACATCCAAGCTTTACAGTTTGTATTCATTCCACCAACTAACATATTTTTTAAAGTTATATCATCTACATCTTGCATTGCTTCAGCAAGTTTTACTCTGTTTGCATCAACTATACAAGAAACATTTATATTTGCAATCGCTGTAACATTTGTATCATAATAAATTCCAGCAAGTTTATGAGTTCTGCATTCATCAAATAATGTTGGACGTTTTATGTGCAATCTATGTTCAGTTCCTGTAATTGCAAGCATAATAATTGCTACCCAAATTACTAAATAAGAAGAAAGCATTACAAACATTTCTTTATTCTCATCCATATCAGCCATAACTTCTACTGCAATTTCTACAAAAAGAATCCATAATAAGAAATACATTTTATAGAAATAATATGGAGATACAATTCCATAAACTACACCAAAGAACATAAGTAATGTTTGCCCACCAATTAAGCCAAGCGCTATCGTTTGGAAATTTAATTTTTTATTTTTTATAGTTTTATAAATAAATAATACTACAAATGGTATATAGAATAAGAAATCTTGATATAAAGATTTATAAATTCCACCTTCAAATCCTATTGCATCTGTTAATTTATTTTGATCACTATCTGTAAATGTTGGTATTACTAAATAGAATATTGATAAAATTGTTACTACAAGTAGCAATCCAGTTACCCAAATAGTTGATTTCTTGAAAAATCTCAAATAAGATTTTTCTTGCTTTTTATCAAAATCTTTTACAAATACATATATACATATAAATGCAAATAATGCTGGTACAAATAAACAATATGAGAATATTATTCCAACTCCTATTAACACAATTATTGGCAATTGTACCCAGAAATTCATTTCTCCTTTTCCATATTCTTTTGCCATATAGAAAAGTGCAGTTGCAAATACTAAGCATACACTTAAATATGAGAATCCATGTAATAAACTAGTATATGGATATGCGAATGCATATAATGTTAAAAATATCATTCCTATTACATAAGATTTTTTATTATTCAATTTATCTGATATTAACATATAGAATGATAATATTACTAAAGCGGTTATTCCTGTTTCAAAAACTTTAAATGCCACATAATCTTCCCATGATGGAATAACAGATCTTACTATATTCATAAATATACCTGTATTTATGTAAGCACCTGTTTGCATTGTTTTGAAATTATAACCTGTTGTGTTATTAATTTTTGCTAAAGCTTTCATTTCATCTGCAAAATTTGTTGCTGCACTATAATGCATACAAGCATCTACTGATGCATTTGCGACTGTTTTTGAAAGTGGTGTATATTGGTCAACTGCCATATAGCAAACAATCGATAAGCAAATTAAAGCTCCCACAAAATCTTTTATTCTTATTTCAAAACTTTGAATTCCTTTATCTTTATAAATTTTAAATCCAAGACCTGCCGCTACAAGCAAATCTGCAATTGATAAAAATACTAAATTTGTTGTTATATTTAAGCATCCAAATACCATACAAACTAAAATATTAAATCCTAAATAACAAATTACACTTAAGATTATATGATTTACTAAATTTTGTTTCTTTTCAGATTTTTTGAAAAGTACAAAAGTAGTAAGCATTGCAATTACTGTTAATACATAGAAAATTCCCATAAATTTTCTCCTTTAATTATTATAATTATTCTTTAAATAATTTATATTTTCTATATGCTATATGGAAATAATTATAATTTTAAACTATTTCCATATAACTTTTAATTTTTATCTTCCTTTTATTCTAGCAACATATCCATTTTCATTTTCAAATAAAATTTCGATATTTTCCATTTCTCTAATTTCTTTTATTTCTTCTTTATATGCGTTTTGTCTTTGCATTTCATCCCAAACACATCTTACCAAATATTTTCTTTCTGGATCTTTTAATCCATCTTCTATTGTATATATTTTTGCGTCTTGAACAAAATTTTGATATGGTAATTTTTCTGAATCAATTTCTAAAATTGATGTTGCCCATATTCTATTAAAATATCCTTCTGTCATTAATGTTATATTGTCTGCACTTAAATCTTCAATATTATCTCTAGCCCAAAGTGCTAGTTCAACAGATCCATCATTAAATGCTGTTGTCATATCTATTAATTTTCTATAATTACAATTTTCATCATAGTAAATTCCCACAAAATTTGGAAGAGCATGTTTCTCTGCCTCTCCTATTACATGTCCAGCTTTTATCCAAACCCATCCACATACAAATAAGCCCCAAATTGTTACATATACATATCCAGAAACGCAAAGTGTTTTTAAATTAACTTTTTTAATAATACTTGTAAAACAATTCACTAGTTTTGTTAATTTTAATTTTTGAGTCACTTTAGTTAAAATTTCTTTTATTTTATCAAAATCAATTTTTTTACTTAGTCCTGGAATCACAGTATAAAATACTAAAAACGCTAACATATATAATTTAAATACTGAATTAAAATCTGTGCCTCTTAATAGTTTGTATATTACAAATACAGAAACTAATGCCAATCCATTTATTTTGTGATTTCTTATTAATTCTCCTATAAATGCATATCCCACAAAAAGAATTAATACAAATATTTTAATTATTGTAACTGGTGAAACAGCTTTAAATACTAAAAATGCATATAAAAGTCCAAGTAAAATTATATCTATCCTAAAATTCTTTTCATCAACATATTTATTTACTAATTCTATTGTTACATTAAAAATTACTATCCATAATATAAAATAAATTTTAAACATGTAATACTGAGATACAAATCCAAATGCTAAACCTATATTTAAAAGTGCATAAAATCCCATTAATACCACTGCAAATATATCTGAATATTCTAGTTCTCTATCTTTAAATTTTTTAATAAATTCAAATAAATACATTATTGCAAATGGTATGTAAGCAAAGAAGTTAAGATATTTTTCGTTATATATTTCTCCATCAATCTTTAATGCATCAACTAAATTTGTTTGCCCTTCAATAAAGAAAGTTGGTATGAATAAATATCCAATTCCAGCTGCTGTTACAAGTAAAAGTAATCCTGTTATTAAAAGAGTTGTTTTTTTGAAGAATTTTAAATATGTTTTTCCTTCTATTGTAAAGTCTTTTAAGAAGCAGTATATACATATTGCAGCAAATATTGCTGGTACAAATAAACAATATGAAAATATTAATCCTGTTGCTAAAAGTACAATTAGTGGTACTACTATTTTTCTAGTAACATTTTCTTTTGAATATAACATTTCTACAACAGGTACAAGCATTGTTGTCATTACAATTCCAACTGATAAATATGAAAAGCCAAAAATCCAAGAATTGTATGGATAACCATATAAATATAAGCCAAATAGGACTAAGCTTCCAATCAATCCTCTTTTAGTTTTTATTTTATCTATAAAGCAACTATATAAAGATAAGCCACATAAGAATAAAGTTATTACTTCAAACACTTGATACACATAAACATGTTCTGCTCCAGTAATACCATTAATTACATTTATAAATATACCATCATTTATATATGCTCCTGGTTGCATTACATTAAAATTGAAAAATGTTTTATCTTCTACATTTATAAATATTTTTAAATTATCAGAATAATGTTTTGCTGCTCTGTAATGAACTGCAGCATCAACTGCACTATGAGTTACGTCTCCTTTATGAATATATAAATCTTTAAAGAACATTACTCCAAAAATTATAAAAATTATTATCAATCCAGCAATACTTAATTTGGTTACAAAGTATTTTTGAATCTCTTTTTTTCTTATCGCTTTATATCCTAAAAGTACTGCAAAAGCTAAATTTATTAAAGATAAAAGCCATAAATGAGAGGTAATATTTAAAAGTCCAAGTACCATTCCTAAAAATATATTGTATCCATATAATGATACTATAAAGATAATTACCCATTTAATAAAATTTAATTTCTCATCAGATTTTTTAAATAACATAAATGCTACAGCTAATACTATAACTGATAGTACATATAATATTTCCATTGTTTTTCCCTTTCTAAAACAACTTTAATTGTTAAATAAAACTATTAAAAAATACTAATTGCGCGAAGGGTTTTCAATATATTTTTTTTTAGGCGAGGTGTTCCGTGGGGACCGACTCAGGCTGTTAAGGCTTTGCCTGTTACAGCCTAGTTGGGAAACACCGAGTTACAAAAAATATATTAAACCCTGGGAGCAATAAATATATTTAAAGTTTTATTTAACAATTTAATTTTTTACGTTCTTTATGCATAATTACTTTCGTTGCAATTGTATATAAAACAAATTGAATTGCTAAAGTTGTTGTACATGAAAATGTCGCTCCGTTTATTCCAAAGTTCTTTACCAAAATATTTGAACCTATAAACGCTATAACCATTGATGATACATAAATTACAAACTGTATAAACGTATGTCTTATTGTTGTTAATGTTACTAAATTTATATATGAAATTGCATAGAATATATATGATGCTATAATTACACATAAGTTCATTCTGTAAGCTGTTAAGTCTAATCCATATACTAGTCCCAAGAATTCTGGTCCAAGTAAAAAAGCTGCAAATACTGCAAATGCTCCAAATGCAATTACTATTAATTTTATTTTAAAAGTAACTTGTTCCATTTCTTTTAATTTTTTATTTTCATACATTTCTTTCATTTTACCTAAAAATGGCATTACTATAAATTGTGTAAATAATGTCATTACTGTTGCAGGCATCATTATATATCCATAAATAGCTTGGATGTCTTCTGTTAAAAAGCTATCAATTGCATATTTAGGTGCATTTAAAATATATATTCCAGCAAATGAGTTTACAAATACAAAAAACTCACTTTTAAATATTGAAACTACATTAGCTTTATTTATTTTTCTTGTATTATCTATTAACTTCCTTGTTATTATAAAATAATCAAATACGACTAAAACTATAAAGTTAACTATAATTACAGATAAACAAGCCCATCTTAAATCTCTTGTAATCAAGTCTACGATTAAAAACGCTGCAATTCCAACAAAACCTTTTATACTTAAAGACTGTCCAGACTTATATAAAATATCATTTTTTTGCATTACTCCATAAAGGATATCAGAAAAAGCCTCTATTCCTTTAAAAATAGCAAGCAATGCAAAAATTGTTGTTTTAAAAGCAGAATACTGTTGAATAACTAAAAATCCCGCTGCTCCTATAAACATCATTATACAAGTTATTATTCTATTTGTTATGTAATCTTTATCTGATATTTTATTTTCAATATCTGTTACTTGACAAAGTCTTCCAGAATACATCGCTAACGTATAAAGAATTGTTGCTGTTGCATAAGCAATTGAAAATATTCCTGCTGTTTGTATATCATTAACTCTTGTTACTATTATTAGGAAAAACAAAGAGTTAAAAGCATTAATTCCCGTTCCCAAACTATTCCATATAAAATTCTTTAAAAATAATTTTTTTTCTGAATTCATTATTATAATACTCCCATTAAAAATATAAATCTTAACATAAGATCATCTAATAAGTTATCTCTAAATCTTTTTGGATAGAAGATTTTTCTAACAGCAAGCCCAAGAGTATTTTCTTTTTCTGAAAATAGTTTTATAATTTTTTTATTTTCATCTGATAATTGATGATAATAATATTCTCTAAAATTTATCATCTGTTGTTTAATGTCTTTCATTCCACCATCAACTAACAAATGTTTTATTCTCCAAGCTAGTAGTCTAAAGTATCCTTGTCCTTCTGAAGTTGCATTTTCTTTTCTTCTTCTATATTTTACAGTTGTTACATTATCATATGCTACATTTCCAAGTCCAATACATACTAAATATGTCCACCAGTCATGGAAAAAACAGTTTTTTGGTGTATTTTCAATTATCATGTTTCTTGTTTTTTTATTTACAGTCATTGTCATACCTTGTCCACAACAAGAAAATAACGCTTTTAGAAAAGATACTTTTTTGTTTTTTGGTCCAGTTCCAATAAATTTCATATTTTCGTCGTAATAGTCAGAATTTCCAAATGCCATATTTGGCTTTGTATTGTCTAATGCATTCAAAGAATTTACTGCAAGCTCTATTTTATTTTCCATCCAAATATCATCTTGATCTGCATAAGAATAATAATCAGCATCTACCAAAGTTAATAATTCGAAAAAGCTTTTTATAAATCCTAAATTTTCACCTTCATGTAAAACTATATTTGGATACTTGTTCATATACTCTTTTACAATTGCAACTGTATTATCTTTTGAGCCATCATCTCTTACTACTATCTCAATATTTTTATAAGTTTGATTTAATATTGAGTCTAATTGTTCTTTAATAAATTGTTCTCCATTATATGTAGACATTATTACTGCTACTTTTTTGTTTTCCATTTCCTAATTACCTTTCGTTACTTTAAATATATAAATTCCATCTTCATCATATACTTCTTCAAATTCTATTCCAAAATTCAATTCATTTAAATCTATTTTTGAAAGAATATATCCGATATCTAATTTTTCTAAATCTTTATAATTTAATTTTATTGCAACATTATCTGCATGTATTAGTTCCACATCTGATTCTTTG
>JAFXGW010000016.1 GCA_017536685.1 Clostridia bacterium | reverse complement strand
TTTCTTTCATCATTTCTCTTTCTTAAATTACTATATTTTTTTATTTTTAATATTATTTTAATTTTATAGAGTTATTATATCTATACCAATAAAATATTTCAACACAAAAATAATTTTTTTCAAAAGATTTCTATTGTGTAAGAATATTTTTTGAGTTATTATATATTAAAGAAAAATTTGTCATGGAGGTAAAAAATGAATAACGAAAATAATTTTGACTTTAATTCCGAAAACAACACATACACATATAGTCCTAGCAACTTTAATTATAGCAGCGACAACTCTTTTAAAAAAAGCAAATCTTCAAAAAATTCTTCTTCAAGCTTCGGAAAAACAGTTATAGTTCCTTTTATTTCAGGTATTGTTGGAGCAACACTTGTTGTTGGAACATGCTTTGGAGTTCCTTCAATAAAAACAAAACTTATTGGAAGTTCAACTACTGAAACTTCTTCAAAAATTTTTTCATCAGCTTCTAACGAAGCTACTAATTTAGTTAATCTTTCAGATTACTCAAATACATCCATTGCTGTTGCTGAAAAAGTTTTACCATCAGTTGTTGGTATTACTGTAACTTATCAAATTAGTTCTTTATTTGGTGGTTCTTCTACCGGCGAAGCTACTGGCTCTGGTATTATTGTTTCTGAAGATGGTTATATTGTAACAAACAATCATGTTATCTCTTCAGAAAGTAATTCTTCATTTTACGCAATAACAGAAGCTACTGGTATAAAAGTTAATTTATATAATGATACAACATCATATGAAGCAAAAGTTATAGGTACTGATGTTTATACTGATTTAGCTGTTCTAAAAATTGAAAAAACTGGCTTAACTGCTGCTCAAATTGGAAATTCTGATCAAGTAAAAGTTGGTGAATTCGTTATGGCTGTTGGAAATCCTTTAGGAATGGATTATTCTGTAACTAGTGGTATTGTTAGTGCACTAGATAGAGAAATTTCAAGTGATGACGGTACTACATTTACTGCAATTCAAACTGATGCAGCTATAAATTCTGGAAATAGCGGTGGTGCCCTAGTTAATAGTAATGGAGAATTAATTGGAATAAACACAATGAAATATGCTGGAACTGGTATTGAAGGTATTGGTTTTGCAATACCAATTTCTTCTGCAACAAATATTATCGAGCAATTAATAGAATTCCAAGCAGTAAAAAGACCTTATATAGGTATATCTGCTTCGGCAGTTGATAGCAATATTTCAAAAAGATACCATATCCCAGAAGGAATATATGTTGAAACAGTAGAAGAAAATTCAGCAGCTGAAAAAGCCGGATTACAAGTTTCTGATATAATAACAAAAATTGAAGGTCAAGAAGTAAAATCAGTTAGTGAACTAAACAAAATAAAATATACTTATAAAATTGGTGATACTGTAAAATTAACTGTTTATAGAAATGGAAGTGAAATTGAAGTTCCTGTAGTTCTTTCTGAGCAACCCGAAATAAAATCAGAAGCACCGACAAGCCAACAACCACAAAGCAACCCTATTGAAGGAAATTTATTTGATTTCTTTAGATAAATTTTTATAAAAATTATTATTTATTTTAATTTTATATAATTAAATTGTCTACAAAATTTTTAACTTTGTGTCAAAGATTATAATTGTTAAATCAAAAAAGTGATAAAAATTGTTATTTATAACTCTAACAATTTTTATCACTTTCCTTTTTTAATTATTTACAATTTAAATTTTCAAACTTCTTTTTCCATTTAGTTTATTATCTGAAGTTTTTCTATAAACAACTTTATCTCTATTTAATACAGAATACACTAATGATGTAATTGGTACTGTATATACAACTCCCATACTTCCAGCTAATGCTGATATAACTTGCTCTGCTATTGTTTCTTTATTTAAAATTTCATATATATTCATATTTGAAGCCATAAATAAAAGAATTAAAGTTAGTGACCCACCTACATAAGCTAGTATTAAAGTATTTGTCATTGTTCCTATAACATCTCTTCCTATATTCATTCCACTTTTTAATAATTCTTGCCATGTTATATCTGGATTTTTTATTTTTATTTCATCTAAACTTGATGCAATTGACATCCCAACATCCATACAAGCACCTAACGCTGATACTAAAATTCCCGCAAATAGTAAATCTCTAAAATTAAAGCTAATTGAAGTCATATTTATACTTAATTGAATAGCATCTTCTCCGGCTCCTGTAAGTTTTGCTAGATTATTAAATATTAAGGCCATAATTCCTGCTGATAAAACTCCACCAACTGTACCAATAGCAGCAGTTAATATTTTCTTGTTTATTCCATTTCCTATTATTATAAAAGTACCAACTATAACAAAAATTATTGTTATTATTGAATTTACAATTGCATCCTGTCCTTCAAAAATTCCCTTTATCATAATCAAATAAATTAATGCAATTGTATATAGTAATCCAAAAATTGCTTTTACACCTTTTGTTCCGCCTATTAAAACAACACTTGCAAGAAATAATATAAACATTATTCCTATATAATTTGCTCTTACAACATCTAATACTGTTGCAGAAATTGTTCCATCTGCAGTTTCTATTATTTGAACTGTAACTTTATTTCCAACATCAAGTTCATAGGCTAATATTTTACCTTCAATATCATATGATAACACATAATTAGTTGTAAATTCTTCTCCTATATATTCACCTTCTGTAATTTCAACAGTTACTTCTTGAACTTTTTCTGTTACAGTACCAGTAACTGTTTCTATCGGCTCACCTGCTTCTATAATTTTTCCATAAGTATTTATTAATCTTTCATGATTCTGAACAAGCTCTGCTGTTTCTAAATTTTCTTCATTACCAGGCTCAGTTGCACTTGCACAAAAAGTCATGAAATTTATCATAAGTAAAAAACTAACAAGTAATATACTAACTTTTTTCAATTATCTTCCTCCTAATTAGAAAATTATTATATCCATTTCATTTGTATAATCATTGTTTCCATAAGCATATACTATATATATGTATCCATCTTGAGTTAAAAAGAAATTTGATGTGTTTTCAATTTTATATATTCCACTATTTAAATCTCTTTCATATAATGTACCATAATTTTCAGCTATAATTTTTGCATTATTATAAGCTTTTTTTACATCTTCATTTATAATATTTTGTATGTCTTCTAGAGTAATTCCTTTTACAGATAAGATCTCACTTGATTCTAATACATCATTTATAGATAATATAGTATCTTCTGGCAAGCTATAACAATATGTTTTTATTGTTACTTTTTCTGATTTGTTTTGTTCTTTTAAAGATGATTTTATTACTATTGATAATATATCTTGGTTTACAAAAGCAGCATATGTTACAGTATATACAGTATGTCCTTCGGTTCTTCTCATTATTGAATTTGCTTTATCATAATATTCTGTTTTTATTTCAGAATTTATAGCTTTAGCTGTATCTGTATTTATATTTAAAATTGGAATTTGAGCATTAACACTATAGTAATTTTCATCCTCGTTTACTAAATTATAAACACCATATACCAACTCTTTTGAATTTTCCAGCCTATCTACTCTAACATTTTCACTATTAATAATAATTGAATTATTAAACAAATTATTGAAATTAGCTTTTAAAATATCTATTTCTTCAGCTGTCTTTTGGCTTCCTATATTAATTCCCAACATCAATGGATCTGTATCTGAATATTTATAAAAAAATTGAGTATATATTCCTAAACAAATTGAAACAATACACACTAATGCAAGTACAATAAAAAAAATATATTTTTTTGGTCCATGTAAAGTGCTTACAAATCTTCTTATCGCTCTTTTCATTTGCTTCTCCTTATATTAAATTAGCTTTATTATAGCACTTAAGTTTAAAAATATCAATTCCTTATATAAATTTAATTTATTGTCAATTTCTTGTATAGCACTCTATTACTCGAATTGCTAATTTATTTCTTGTAATTTATGATTTATCAAGGAAATTTTAGATAAAAAATCCATTGACTATGAAAAAAAAATATTGTATTATTATGTCTATAGATTTAAAGTTTTAATGCAATTTTAACTTTTAATATTTAATGCAAAAGGAGTTTAACAAATGATATGTTCAGTATGTAATAAAAACACAGCAGTTGTGTTTTTAAATAAAATTGAAAACGGTAAAAAAACAGTTGAAGGACTTTGCTATAATTGTGCAAAAGAAAAAGGAATAAACCCTTTAGAAGTTTTAGCAAAAAATGCCAATATAACAAATGAAGAACTTGAAGATATGTCAAATCAATTTGAAAATATCTTAAAAGATTTTTCTGAAAATATGAATTTAGAAGCTCTTGGAATAACACAAGAAGATTTAGAAAATCTTGAAAATATTGAAAATTTAGATGGAGCAAATGAAAATAATGATAATCCTATAAAGAATATTTTTGGAATATTCAAAGCTTCACCATCTAATGATTCTTCTACTCAAAACGAATCTCACGATTCAAACTCTGGAAAAACTGTAAAAGTTCAAAAGAAAGAAAAAAATAAAAAGAAAAAGTTCTTAGATACTTATGGAACAAACCTTACTGATAAAGCAAAAAATGGATTACTCGATATTGTAATCGGTAGAGAGCAAGAAATAGAAAGAATGATTCAGATTTTAAATAGACGTTCAAAAAATAATCCTTGTTTAATTGGTGAGCCAGGTGTTGGTAAAACAGCTATAGCTCAAGGTTTAGCACAAAAAATAGCAAATCAAGAAGTTCCCGCAAAACTTTTAAATAAAGAAGTTTATTTATTAGATATGACAGCAATAATTGCTGGAACTCAATTTAGAGGACAATTCGAAGCAAGAATGAAATCTTTAGTTGATGAATGTAAAACTTATGGAAATATAATTTTAGTAATAGATGAAATCCATAACATTATAGGTGCTGGTGATGCGGAACATTCTATGAATGCTGCAAATATTTTAAAGCCTTCCCTATCTAATGGAGATATTCAATTAATAGGAACAACAACTTTAAAAGAATATAGAAAATATATTGAAAAAGATTCAGCTTTGGAAAGAAGATTTCAACCTGTATTAGTTGAAGAACCTACAATAGACGATACAATCGAAATTATCAAAGGAATAAAAAAATATTATGAAGAATTTCACAAAGTAACTGTTACAACAGATATAATTGAAAAAACAGTAAAAATGTCCGAAAAATATATTCATGATAGATTTTTACCAGATAAAGCAATTGATTTAATTGATGAAGCTTGTTCAAAAATCAATTTAAAAAACAAAGCTTTATTCGAACTTGAATTAATAAAAAATGAATTAAAGAAAGTTGCCGAAGAAAAAGAAGAAGCTGTTTCTTCAGATTCAATCGAAGAATATCAAAAAGCAGCTGATTTAAAGACAAAAGAATGTACTTTAATTCAAAGAATGGAAGAAATCGAAAAAGATTTAAAACCAGCAGTACTTACACTTCAAGACATCGCAGAAGTTATTGAACGTTGGACAAAAATTCCAGTTACCAAAATAACAGAAGCAGAAACTCAAAAATTACTTAACTTAGAAGCAAATCTTCATAAACATATTATTTCTCAAGATGAAGCTGTTACTGCAGTTTCAAAAGCTATAAGAAGAAATCGTGCAGGACTTCAAAGTACTAAACGTCCACCTTCTTTTATATTTGTCGGTCCAACAGGTGTTGGTAAAACCGAACTTGCCAAAGCATTAGCATATGAAATGTTTGGTAGTGAAGAAAATATAATTAGAGTAGATATGTCTGAATTCATGGAAAGTCATTCTACTTCAAAATTAATTGGTTCTCCTCCAGGATATGTTGGTTATGATGATGCAGGACAATTAACTGAAAAAGTAAAAAGAAGACCTTATTCAATTATTTTATTTGATGAAATTGAAAAAGCTCATCCAGATGTATTTAATATTTTACTTCAAGTACTAGATGATGGAAAACTTACAGATGCTCAAGGAAATACAGTTAATTTTGAAAATACAATTATAATTATGACTTCAAATGCTGGTTCAAATTTAAATAACAACTCAATTGGTTTTGGCAATCAAGCAATAATGAACAAAGACAAAATATTAGGAGCTTTAAAAGACTTATTTAGACCAGAATTCTTAAACAGAGTTGATGAAGTAATTGTATTTAATTCTTTAACTGAACAAGAATTACTTCAAATAGTTGACCTACTTCTAGAGAAAACTCAAGAGGCCTTAAAAACCAAAGAAATTTATCTATCTTTAAATGAAGAAGCAAAAAAATATATTGCAAAAAAAGGTACTGATTTAAAATATGGTGCAAGACCATTAAGAAGAGCTATTCAAAAATTAGTTGAAGACGAACTTGCAGAAATGCTTTTAAGAGGTGAAGTTACTCCTGGTCAAACAATCTGGGGATATATGGAAGACGGAAATTTAAAATTTAAAGTATAATAAACAAAGGCACAAAATAAATAAACAAATAAAAATAGATAAGTAAATAAGTAAATAAGTAAATAAATAGATAAACAAATAAAAAAAGAACATATTGAAAACCAAATAGTTTTCTCAATATGTTCTCTTTTTCTACTCAAAATCCTCCAAAGCAGAATTCAAATTACCAATTCCAAATACAAATATCCCCTCTTCTAGATTTTTTATGTCATTACTAGTCAAATATTCCTTACTTATATTAGTTTCCACCATAAGTTCAAAATCATCTGCTTCAAGCATTTTATATACTTCAACATTTTCATCACCTAATTTCAAGACATAATGATCATCGCAAAATTTATCTATGTTTTGCGCAAGAATAACATTATCTGAACTAAACTCTTCTATTCTCCAATCTGAATATAACTCTTTTATTTCTTTTTCTGTCAAATTTATGAATTCTATCGGTAGTTCCACAAAATTCATTTTGAAGTGTCCACATTCGTTATAATACTTTTTTAATACTAAATTTGCATTATAACTAATTTTTTCTTCTACATCAGCTGTTGTTTGTACTACATTTTCTACTTGTGAAGACATACTCTCTGCTTTAGGCATATTTTCATCTTTCCATAATTTTGAATAATAATAACCAATTCCAAAAGAAAATATAAATATTATTATACCATATACTATAACTCTCTTCATAATACTCACCTAAGCTTATTATGCATTTTTAGGAAATTAATATACAAAAATTTCATTTATTTTTAATAGCGTGTTTTTATTACAATTTTCCCTTTATTATTAACTAATATATTTATTTCTCCATTTTTATCTGTCCTATAAATTTTACTTCCTATTTTTTCTAATCTTTCAAGTACAATTTTATTTGGATGTCCAAATTTATTATTATTCCCTACTCCTATTAGAGCAATTTGTGGTCTAACTAATATCAAAAAGTTATCTATAGTAGATGTTTTAGAACCATGATGAGATACTTTAAGAATATTAGATTTTAATAAATTTGAATAATAATATTGTCTTACAATTTCATCTTCTGCAATATCTTCTATATCACCTGTAAATAAACATGAAAAATTATTATAATAAAATTTAAAAACTAAAGAATTGTTATTCAGTGCATTTTCATCTATCATTTTATTTTTTATTGGCCATAATACTTGTAAAAAGATATTTTCTTCTATTTTCAAATTAATACCAGCAAATATTTCTAAAATCTCTATATTTTTCCTGCTAGCAATTTCTAATAAATCTACGTATTGTTTCGATTTTTCTGGTTGTATCCCTATAATAATATTTTCCACCTTAATATTTTCTATTATTGCAAATACTCCGCCTATATGATCACTATCCGCATGAGAAATTATCAGATAATCAATTTTCTTTACTTTTTTATCAAGTAAATATGGCAATACAACATTTTTTCCATAATCATATTTTTCCGAATTTCCTTCTCCAGCATCTATAATAATATTTTTATCGTGTGGAGTCTTTATATAAGTGCAATCGCCTTGTCCAACATCTATAAAATTAATCTCTAATTTTTTTCCTTTTTGATTATAAATATATAGTAATAAAATGACAATTAACACAAAAACTTTAAGAATTTTTTTCAAATAAATTGACTTACTTTTAAAAAAGTTATTTATTTTTTCAAAAATCTTAGTTAAAAATTGTTTAATTTCTTTCCTTGCAAATTTACTTGAAGTACATAATTTTACCATATATATTTTTCTTTTGTGAAATTTATATAAAATTGTTACAACAATTAAATAATATCCCAAAACACTCCCAGCACTTGGCGTTACAACATAGATTTTTGAAAATGGTAATTTCGCACATACATTTGAAATCAAAAAAATTAAACTCACCAACATTTCTTCAATATAAAACAATATTTTAAAAATTGGAATTTCTATATAAGAAACAAACACATTTATATATCCCAGTATTAAAATTGGTCCTATAAAAAATGAAATCAAAATATTTGAAACAAAAAAAGAAAATGAAACAGTATTAAAAACATACATAATTATTGGAAATATAAATATTTGAGCTGATATTGTTACTATAAAATTTTCTATAATAATTCCTATAATTTTAAATTTCTTTTTACTTTTAACTTTTTTTCTTCTTAATTTATGACAAATTAAACTATTTAAAAATGAACTTTGTAAAACAATTCCTAAAGTTCCCATGTATGATAACCATAGTCCAATATTATAAATATTATAAGGATTATATAGAATAATTATTATCCACGAATAAATAAAGCTAACATAAAAATTACTTTTTTTCTCAAAATTACTAGCTAAACACACCATCCCACTCATTATACATGCTCTTATACAAGAAACAGAATTTCCTGTAAAAATAGAAAATATTATAAGTGAAAAGATTAAAATATAATTTTTAAATTTCTTATTCTTTATAACATTATCTAAAATTTTTTTCAAATTTATTATTATATAAGAAACATGCATTCCTGAAATTGCTAAAATGTGAGAAATATTCGCATCTCTAAAACATTCCTTTATATTATCAGATAATTCATCATTTTTTCCAAAAAGTAAGCTTTTTAAAAATCTAGCTTCTTCTATATCATATATTCCATCAATTCTATTTAAAAATTCCCTTCTAATTTTTTCGAAAAAAGTAAAAATATCCTTACTCTCTCCAACTTTTTGACATTTATCAGTTTGTATAGTGCCAAATATTTTTAATTGTTTTAAATATTTATTATAATCAAATCCACCAAAATTTCTTTTCGATTGAGGTTTAGAAAAACTTCCTTCTACTTTTACAATATCTCCTGGCATAAAATACTTATTTTTTTCTGTATATAAAATTAACTTTTTATTTTTTACTTCACACACATTATCACATTTTATAACTTTTACAATATATTTATTAGTATATTCTTTTTCTTCTGTAATACTTAATATTTTAATAAGAATATTAATATCCTCAATATCCTTTAATTTATTATCTATATAAAAAAAAGAAGCTATGTTTATACATAGCCCCATTATAATTATTATAAAAATTGCAAATTTTGTTTTAATAAAATCTACTCCTTTATTTATGTATTTTATTCTACTATCCTTTTTGCTATTATATAACGTTCATTGTAATAAGAATTTGTATTTATATTATCTATTACAACTCCTCTTTTTGGATTGGCAGAATGAATAAAATCCCCATCTGAAATATATATTCCAGTATGTCCTATTTTAGTTTTTCCTTCATCATAGAATAATATTAAATCTCCTGGTCTTAAGTCACTTCTGGCAATCTCTACACCTAAATTATTTTGTCCTGCTGCAGTTGTTCCTAAACTATATCCAAATTGTAAAAAAACATATCTTGTAAATCCTGAACAATCAAATCCTGAATCTGGATTTTTTCCACCCACAACATATTTATATCCTAAATATTTCTTTGCTAGTTCTACAACAGAATTTCCATTTTTGGAAAAATCACCAGAGCTCGATAATACATTTGATATAACTTGATTTGTATTATTATCAACTGTTGTTGTATCATTAAAAATTGTTTCTTCTTGATTTCTTTCTTCATTATTTCCTCTTGAAGAAATTGCCTCATCTTCAATTAGTGTAATTAATGTTTTATGAACATATCCTGCAGAATCTTTCTCTGTAAATTTATACCATTCCCCTTCTTCTGCAGTTATTATAATTTCATCATTATAATCTAGAAAACCTACAACTTTAGAACTTTTATCAGCTTTACTTCTAACTTTTGCAGTTTCTACATTTACCTTACCTTTTTTATTTGCACTAGTTCCTTGTGATTTATTATTATTTGATTCGTTATCTTTTTTATTTTCAGTATTTTTTTCATTCTCAGTTTCTTTTTTACTTTCAGCATCCTTTTTATTCTCTATGTTCGTTTTATTTTCCGTATCAGATTGTTCTTTTTCAATTGTACTATTTTCATTAGAATCATTTTCATTTGTATCTTCTTGAGCTAAAGCTTTGTTTTCATTTATTTTATTTTCTAGTATCCATCCTTCTACTGTTCCATCTGATACTTGAATCCATTTTCCTATTTCAGCAATCTTAGTTAATTCTTTCCCCGCTTCAATTTGAACTATTACATTAGACATCATATTTGGTTGATATCTAATTTTTGTTTGAGAATTTGTAACTACTTTAGAAGAATCTTCAATAGTTTGTTGTGAATTTTCACTTACATTATTGGATGTTGTCTTTCCTTCTGAAATATTTAGATTTTCACTATTATTAGAATCTTCTTTTACTAAATTATTTTTTAAATACCCAACATTATTTCCGTATTTTACTTTATACCATTCACCATTTTTTTCTAATATTTCAACTTTTTCCCCTTCATAGATTTTTGTTAAAACATCAGATTCAGTATTGGCTTCTTTTCTCAATCTTGCTGCTGATACAGAAATTGTAGCTGTTGATGCAAAAACTGAAGTCACAAAAAGCATATACAAAATTATAGTAATTATTGATATTTTTTTCATTTTATTCATAAATAAAAAACCTCATTTAATTATTTTCTAAATTTAATTTTATATGTACTTCTTCTAATTGTTTATCAAATACTTTTGATGGTGCATTCATTAATAGGTCTCTCGCTTTTTTATTTTTAGGGAATGCAATTACTTCCCTAATGCTATCTTCTTTAGATAAAAGCATTATGATTCTATCAATTCCAGCAGCTGCTCCAGCATGTGGTGGTGTACCATAACTAAATGCATTAAATAATGCTCCAAATTTTCCTTTTACATCTTCTACAGTATAACCAGCTATCTCAAATGCTTTAATCATTATATCTTGGTCGTGGTTTCTTACAGCACCAGATAAAATTTCATATCCATTACATACTGCATCATATTGATATGCATAAATTTCTAATGGATCTTTTGTATTTAGTGCTTCTAAACCACCTTGTGGCATTGAGAATGGATTATGATTGAAATCTATAGTTCCTTCATCTGATAATTCATACATTGGAAAATCAACTATAAAACAGAATCTATAAACATTTTTTTCTAATAAATCTAATTCATTTCCAAGTTTAATTCTTACTCCACCTGCAATCTTAACAGCTTTATTATATTCATCAGCAACAAAGAAAATTGCTGAATTTGGTTTTACATTCATTCTTTCAAAAATTTTAGCTTTTCTTTCATCATCTATGAATTTACTAATTCCACCATTTAGATTTCCATCCCCGTCTACTTTAACCCAAGCTAATCCTTTAGCATCTAATTCAGATACTGCATATTCAGACATAGCGTCAAAGAATTTTCTTGTTTTTTCTTCCATATTTTCTGTTACTATTGCTTTTACTGTTTTCTCTTTAAATGCATTAAATTCTGTCCCTTTAAATATATCTGTTAAATCAGAAATTGTTAATGGATTTCTTAAATCAGGTTTATCTGAACCATATTTTTCCATAGCTTCTTTATAAGGAATTCTTATAAATGGTGCTTCATCAACTTTCCAATCTGTATTTTCTTTAAATACTTTAGGTAGAACTGTTTCTATTGTTTTAAAAACATCTTCTTGAGTTGCAAAACTCATTTCAAAATCTAATTGATAAAATTCACCTGGTGAACGATCTGCTCTAGGATCTTCATCTCTAAAACATGGTGCTATTTGATAATATTTGTTAAATCCAGATACCATTAATAATTGTTTGAATTGTTGTGGTGCTTGTGGAAGTGCATAAAATTCACCTGGATGTAATCTACTTGGTACTAAAAAGTCTCTTGCTCCTTCTGGTGAAGAATTTGCAAGAATTGGTGTTTGAACTTCTGTAAATTCAAGTTCATCCATTGTATCTCTGAAGTTCTTTAATATCTTAGAACGTAATTTTATATTATTATGAATTTTTTCATTTCTTAAATCTAAAAATCTATATTCTAATCTTAAATCTTCTCTTACAGTTTGACCTTCAACATTTATTTCAAATGGTAATGAATTTCTACATTTTCCAAGAACTGTTAATTCCTTTGCAACAATTTCAATATCTCCTGTAGGAATTTTATCATTTTTACTGCTTCTTTCAACAACATCTCCTGTTACAGTAATTGTACATTCTTTAGTTACATCTTTTAAATCTATGTTTTCTCCTACTACGATTTGAGTAATTCCATTTTCATCTCTTAAGTCTATAAAAGCCATCTTCCCTAAATTTCTAATAGTTTGTACAAATCCAGCTAGTCTAACTTCTTTTCCGCAATCTACATTTCTTAACTCACCACAATTGTGAGTTCTATACTTATTTGCCATAATAATCATCCTCTCTTTATCTCATATGTGCAAATATTATATATCATTTGTTTTACTTTTTCAATATACCCCTAATAAAAAAGCATTCTTTGTAATATTTTATTATATTCTATAATAACAAGTTTTATATTTATATAAAAAAAAATAAATGTAGACACGTTTTTGTGTATCTACATTTATTTTATCTCTTCACTAAAATAGCTATATTTTTTCTTTATTTATATAACATCAATCTGAATCCCCAATAATTATCTGAAGTATTTTCTGGGTAGAAAATATGACTTATTGGTGTTCTTTTTAAATTGGCACTTCCACCACGAACAACTCTTTGAATTGAATTCATATCGTCTGGATTTGCTTTAGCTTTATAAATTTCTGTTGTCCACTCTCTAACATTTCCAGCTAAATCACAAATATTCCTTACTGTATCTGTTGTTGTTGTACCTGTTGGGTAAATAGTTCCTGTATAATTTCCAAAATTAACATCTGATGAATAATTTTCATTAGATAAATCAATCCAAGCAACAGTTGTATCCCAAGCATGACTACTTATTAGTGCAGTGCTACAATCAGTATATCCAAATGCTCTTGCAGAATTCTCAGCATGTTCTGCTGCATTTAAATATGTTATATTTGTCCAAGGAATTTTTCCAGACATCGAAGCAGCTGTAACCTCTCCATTACGTTCATATTGAGATGCTTCAAATCTTCCCATGTAAAATCCGTAATATTTTGCAACACTATTTACTAAGGCTGAAGATGTCCCACTTGATTCTGCATAATCTATATCTAACATTGTTTTTCTCGTTAATTTTCCTGTTTCAACTGGAATCCAAACATACTGATTACCAAATTCATCTGAGATAACAAAACCTTCTTCAACATTATCAGCAATAACAGTAAAGCCTTCTGGTACATAAGGATTTGTTGCCGAAATCTCTGGTATTTCTACAACTTCTATTTTTGCACTTGAAGTACCACCAGCTTTTGCAGTAGCAAAAAATTCATAAATTCCATTTTGAGTAGCCGTATATGTCGCTGTTGCACCAGGTACACTTACGCCATCTGGAAGAGTTATTTCAGTAATCTCATCTCCACTTTCAGTGCTTGCATATGCTGTTATAATTACGCTCCCTTCCATTTCTTCGTTTGTTTCCTTATTTAATGTTATTATTGGTTCCTCAAGAAAACTCTCCTCTTTTGTATTATTGATTGGTTTTTGTCCATCGTCTGCAGTTATAGTTTTAATAAGTAAGCCTCCAACAAGAACAAGAACTACGATTAACACTATAATTATTAATGGTGATAATTTACCTCCCATAATTTTCTCTCCTTTTGTATATTTTAATATACAATATTAAATCATATATTACTTTTTTTTTCAAATATTTTTATATAAATTTATATATTTTTTTATATTTAAATTTATATATCTTTTTAATATTTAAATTTATAAAAAAGAAGTGATTATATGAAACGAATAATCAATTTCATCTCATATAATCACTTCTTTTTATTATATTAATCTTTAATAACTTTTATTTACTCAGCTGGATAAACACTTACTTGTTTTTTATCTTTACCTTTTCTTTCAAATTTAACTGTTCCATCTACTAAAGCAAATAAAGTGTCATCACTTCCGATTCCAACGTTTGTTCCTGGATGTACATTAGTTCCTCTTTGTCTTACTAATATATTTCCAGCTTTAACGATTTGTCCATCAGATTTTTTAACACCAAGTCTTTTTGACTCACTATCTCTTCCGTTCTTAACACTACCTTGACCTTTTTTGTGTGCCATGAAAGATTCACTCCTTTCGCTTTATAATTTCATTTATATCTGTTTATTAATTTCGATATAATTATTTAGCAGCTTTTTCTGCTTTTTCAGCTTTAACTTTAATTGAAGTAATTTCTACTTTAGTATAGTCTTGTCTGTGTCCTCTAGTTTTTCTTTCATTCTTTTTAGGTTTGTATTTGAAAACTAGAACTTTCTTTCCTCTACCATTAGCAACGATTTTACCTTCAACTTTTACATTAGCTACATAAGGATTTCCAACTTGTACTTTTCCTTCATCAGATACTAAAACAACTTTATCGAAAGAAACTTTTTTTCCTTCTTCAGCACCTAATTTTTCAAAATATACTGTTTCTCCTTCTTGCACTTTGTATTGTCTACCACATGCTTCAATTATTGCGTACATTATAAATGCACCTCCCTTTTCGTATACTCGCTAACTTCCAACTTGGGTAACTACTTATAAAAAATAGTATTTATGAACCCTAGCTAAGCAGTTTACAGTAATAAATTTTAACACGAATCAATGTATTTGTCAAGATTTTCTATCAAAATACTTTTGTTTAAATTTTTGATTCTAACATTTTTATCACTACGATAAATTATTTCAAATTTATATGCCATCAATTATATATATAATGCATCAAAAAAAGATAAACTTTTAAAAGTTTATCTTTTTCAAATCTTTTTCTTATTCTCCTATTATTCTATCATTATCACGAGTTCTCTCTGTTCTTTTTGGGGCGTCTACCTGAACTGCTTGAATTTCTTGAGCTTTAGCATTTAATCTATCGCTTGGGTTTAATTTTATTGCAGATTCAACTTTTTCTGCAAATCTTCTAGCTTTTTCTCCAATTGATAATTTAAAAGATCCCATCAATTCTTGAGCTTCAGATTTTGAAATAACACCTCTTTTGGCTGCTACTGCAACATCATTTTTAAAGCCTTCCCAATCAGAAGGTTCTACATATTGACTTGGATCATCTCCGAAAAAAGATTTAACAAAATTTAAAAAACTCATATTCTTTCCTAAGCTTTTGGCTTAGTTTCCACCTTTCTTAATACAAAATAGAATAATTCCAATATTATTATAGCAAAAAAAGCCTTAAAAATCAAGGCTTTTTTATAAAATAATTTACATAATTTTGACACTTTTCTATTTTTTTCGACTTTTTCTTTAAAATATATTTTAGCTCATATAATCTTTTAATCTTTTACTTCTGCTTGGATGTCTTAATTTTCTTAAAGCTTTTGCTTCTATTTGTCTAATTCTTTCACGAGTTACTTGGAATTCTTTTCCAACTTCTTCAAGAGTTCTAGCTTTTCCATCTTCTAGTCCAAATCTTAATTTTAAAACTTTAGCTTCTCTTGGAGTTAGTGTAGACATTACTTCTTCTAGTTGTTCCTTTAATAATGTGTATGCTGCAGAATCATGTGGAGCTGGCGATTCATCATCTGGAATAAAATCTCCTAAATGACTATCATCTTCTTCGCCAATAGGTGTCTCTAGAGATACTGGATCTTGAGCTATTTTTTGAATTTCCATTACTTTTTCTACTGGAATTTCCATTTCTTCTGCAATTTCTTCTGGACTTGGTTCTCTTCCCAACATTTGAAGTAAATGTCTAGAAGTACGAATCAATTTATTAATTGTTTCTACCATATGAACTGGAATTCTTATTGTTCTAGCTTGATCTGCAATTGCTCTTGTAATAGCTTGTCTTATCCACCATGTTGCATAAGTACTAAATTTGTATCCTTTTTTATAGTCAAATTTTTCAACTGCTTTTATTAATCCCATGTTTCCTTCTTGGATTAAATCAAGGAATAACATTCCTCTACCAACATATTTTTTTGCAATACTTACAACAAGTCTTAAGTTTGATTCAGCAAGTTTTTGTTTAGCATCTTCATCACCATCTAAAACTTTTTTTGCAAGTTCTAATTCTTCTTCAAAAGTAAGAAGTGGTATTCTACCAATTTCTCTTAGATACATTCTAACAGGATCATCAATACTAACGCCTTCAATAGCATTATTCATATCTAGATCTTCTAGTTTTATATCCTCAACTTCTTTTAAATCATCTAAGTCTGGTTCTAATAAGTCATCATCATCTTTTAGTACATTTACTCCCATTTCCTCAAATGCTTCAAAAACTTTATCTATTTGCTCTGGATTAGCTTCTCCAAGTTCTGCTGCAAGTTCTCCATAAGTTATTTTTCCTTTTGCTTTAGCAGTACTTACAATTTTTTGTATTTTATCTTTTTCAGAGTCAACAGCATCTTCTTTTTTATCATCTTGATTTTCCTCTTTTTTATCTGATTTTTTTGAAGATTTCTTAGTTTCTTCTATATCTTCATTATTTTCATCTTCTTTATTTTCTTTTTTCTTTTTAACTGTTTTTTTAGGTTCTTCTATGTTTTCTTGATTTTCAATAATTTCATTTATATCATTATCATTTTTTGATTTTTTTGAAACTCTTTTTTTAGGTTTTTCTTCAACCTCTATAGCTGTTACTTCTGCTATTTCTAATTGTTCTTCATTTTCTATTTTAGCTTTTTTTGTTTTTCTTTCTTTTTTTACTTCTGCTGTTTCAGCTTCTTCTGTCTTTTTAGTTGCTTTTTTCTTAGTTGTAGGTTTTTTCTCTTCTTTTTCTTCTATAATATCTTTATCTGTTTTTTTCATTTCCTTAAAATTACCTCCTACTTTCTCTTAGCTAACTCTATTATAATCTCACTTAATTCTTGTTCTAATTTAGCTATTTCATCTTTGGTTAAATTAGAAGAATTTTCTAATTCTTTTACAATTTCTAATTTTCGATTTGCCAATCTATCTTTATTATAGATATTAACAACATCTTCTATGCATTTTTCTATTGAACTTATTTCATAATCTGTAACTAAAATTTCACTAACATGTGATTGTATTTCTGCATCTTCAATATTAGCTATTGTTTGCAATATTTTTTCACTTTCTTCTGCTGGTGATTCCAAGATTTTCTCAAATATAAATTTATTTGTTTCCAATTTGAAATCATCTAAACTAATATTTGTAACAATTGCTTCATAAGATTCTCTAAAATGATTTATAAGTAAATATAAAATCATATTTTCACGTTTAATAATTGCTGGACTAATTTCTATCACTTTTTCTTGTTTTACAGCTGGTTTTACTAAATTTTTTTCATTAAATTTAGTATTATTATTATAAGCAGCTTTATTTACTTCAGCATAAATTGCCTCTTTTGAAATATTATAATTTCCGGCAATACTTTCAATATAAATTTCTCTTTCGATTTTATTGTCTACATTTGAAAGAATTTTAGTTATTTCCTTTAAAAATCTTATTTTATCATTAGCATTCTCTAAATTATATTTAGATTTTACCATTTTAATCTTAAACTCTACTAGTGAAATCGCATTTTCTATTAATAGTTTAAATCTACCACTTCCGTATTTTATGACATATTCATCTGGATCTTTTGCGCCTTCCATTTGAAGTACTCTTGCATCACAACCTTGATTTTCTAAAATACTTAATCCTCTCATTATTGCTTCTTGCCCTGCACCATCAGAGTCATAACTTAATATAACTTGCTCACTATATTTTCTTAATAATCTTCCTTGTTCTTCTGTCAAGGCTGTTCCTAGTGATGCAACTACATTGTTAAATCCTCTTTGGTAAAGAGAAATAGCATCCATATACCCTTCAACTAAAATTATTTGTTTAGAATCAGATTGTTTTGCAAGGTTAAGTGCAAATAAATGCTTTTTCTTTGAATATACTAAATTCTCATTAGAATTTATGTATTTTGCCATTTTATCGTTATTTTCTAATTTTCTACCACCAAAAGCTATAACTCGTCCACTAACATCCATTATAGGAAACATTAATCTTTTTCTAAAACGATCAATAAATTCTCCTCTTTCGGTTTTATTTACAAGACCTGTTGCTAAAATTTCTTCATCTTTAAAACCTTTTGATTTTAGCATTTTATATAATTCATTATATTCTCCTGAATATCCAATTTTAAAAGCTTTTAATGTATTATTGTCTAATTTTCTTTGTTTTACATAGTCTTGCGCAATTTTGGCTAGTGGTTTATATAACCTCTCGTGGTAAAAGATTGCTGTTTCAGCATTTATTTTAAACATTCTATCTTTTAGATATTGCGTTTTATTAAATTCTGAATTTTCTACTGTTGGCAATTCAATTCTAGCACGTTCTGCTAAAAACTCTAATGATTCTTTAAACGAAATTCTCTCGATTTCACTAATAAAAGTAAATACATCTCCACCTTTATGACAGCCAAAACAATGAAAGTACTGTCTATCTGCAGAAACAGAAAAAGAAGGTGATTTTTCTTTATGAAATGGACATAATCCAAAAAAATTTCTACCACTTCTTTTTAAAGTTACATATTGAGATATAACATCAACAATATCATTTGCTGACCTTATTTCCTCTTTTAATTCATCAGTGTATTGAACCATTTTTTAACCTTTCTTTTATAATATTCGACACATACTTGTCAAATCCTTCATTTTTGTGTAATTTATGTAAATCATTTTTAAATTTTATTTTATCAAAAAAAAGATTATATATTTCTATATAATCTTTTTATAGTTTTTATTAATTCGCTGAAATAAATTTCTTAACGATATTATCTGTGTTTTCTTCTGGCATTCCAACAGCCTTTTGAAGTTCTGCTGTAGTGCCAATTCCGTGTATTTCATAAGACATATTTATTTTGTTTCCAACTAACTCTTCTACTTCTTCTTTTCCTTTACTTTCAGCTAAAACTAATTCACTAACAAGAATTTGTTTTGCATTTAGTAACATTTTTTTCTCTGTAGTTGATAAACCTTTGTCTTTTTGTTTAAAACTTAAATTTCTTACTATGTCTGCTACTTCAAAAATATCTCCAGATTTCATTTTTTCAACGTTATCTCTATATCTTTTGTTCCATTTCATAGACATTTCAGTACTATCTTGTTCTAAAACATTAATTACTTTTCCGGCTGTTTCTTTATCTATTATATTACGTACTCCTATTTCTTCTGCTTTTGCGGTAGGTACCATAACCTTTACTTCACCAGGCATTTTTATTATATAATAAGATTGTTTCTCATCTAATATTGATCTTTCTTCAATCGTTTCTATAACTCCAGCTCCGTGCATTGGATATACTATTTTATCTCCTACTTTAAACATTTTCGCCACTCCTTCCAAGTAATTTTAAAAATTACTACATTACAATTATACTACAAAAAATGGCAAAAGTCAAAGAATTATAACGAATTTTAAAAAAGTTTTTTTCATTTTCATTACAAGTTCTAAAAAGCACTTGAAAAGTAAATGATTTTGGAGTTTAATATATTATTTGTTTTACAACTTATTTTTATTTGTTAGTTGAACCAAATCCACCAACTCTCTCACCTTCTGCATTATCATTATCTGTTATTAAATATTTCATAAATATTGCTTGTCCTATTACATCACCTTTTTTTATTTCAACATCATGATCGAAAAAATTATAATAAGCAAACATAAAATGTCCATCATTATCCACATTTCCGTAATAGTCGCTATCTATAATTCCTACACTATTTGCCATTACTAAACCTTTTTTTCCTGGATTAGAACTTCTATTACATAACATATAAAATTCATCTGGCTCACAATATGCTTTTAAACCGGTTTTTATCAATGTTGGTTTTTGACCTGGCTTAAATGCTGGTATAATTGTATCTTCTGCTGCTTCAACATCATATCCTGCTGAATTTTTTGTTTTTCTAACTGGTAAGTTTATTCCTGCATTTTCAAATCCTTTTGCTATTTCAAATCCTCTTTTTCTCATCTATTTAATCTCCTTTTTTAATTTTCTTTTCATATTATATATGCTTAATTTAATTATTTCAATATATTAAAAAGTAAATTTTCACTTCAATATAATAAATTATAAAAAGCCATTCTTTTCTTATGAGCTTTTGTAACTCAATTCATTTGAATGCCTTTTATTAATCTTCTATTCAAGTGGCATTTCATCATCTGAAATTTTCACAATTACATAATCTTCTTTCTTTATAATACTTCCCTCTTCTGGCCAAATTGGCATTTCCTTTGCTATATTTCTTGCCTCTAACATATTTTCTGTTGTAGGTTCTTTATAAGAGTATCCTAAACATTTAAATAATCCTATTATTCCAGCATTTGTATGTACATAATAAGGTTTTACACCATAGTTCAATGTAAATAATGAAATACCAACAGTTTCTCCTTTTATACATGTTGGATTCAATCTTGCATCTTGGTGTCCAACTATTGCAACTTTAGTATTTTCTTTTACACCATTTCTTCCTAAATCATTTATTATTTCATAAGCAATTCTTATATCTGATTCATTTCTCATTTTTTCTGTATAGTATAAAGTTTCTGTCATATATAGTTGTGTTTCAAAAACAAAAATTATTAAAATAATAGGAATAATTTTTAATAATTTTTGTTCATTCATTACATAAAAAGAAAACATTATTAAAAGAGCTTGTGTAAATGGTAATATCAATTGGGCTCTTATCATTGGAGCATGCCCAATTGCAATTGTCATAAAAAATGGTGTTAATATAAACGCAATTCCAGATAAAATATACCAAATTATTTTATTAATCTTTCTTAATTCTTTTTCTTTAATTATTTTTATTATAATCGCAATTATAAAAAGAATACTTCCTAATAAATAGCCTAAATTATAGTAATTTCCATTTCCTAAAGTTACATCAGTTATATTGGATTTTATAAAATTCAAAATTTCTTCTAATGGTCTATTTCCCCAGAAAAAACTAGTATCTATATATGCAGTATTTGCCGGTAATTTAGAAACAATAAATCTATATAGCCCGAATGCAATACCAAAAGAACTTATTAATTTTAAAATTGTTAAGAAACTAGATTTTGTTTTTTCTATATTTTCATGCATCATTAAAAAAACAAATATACAAAGTGTTATATATATTGCTACAAAAGATTGATATGACGCAAAACTTACTATCATACAAATAATGCCTAAAAATAATGAAAGAATCCTTTTGTTTTGAATCCAATTAAAAATAAATAAAATTGCCAAACAAGTGATGAATATTGCCATTGCAATTTCTGCAATCTGAAGCATATATACAAATTGTTCTACCCATATTGGATGTGTAAATGCTATAAGCGGAATACACAAATTAATAAGTCCTAAATCTTTATTACTTATTTTATAAATAGTATAGTACAAAACGCTATTTGATAAAATTAAAAAAATAAAAAACAAAGCACTTGCATAATAAGAAGAAAACATTGTTAAATTCAATAGTGCTCTCTCAATTAATAATCCAAATCTTCCAATTCCTAACCAATTATAAGAAAAATCTGGAAATTCAACAAAAGATTTTGTATCCATTCCTAAATTATTGTAAAAAAGATTTGCTCCATGAGCTAATCCTAAAATTACAATTGTGATTATAATTAATAATGAATTTTTCTTACAATATTCTGAAAAATCTTTTAAAGATATATTATATACAAGTTCTTTTTGAATCTTTTCCTTATCTTTTTTTAATTGTTTAAACATATTAAAATCCCCTATAATTCATGTTTATTTTCAACTTTATTTTACCAAACGATACAAAAAAAGACAAGTAGAGTTTATACTCTACTTGCCATATTTTATATTTATCAAAATTAGTCTTGTGAATAAGCAATAATAGCAATGTGTCTAGCTCTTTTAACTGTAGCTGTAATTTCTCTTTGATGTTTAGCACAAGCTCCTGTTGCTCTTCTTGGTAATATTTTACCTTTTTCGTTGATAAATTTTCTTAATTGATCTGCGTTTTTATAATCTAATTCAAAGTTTTTGTCATTGCATAATGCACAAACTTTTTTTCTCATTTTTCTAAACTTTGGATTAAAATCATCATCTTGGTTGTTTCTATTGTTTCTTCTATTTTGTTTTTTATCAGCCATTTCAAAATCCTCCAATCTTCTAACTTTATATATTAATTAAACTTAGAATGGTAAATCGTCATCAGATGAAGTTACTTGGAATTCTGCACTTTGAGTAACAGCTTCTCCAAATGTACTTTCAAATCCTGATGGTTCTCCATCTCTTTTACTATCTGCAAAATATGCTTCTTCTGCAATTACTTCTGTAACATAACGTTTTTGTCCGTTTTCATCATCCCAAGTTCTTGTTTGGATTCTTCCAATTATTGAAACTTGTTGACCTTTTTTGAAATATTTGCTACAGAATTCTCCAGTTTTATTCCAAGCTACAATATTAATAAAATCAGCTTGTCTTTCTTCTCCTGGTCTAGCAAATCTTCTATTTACTGCTAAACTAAAAGAAGCAACTAGAGTATTGTTTGTTTGAGTATATCTTACTTCTGGGTCTCTTGTTAATCTTCCCATTAAAATTACTTTGTTCATATAGCTTCCGCCTTTCTTAATTATTCTTCGTCTTTTCTTACAACGATGAATTTAATTACTTCGTCTGTAATTCTGTATACTCTTTCAAGTTCTTTTATTAAACTTGGTGCAGCTTCAAAGTTAATTAATACATATATACCTTCTGAATTCTTTTTGATTTCATAAGCTAATTTTTTCTTTCCTAACTCTTCTACTGACTCAACTTTTCCATCATTATTAATAATGTTTGAGAATTTTTGAATTAATTCTTTAACTCCAGCTTCTTCAACATTTGGATTAATAATGAATACTGTTTCGTATCTATTCATTATCTTTCACCTCCTTTTGGATATTAAACCCATACTTTTTGTATGAGTAAGGCAGTATAAATTTTTAATTATTTATACTAATAAAAATAGTCGAGAGTAAACTTTAACCATTTTTACCTCGACTATTTTAACACAAAATTTCTTATTTGACAAGTATTTTTACAATCTTTCTTCTAAATATTCTTGTATATTGTTTAAAGTTTCTATTGAATTAAAAAAAACACCATGACTTATTTCTTTTAATGTTACAAATTTTCAACATTTTTAAATTTTTCAGAAAGTGCAACAGAGTGTTCATATCTTATAACAGTGTCAAATTCTTTCATATGCTACTCCAATTCATTCTCTAATATATATCTATTTCTACATACTCGTAAGGAATTTGTCTTGTATATATAATTTTATTATTATATTCACACCCTCTATAATAGTATACAGTATGGCTTTGTTCATTTATTATATATATGTCATTTATTCCTAAATTTTTATTACCATAGAACAAACTTAAATTTTCTATTTTACTTAAATCTATTTCATAATAAATATCATTATCATTTGGATTAATTGATTTTCCTTTAAACTCAATTTTTCTATCTTGTTTTATTGGTAAATTTCCATAATCTAAATAATATAATGCAATTTTGCTTTCCAAAATATTTATATCTTTATACATATTATTTAGTTCACTAATTATTATACTTTCTTTCATATATGATACAATCTCGAAAAATATTATCCCAAAAATTGTTATGCATATCCAAAAAACTATTTTATTTCTCTTCATTTTTCTACCACTTTTAATAATAATTTATATATATAGATTACTATTAAATGCTTTTAATTTCAAGTAATTATCACATTATATTTTTTATCGCTCCTTTTGTTTTTAAATATAAAGTATATTTCTTTTCTTCAATATAATATAAATACCATAAATATATTAATAGGAATAAAATTACTATATTATGTATTTTTAATATTAAAATGCTATAACTTAAACTAGCAATTATTAAGATCGATTTACTTACAAACATTGAAATTTTATTAGAATTTTCAAATCCAAACAAAAGTATTAAAATTTCTTTTAATATTTTTCCACCATCCAACGGCAAAATAGGAATCATATTAAAACTTCCTATTGCAAAATTTGTAATAACAATCAGATTCTTCATTTCCGATTCTTTCATAAATTCATTACACATTATTCCGATAATAAAATTAGTAATAGGACCTATTGAAAAAAACAATAATTTTCCAATTATTTTATTTTTACCATATGAATAAAATTCTATAGAAGCTCCAAACAAGGAAAGTGTCATTTTATTTGGAATACCACCAATGCAAATTCCTATTAATAAATGCGCTAATTCATGAATTAATATAAAAAATAAAAATATCAAATATGTATTTATATTATTAAACATAAAAATAAATATTAACGCAAAGATCATTTTTAAATTTATCTCTATTTTCATATTTAGCTCTTTTCTAACATTAAAATTTTATAATTCTTGCAGGATCAACAAACCTATCATCAATTCTTATCTCAAAATGTAAATGTGGGCCTGTACTATTTCCTGTATTTCCCACATTTGCAATCTTTTGTCCTTCTGCTACAATTTGTCCCTTTTTTACAAAAATCTTAGAACAATGTGCATACAAAGTATATACATTATTGCATCTTATTTTCACATGTTTCCCATAATCGCCCTCATCAGATACAATCTCGACAATTCCTTGCATTGCAGCAACTATTGGAGTTCCCTTTTCTGCTGCAATATCAATTCCAGTATGATACCCTGTTACATTTTGATATTTAGATTCTCTTGCTCCAAAACCAGAACTTACAATACAGTCCTTTAAAGGATTAACAAATGTATATGCTCCTTTTAAATTTTTAATATCAATTTCCATTTCATTCATTGAACTAATTGAATCTTTATTTATGCTTTTATCATTTTTAATCACATTAGAAGTATTTTCTTGTTGCAAATTTTCTACTTTATTCTCATAATCTTGTTCAGATAAATTTTGAATTTCGTTAGCATTAATCCTTTGATCATTTACACTATTAAATTCTTCATCTTCATCATTGATAAATTTCCTAAAAGTATTTATAATTTTTCCTGTTGCTTGATTATTATATTCATTTAAGGTCTCGATAAATTCTTTCGAAAAGATAAATTCTTTATTTTGAATTCCAAATACAATTACAACTAAATTAATCATTATTATTAAGTTTAGTAATATTTTATCTTTCAATGGGGTAGATTTCTTATCTTCTCTTTTTCTAATAGAATAATTTTGATTATTTCTTCTAAAATAAATTTCTTCAGCCCTTTTTAGCTTTTCTTCATCATTTAAAATTTTTTCCAAAAAAATACACCTCTCTTATATGTTAAAAATATATTCATATAAAAAAGGTTTATGATAATTATTTAATTATTATATATAATATTAAGCCGACTATACTAATGATATTAATAAATTTCATGACTTTAAGTTTCTTTTCTAATTTTAAAATTTTGTATTTATTGTATTTTATATTATTACTACTTATTTCTTGATTTATTAACTCTTCCGCTTCTTTTAAAATATTAATCTCTTTATTGTCTTTTTCCAATATATTATCCTTTGAATTGGATTTTTCCAGTTTAATATTATCTTTTAAAATCACAAAAGCTTCTTGTATAATATTAGATTCGACATTCTTTAAAAAAATTACATTTTCAGTTTTATTAATTTGCATACTCACTCCTAAAAATCTTTTTCCTAGTTTTTCCATTAGATGCAAATTTTATTCAATTTCTTTATAATATCTAACTATTTTATGATTATTAAATAAAAATATGAAAACCGACGTGCAGTCTGCACGCCGGTCTACAGAGTTTAAGTATAAGCGTTAGCTTGGTCAGAGCCAATGCTTTTCTTAGTTCTGCGCTTTGCGGTCTTTGCGGTTAGAGCGCCATTTGTGGAAACCATTCGCCACTCCATCAAAGGCCAAGCCTCCGACGATAAGTGTAACAATTACCACGATAACCGCCCACCAATTGGTTGTGAAATACTCTAGAGCAGTATCCACAGCCTTGATGATGGCATCGGTTACCAGATTCAGGAACTTGCTCCCCCAGTAGCCAATAAAGCCAACCGCAGCAGCACCGATTACGCACTTGGCCATCCGCCAAATAAACTTACCTACGCTTTTGAACATGTTAGTGTCCTCCTCTGAAATTATGGTCATAAACCAATTATATTATACCATAAGCTGCATTTTTTTGCAAATTTCACATATATTTTACTATAACAAATGAAAGGTATTTTTATTATGAATGAAAAAAAAGGATTAGATTTCAAACATAAAGAAGTGATTAACATTACTGACGGAAAACGTCTGGGTTTTGTTCAAGATGTCACCGCTGATTTCAAAACAGGAACTATAAACGAAATTATAGTTCCTGGAAACACAAAATTTTTTAATATTTTTTCAGGTAGAGATGAACTTATCATCCCATGGAATTCAATAAAAACAATTGGTGAAGACATTATTTTAGTAGAAATTTAATTATTTGTATAATCTTTTCATATGCTCAAGTGCAGTTTTCTCAAGTCTTGACACTTGAGCTTGTGAAATTCCAATCTCATCTGCAACTTCCATTTGCGTTCTTCCTTGAAAAAATCTTTTATCTATTATCATTCTCTCTTTTTCGTTCAGTCTTTTTAACGCTTCATTCATAGTTATATTTTCAGCCCAATTCTCATCTGTATTTTTCTTATCTTTAACTTGATCCATTATTGAAAGATTATCTGTGCCATCATTATAAACTGGTTCTTGAAGCGAAACCGGCGCTTGTATTGCATCTAAACTTAGTACAATTTCTTCTTTTTCAACTTTCAATTCTTTAGCAAGTTCTTCAATTGTTGGCTCTTTTCCGTTTTCTCTAGTAAGCTTTTCTTTAGCTTGAAGTACTCGATAAGCCAAATCCCTTACAGATCTACTCACTCTTACCATATTATTATCCCTTAAGTATCTTCTCACTTCTCCAATTATCATCGGCACCCCGATAAGTAGATAACTGTATATCCAAACTTGTATCAAAATTATCTATTGCTTTAATTAATCCAACACATCCAACTTGAAACAAATCATCAGCATTTTCTCCTCTTCCACAAAATCTCTGAATTACAGAAAGTACTAATCTTAAATTTCCATTTATTAATCTTTCTCTAGCTTCAATATCTCCTTCATGCATCTTTTTAAATAATTCTTTTGTTTCTTCTTGTGTTAATACTTGTAATTTAGAGGTATTTACATTTGCAATTTCAACTTTGTTAATCAAAATAAAAACCCCCTCTTAAAAATAATGTTATTTACATTATTTCCAAAAGAAGGTTAATTTATACTCATCTATAATAAAAGAAAAAAAGGAAATTGCTTTTATATGTAAGTTCTTTTCGTATAATTTTTATATTGAATCTTAAATTTATTTTATAGAATATATAAAATTAGTATTTTTATATAATTTTATTTCAGATATATTTTTTTCTTTAAATTCTTCTTCTATTTTTTTATAATCCTCTAATTTTATATATGTATAATCTATAAAACCATTTTTATTAACATCTTCATATAAATATAAATATGTTTCTACATATTTAGGCGAATAACTTATATATTGTTCCCTATCATAACTAACATCATATAGAGTATTAACTTCTTTTTCTCTCAAATCTTTTTTGCAATCACAAAGCATTTTTAAATCTTCAAAGAAATATATTCCCAAAAAGGTGTCATTTTCTATATGACTATTATAATTTTTAAATAACGTACTTGGGCTCTTATCTAAGAACATTATCATAATAAAAATTAGTATTATCCATTTTACTACTTTATTTTTAAAATCCTTACTTACAGCAAATCTAATTATTTCATATCCTGTTAAAACAATAAATATACAAAAAAATGCTTCTCCACATAAACTTAGTTCTAAAAAATTAATTACTTGTTTCAATCCTTCTTCACCAATAAACGTATTTGGCAAATTAATAATTGAAGCAATAATTAATACAATTCCTATAACCGTTCCAATTATATAAATAAATAATTTTTTATTTTTTAATTCTCTTATTTGTATCATGTTCTTTTATCTCCTATACAATTTTATAATTTATACTTTTATAAAAAATATGTTATCTTAATTTTTATAATATATTATCACATAAAAAAACAAAAGCAAAGTTTAATACATAAAAATGGCATCTCTGATATTTTACATTATAATTAAGGTGGTTTTTCTATATCCATGAAGATACCATTTCCACAATTCTAAAATCACAGACAATATTATTATCCTCATCTGATTTATCAAAGCATTTTTTTAAGAAAAAGTAAAGTGAATATTGCGTTTTGCAATATCCACTTTATTTTTAATCTTCTTCAATTTCTGTTTGTTTTAATCTTAAATGTCCTAGTTCTTCCCATCTATTATATGCTAAGTTTAATCTAAATAATACTGTAGGTTTTGCACCTGCTCTGTTTTTATCAACAACACAAGCATAAAATCTAACATCAGTATCCTTTGGAACATCGATTTCATGACATTTTTCAAACAAATCTGTGTCTGAATACTCATATTTATGAAGAGTTCTTCTACTTATTTGTTTTATTAAACATAATGTATCAAGAACTTCTTTTACAGTTTTGCTTGCTGACATATCGTTAATCGTTAAATTAACCGGTAAAGTTGAACTTTCTAGTAATTGCATTGATGATGCAATAAATATTCTAAATTTTTGAGCTAAATTCGAAAGTATTGTTGCCGTCTTTTTTACCTCATCACTATTACCAATATTAGCAGTATCTGCTTTTAATGTATCATAAAACATATATTGAATACCTTCTTTGTAGTAATAGTTCATAATAATTTTCCTTAAGTCATCATTTGTGTGTTCTGTAATATGAATAAAGAATATTGAGTTGTTTAATTGTGTATTAACCCAATCTGTAACAGCTATTGTTTGTCTAAATTCAGAAGAATTTTTTCTTAATCTTTCTATAAAATCTTCTTGTGATTCATTTTCTTTTCTTAAAATATAACCATTTTCATCGCATTTTACACGTTTTCCTTTATCTGGTCTAAATAATAATTCTAGTAATTCACCTTCTGTTTTAGATATTTTTTGACCATGAAATGCTTGTATTTCTGGATTGTTAAGAATTGTTGTAATCATACAAAGTTTCATTTTTTCTTCTGACATCTCATTAGAAATTATTAAAACTTTTTGTTTATGAACAAATGAAATATATGAAGCTAAATTTATTGTAAATCTACTCTTACCTGAGTTTGATGGCATCGCATAGCACATAGTTTCACCTTGTCTTAAACCTTTAAATACAGTTGAAAGAATGTTAAATGGAATTGATATACCATTACTTAAAGCATTATCTCCCGCTAATAAAAATGCTGTTGTGTCTTCATTCAATCTGCCTTGAGTTAAGCCTGTTGTAACTGTAATTTGCTCTAATGCACTTTCAACTTCTTCAACAGTCATATCCTTATACAATTCATAATTTTGAATTTCTAATATTTTCTGTTGAACAATTGATGTTGGTGCTACTAAATAATTTTTCTTTAATATAAATAATTTTTTTAGTTCAGTATAAATATGTTCTAAATTATAATCACCTGCAGCAGCAATTCTTCTTACTTTCAATCTTAAATCATAAGTATTCGGGGTTTCTCTTGGTAATTGGTATTTATCTTTCGCAATAGCAGGTGCATAAGCTTCACCATCTCTAAATATTATGATTTTGTATAAATTCATCAATTCATCATCAGAAAATCTACAGTCTTCATACTTAAAATAAAATCTTGAAATAGCTTTAGGATTATTAAACATTAATCCTAAAAAGATACATTCCAATTCTATATTAACAAGTTCAGCAGGATATATGCTTTCTTCTTCCTCTTCATCTTCTTCTATAGGTTCTAGTTCCTCTTCGTCTTCATCTTCATCTTCAAATTCATAGTCATCATCTTCTTCAAATTCAACTCCGGCTTCCTCTCCCAATTCTTTAAAAATACCAGTCAAATCGCCATTTGTACTTGATTCCACAGTATTTTCATCCATCTTACTTTCTTCTTCTATTTCAACTTTTCCATTTAAAACTTTATCAACTTCATCTTCACCATTTTCATCATCATTAGTAATAATAATCTCTTTTTCTGATTCTTCTTCATGATTGTCTTCCACTTCTTTAACTTCATTTTCATTAACTTCAAGAACTATATCATCTATTGCTTCATCATTTTCAACTTCTACGGCTTCGACTTTTTCATCTTCGTCTTCTACTACTTCGTATTCCTCATCTTCGTCTTCTACTACTTCGTATTCCTCATCTTCGTCTTCTACTACTTCGTATTCTTCATCTTCGTCTTCTACTACTTCGTATTCTTCATCTTCGTCTTCTACTACTTCGTATTCTTCATCCTCATCTTCTACGATTTCGTATTCTTCATCTTCATCTTCTACAATCTCTTCTTTTGGAGGAATAATTATGCTTTCATTATCACTATTCATTGAATTTAATTCATCGTCACTATCTTTAATAACTTTTGTGTTTCTTTTCACAACAATATCTTCATCAAAATCATCATCCACTACATTTTTCTTATTTTTTAAATTTTTATCCTTTGGGTTCAAAATAAATACCTCCCTAATGTATCAAAATAGATACTATTCTCTCATTTTAAAATAATTTTATCTCTAATAACATTTATTTACAATATTTTTAATATAAATGTAACAAAAAATATATGTAGTTTCAATAACAAAAAAACAGGATATTTATCCTGTTTTAGTCATTATTTCTTTTTTCATTTTATTCATTATCTTTTTCTCTAATCTTGATATATAACTTTGTGAAATCCCAAGCATATCAGCAACTTCTTTTTGTGTTTTTTCCTGTTGATTTCCATCTATACCAAATCTCAATTTCATAATATATTTCTCACGCTCGTCTAACTTGCTTATTGCTATTTTTAGCAATTTCATATCAACTTCATCTTCAATAGCTTTTGAAGTTATATCACTATCAGTTCCTAATATATCAGATAATAATAACTCATTACCATCCCCATCTTTATTTAATGGTTCATCAATTGAAACTTCATTTTTTATTCTAGTATTTCTTCTTAATTGCATCAAAATTTCATTTTCAATGCACCTAGAAGCATATGTTGCAAGTTTTATATTTTTATCTACATTAAAAGTATTTATTGCTTTCATTAATCCAATTGTTCCTATAGAAATCAAGTCTTCAAAATCTATTCCCGTATTTTCAAATTTCTTAGCAATATAAACAACTAACCTCAAATTTCTCTCAACTAAAATTTTTTTGGCATCTTGATCATCTAACATTAGTTTTTGAAGTAGTTTTTCTTCTTCTACAATATCTAAAGGTGGTGGTAAAGTTTGATTACCTTTTATATAAAAAACCGGAAATTTTTCAATTTTTTCTTTATATAAATATTTACCTACAATTTTTATCAATTTGTTTTTGAATAATTTTAAAAAATTCATTATAACCTCCTTTTTATATCAAAAATTTTTGATAATTATGTTTTTATATTTAAAATATCTAATCCAATTAAACTTGTATACATATTATTCCTGCTTAATTTTCCGTTATATATCCCTATTATTACATCATTTCTTACTATTTCATCTTCACTATATATTTTTATATAATCAGGTTTAAAACCAATTAATAATCCATTATCATTTCCTAAAGATGAAAACGGAATAATTTTTAGCTTATAAGAATGTATATTTTCAGCTTCTAGCCATTTTCCTTTTACAATTGTGTTTATATTTTCTAAAATATCATTACTTATAACCTCTTTTAAGCTTTCTTTTTCTACTATAACAACATCTGCATTGCTTATGGGTTCTTTTAGTAAATTTCCAGTATCTAACATAGTTTTTATTTTTTTATTTTTTCCTTTATAGAAAATTTCTAATTCACAAATCATATTATTTTTTATTATTTTGTTTTTAATTATTTGTGCAACAACACTTATTATCAGAAACCCTACTCCTCCGGCTAAAACAGTTACTTTTAATGGATATATTCCAACAAATCTATTTTCTTGTATCACTATATTTTGTGGCTTTAATAAAAACAATAACATAAAAGCTATTCCTCCAAATGTAAATGATACTAAATAGAAAAATACTAAAATTTTTATAACCTTTTTTATTTTATTTTTAGAAAAAGCAATTCTTATCATAATAATTGATATTATAATTTTAATTGTTATACTAGAAAAAATAGATATATCAGTAATATAACTAACAATACTAAATACACCGCCTAAAATACTAGATGCTACTATTCGTATGAAATTTATTTTTTCTTTACTAATTATAGCCGTTGATAGAATAATTATATAATTTAGAAGAATATTTTCTAAAAATACGATATCTAAATATATAGTCATTTATTATAATTCTATTTATTCCTTTCTAAAATTTAAATACTAGTATTACGTTAGATATATTGTACTATTTTTATTTTAAGAAAACTGTCATTTCATAGTGCAGAAAAAAAGAAATAATCTACAAAAAAGATTATTTCTTTTTATTTTTTTATTTAATTTACTTATATTTTTATTTTTAACATAAAATACGTCATATGAATATTTTTATAAATTACATTTCATATCTGTTCAACAGTTATTTATTAAATATACAAAAAAGCCCTTTACATTAAAGGGCTTTTTTAAATTATTTATTTCCTAAACCTTTATTTTTTCTTAAAAAAGTTGGGATATCTAAATCTCCATTTGAGTCATTTGAAGATGAAGTATTTGAAGTAATTGTATTTGAACTTCTTTTTCTCCAAGCATCTGCAACAATATTTTCATATTGTGAACCTGGTCTTCTTTCTTCTTCTTTTTCAAATCCTGTTGCAATAACTGTAATTTGAAGTTCATCTCCCATTGATTCATCAATAACAGTACCAAAGATTATATTTGCTTCTGGATCAGCACTTCTTTGAACTAATTCTGCAGCTGTATTTGCTTCATGTAATCCCATATCACTACCACCAGTAATATTGATGATAATTCCTCTTGCACCTTCGATTGAAGTCTCAAGCATTGGACTTTGAATAGCTTGTTTGGCTGCATCTTCTGCTCTATTTTCACCACTAGCACAACCAATTCCCATATGAGCCATACCTTGATTTAACATTATTGTTCTAACATCTGCAAAGTCTAAGTTTATAACACCAGGTACAGAAATTAAATCTGATATACCTTGAACACCTTGTCTTAATACATCATCTGCCATTCTAAAAGCTTCTATCATTGATGTTTTTCTATCTATAACTTGTAATAACTTATCATTTGGAATAACAACTAAAGTATCTACCTTACCTTTTAAACTAGCAATTCCACGTTCTGCCTGTGCTAATCTTTTTTTACCTTCAAAAGTAAATGGTTTTGTAACAACACCTATTGTTAATATTCCCATTTCTTTTGCCGTTGCTGCTACTACAGGAGCTGCACCTGTTCCAGTTCCTCCTCCCATACCAGCTGTAACAAACACCATATCAGCACCTTTTAAAGCTTCAGCAATTTCAGCTCTACTTTCTTCAGCAGCTTGAGCTCCAATATCAGGATTAGCTCCAGCTCCTAAACCTCTTGTTAATTTTTCACCTATTTGAATTTTTGAATTTGCTTTTGACTCATTTAAAGTTTGTCTATCAGTGTTGACAGCTATAAATTCAACATTTCTAATACCAGCTTCAATCATTCTGTTTACAGCATTGTTTCCAGCTCCTCCAACACCTATAACTTTTATTGTGGCTGTTCCATCCATCATGTAATTTAAGTCATTATCATCCATAATCATAAGGTATTCCTCCTTTTATTTCTCTATATATTAAAATTAAAAACTAAATAAATAATCCTATTCTTTTGTTTAGCCTATATCTTATGAATAGAAAAAATCTTTTACTTTCTCTATTAAATTTTTAAATAAGTTCTTTTCTGTTTTAACAGATATACTACTAGAAACTGTTTTTGCATAAGGTCTAGCAGCTATATATCTTACTAATGCATAACTTACTCTATATGTTGATTTTACAGTACTTACCAATCTTCCTGTTGATATTTTTACAGGAATATTTAAAATAATTTTTCCTGCCATGTCACTTTTATTTATATTAATTATTCCCTCGCCCGTTAAAATAACATTATTTATATTATTTTTTATACCATGAGAAGTTATATCTTTATTTACTAGTGTAAATATTTCTTCAATTCTTGCTTCAATAATTTCTATTAAATCTGAACTCTTGATTGTCATATTTTTAGAATCCATATCTTTGCAAGTATTAAGTACAATATTATTATCATTGTCTATAAAAGAACGTAATGCTAATCCATATTGTCTTTTTAATTTATCTGCTTCTTCTCTTGATACATTTAACACATAAGCTATATCACTAGTTATATTGTCTCCACCAAGAGCAATTGTATTTGTATAAATAAATGTTGAACCATTGAATATTCCTATTTCTGTATTTCCTGCACCTATATCTAATATCATTACATTATCTGATAATTCGTTTGTATCTAATACTAGATTTCTTTCTGCAAGTGATGTTGGTACTACGCCATCTATTTCTATTCCAGCTTTTTTAAACACAGAAGTTAACTGTTTTATATATTCTTTCTCTGCAAGTATTATTTGTGCTGTTAAAGTAAAATTACTACTAAATTTACCAACAGGGTCTTCTACAGCTTTTCCATCTTCTAAGATAAACTTATCTGGTACTATATCAATTAAGACTTTATCTTCTGGGATTTCTATATCTCTAACTTGAATTATTGCTGATGCAACATCTTTTATTGATATACCAGCAAATTTATCTTTTGCATCTTTTACGATACTGTTTTGAACTATAGTTATGTACTTACCTGGTATAGTAGTATAAGCTGAATTTACTTGCAAATTAGAGATATCTTCTACTTCTCTAATTGTTTTTGATATTGCTGCACTTAATTCTTCTTCGTCTACAATTTTTCCTTTTTGGACTGCCTGACATTTTGTGCTCGTACTACAAATAATTTCTATCTGATTAAAATTATTTACTTCGCCTACAAAAGTACTAACTTTAGAGGTTCCAATATCGATACCAACGATTATATCCCCTATTGCCAAAGTTAACTCCTCCACATTAAATTATTTTCAAAATTCTCTGCGATAAGAATATTACATTTTCTCTAAAAAGTCAAGTAAAATTGACACATTTTTGTAATTAAAATGTAATATTTTTGTTATGCTTGAAAAATTTCAAATACAATGCTTAATATATAACATTTTTTAATTAAATTCAATACAAATTTCGACATTTTTGTTAATTTATTAAACATTTTTTACAATTATATATCCATTTAATTCAACAAATAAAATATTTTTATAAGACTAAAAAACATCTATTGCTTAATGCGAATATTTTCACATTAAACAATAGATGTTTTATCTCTTATGTTTATTGTTTCAATTTATATAATGTATATCCTTCATATTCACTATAATAATTCTTAAAAAATTGATGTCCCATTGTTCTATATTCAATTTCATATTTATTAGTATCTTGTATACATTTTTCAATTAGCTTTAATCTGCTATCAGTTTCATCCCATTCTAAAACAATATATTCTGGTATTTCATTAAAATAATCTTTTTCATAATCTTCAAAATTACAATAAATAATAAAATCTTTATTATTTGAACTCCATCTATAAATTGCTTCATCCATATTTTTATATAAATTTTCTGAAAAATATGGTTGTAAAGAAACATCTTTAAAACCAAATCCAAATATTTTTTTATTATGATAACCATTTTCTTCTATATAATTAGCCATTTCTTTAGCCCCGCTATATTGTTTGGTTAAATCATTTATACTGCTATGAATTGATAATATACTATATAAAATCAAAACTATTATAAAAATTTTATCTAGATTTTTGTTTTTTTCTTTTACTTCATCATAATGTAAAATGATACCAAATACTATTAGTAAAAATATTATTCCACAATGATGAGATGCCATTCTAATTACAAACATAAAGAAAAATACAAGAGCTGTAGCAATAGGTATATTTTTATTTTTTAACGAGCATAATTTTATGAATAAATATAATAATAATAATACAGAAATTAGATTATATATTTTAAAAAATAAATTTCCTCCTCCTAGTACAGTATTTATCATTCCTGTAACTATTTCTGGAATTGTGAATACAGCTGCAACAGTCATATATAAATCGCTTCTAGGAAATAATATTATTATTTCAATGGTCATCATAATTCCAAAAAGTAATAGTTCCTTTATGTAATGTTTTATTTTTTTTGCATTTATCATTTCTATAACAAATACAATCATAAAACTAATAGAAATTACCATTCCGTGCATACTAATCAAAGAAAGAAAAATTAATGCCATTATATATTTAAGTGGACTTTCAAATCTATTTTTATATGTTATCACAAATAATGAAAATGCTAAAAATAAATAACAATAACTTCTTGCTATAATAGTATATTGATAAAAAATATAATACGAAAATGGTAACAATACTTTTACATATGTAGGTGCTTCTACTCTTTTTAAAAATATAATAAGTCCTATTAAAGAAATAATTATTGGAACAATATATAAAAATTCATAAGTTAATCCCAAATTTATAAACAACCTTAATGTTAAATGCCATAAGGGAAATGAACCTTCATATCTTGCAATATCCCAAAGTATTTCTGCTGAATTTGCATCTCGTGCTATTATCCAGCTTTGTGCTTCATCAGCCCATGGTTCATGATTTACACCAATTACTAGAGAAAAGATTAAAAATATTATAGTTATAATTATATTTGTTTTTTTCATTTTATTACCCTTCTATAACTCTTACGCCTTTTGTTTCTCTTTCATTTCTTCATTATCAAAATCATTTTTCTTACTTTTTTTACTTTCTATAATATTTACCCATTTATCTATATAATGTCTTCTTATTATTGCTAAGTTTGTAAACATTCTTCCTACAAAAACAACTATTGCAGCTAAATAAATATCTACATTTAGTTTTTCACCTAAAAATGTTAATGCAATAGATAAAATTGAATTTCCAAAAAATCCAGATAAAAATATTTTCAAATCAAAATTACCTTTTATCACTGACGCAATTCCACCAAAAACAGAATCAAGTGCTGCTATTATTGCTATTGATAAATAACTTGAATATGTATACGGAATAACTGGTGCCAACGAACCAAGTATTGCTCCTACTATACATCCTATAAGTATTGCAATATATATCATTTTTGTTCCTCCTTTTTCTTTTCTACATTTTCTTTTGCGTATTCAAATTTTTGTTCTCCCTCATATGCAGGAACTATAACGTTATCTTCCACTGTATATGAAACATCAATTCCTTCTGCTCCCATAAGATCTATATATCCACCTTTAATATTTAAAGCACTCTCAAAATACTTTTTATCACCAATTGCTTTTATTGTAAATGGTGCAGTAGTTCTTCTTTCATTTATATTTATTAACTTATCTTTTACTTTAGCAATTTCACTCATTGAAATAATTCTTTCATCATTTATAGAAACTGCCTCTGCACCAGCAGCATTTAATTCATTTACAAGTTGTAGAATATGTGCATATGTTACCACTTTATCATCTTTGTCTTTTAAAGTTACTATAATTCCTTGTCCTTGAAGACTTGTGTATCCCAAATAAACTTCTGCCTCTTTTACCTCTTCTTGTAATACAGTTGAAGTATTTGCATTATTGTCAATTTCTTGTTTATATTCATTTATTTTATTATCAAGCTCATTTATTTTTACTTCTATTTCTTCATATTTTTCTTTCCAACTAGCAAGTTCAGCTCTTAATTCTGTTTCCCTCATTGTTTCTATTGCTGTTATATCTGTTTCATCAACCGTTTTAAATTGAGTAAATATTATCATAGTTAAAATAAGTGCTGTACAACCAACACAAATTGTCATTGTAATTTTACCTTTCAACTTTAATCACCTCTATTCAAAAATTGTTGCATACTCATATTTATATATTCCATTGTATTTTGGAATAACTATTGTTTCTTTTTCAACGGGATCTACATCTACGCTAACACCATCATTAATCATCCAGTCTAAATATCCGTTTGGCATCGTTACAGAACCATAAAGCATACTTGGTAATCCAATCGCTTTAATCTCATATGGAACTCCAACTTTCTCACCATTAATTAAAACAACATTCCCAGCACAAGTTATTGATGATTTACTAACAATTCTTTGACCGTTAATAGAAATAGCTTCTGCTCCTGCATTCTTTAATGCATTCACAATTTCATATAAATCTCCATCATGAACAATATAGTCACTCGCCCAAGCACCGTTTACTCCTGTTCCATCTCCATCTTTTACTGTTATTATTATTCCTTTTCCTATTAATTCAGTATTTCCTAATAGAGCATTATATTTAGCTAATTTAAAACTCATTCCACTATGAGTTTCATCTGTACTAGAAACTTGCTCTCTTAGTGCATCTAATGTTTCTTGTTTTTCTTCTAATTTTTCATAAGCATTCTCATATTTTTGTTTCCATCTTAAAACACTATCTCTTAATTCATTTTCTACTAGAGTTTTTCCTACTGTTGTAGTACTTTTTGATACGGTATTAATTTGAATTACAATTCCAGCTGTTAGAAAAAAACACATAAGCCCTAATATTATTGATACTTTTAAATTTTTGTTCATTGCTTCTCCTTTCTTCATCTTAACTATTAATTACTACTTGGTCTAAAATAAGCTTCTTGTGAATTTAAATCAATATTTAAAAATAATTCTCCACTTTTTCCATTTAATGTTTCTAAAATTGATTTTAAATATAATATTCTAGTATTTAATTCTGTGCATTCTCCTAAATATACTTTTTTTCCTTCTTTTTCTAAAATTATTGAATAATTTTTTTCATTTGATATATCTATTTTTGTTATAAGTTCTCCTAATCCATTACTTTTAGCAGCCTCATAAATTTTTATAACCATATCCATTTTTTTTAAGTCTTCAACATTAATTCTATTTCCAGCTTTTATATTGCTCAAATCAGTTGTAAAACCAATTAAAATTGGTATTTCTAACTTTTCATTAGAAATTTCTAGCATATACCCTTGATTATTTATATACACATAACTATCAGCAAATTGTAACATATATTTAGGAACTCTTTCCGTAACTGTAATCTGTACAGTTGAAGGTAATTTTCTTGTTACTTCTACTGTATCAATATAAGCATTCTCCTTTATTTTTTCTTTTATTATTCCTTTATTAAATTTAAAAATATTGGTATGTAATTGTAATGATGAAATACTTATTAATTTTTCATTTGAAATCTGTGAATTCCCTTCTGTTTCAATATTTTTTATATCAAATATTGGCGAGCATAATACAAGAATAAAAATCACTATAAAAATAACTATCCCAAAAACAACTTTTGCTTGCTTTCTCATCTTACCTTTTTTGTGATTTACTTTTTTATTCTTTTTAGATTTTTTATTTTTTTTATTTGAAGTTTGTTTTGATTTATTTTCAACTCCAATAATTATTTCATCCTCCAAGATTTACTCACCTTTCTTTTTTTATAATCATTTATTTTCCATCTTCATATCTACTAATATTAGCACCCAAATCATTTAATTTTTTATCTAAATTTTCATAACCTCTAAGTAAATACTCTAATTTTCCAATAGTTGTAGTCCCCTTTGCTGCCAAACCGGCTAATACTAATGATGCTCCACCTCTTAAGTCTGTACTTTCCACATCAGCACCATGCAATTTTCTTACACCTTTTATAACCATAGTTTTTCCATGAATAGTAGATTTTGCCCCCATTTTTTGAATTTCTTGCATAAATTTAAATCTATTTTCAAATATGTTCTCGGTTACTATTGAAGTCCCTTTACTCAAAGTCATTAAAGTTGAAAATTGTGGTTGTAAATCAGTTGGAAATCCAGGATATGGCATTGTTTTAATATCTACTGCATTTAATCTTTTATTTGATATTAATGATATTGTATTATTTGCAGTTTTTATCTGGCAACCAGCTTCACTAAGTTTATTTAATAGTGGGCTAATATGTTCAGGTATTGCATTATTCAATTTTAGCATTCCGCCTGTTATTGCTCCAGCGATTAAAAGTGTTCCAGCTTCAATTCTATCAGGCATAATTTTATACGAAACATCTTTTAATTTTTCTACACCAATAATTTTTATAACATTATTACCAGCCCCATATATTTTTGCACCCATTTTGTTTAAAAAATTAGCCAAATCTACAATTTCTGGTTCTTTAGCAGCATTATTTATTATTATTTCATGATTTCCTAATATACTTGCTAAAATAATATTTTCCGTAGCACCAACACTAGGAAAGTCTAGTTCTATAATTTTCGACTCTATTTTATCACACTTGCACTCAATATATCTACTGTTTTCATTTATTTTTATTCCAATTCTAGAAAAATTTTGAAGATGCAAATCAATTGGTCTTGCACCAATATCACAACCGTCCCGGATATGAAAAGTTAGCTTCTTTAAACCTACTCAAAATAGCTCCAACTATAATTACCGAAGATCTTAATTTTCGCATTAATTCATCTGGAATTGTAGTTTTCGAAGCATCTTTTGAATTTATAATAACTTTATTTTTATCTCTTTTAACCTTACATCCTAAATTTCGTAATATTTCCAATGTTATTTTTACATCTTCTATATTAGGAACATTGTACAATTTTGTGGTCTTTCCACTTATCAAAGTAGCTGCAAGTATTGGAAGACTCGCATTTTTAGAACCTGATACATATGTTTCTCCATGTATTTTATTTCCACCTTTTATTATGTATTTATACATAGCTTTTTCCTCCTCATAATAATGATGTTACATATTATGAGGATTTTACATAAAGTGTTACATAAGATTTCTATACTACATTTTTCTAATTATCTTTAAAATAAAGTCAAAAATATGTTTAACAATCTATTTTAAAACAAGCTTATCTACTTTTGATTTTATATATTTTTCTAATTTCTCCATAAATATATCTGGTTGTATTTCTTTTTTGGCAACCATATCTAATCCTTTTTCCCAACTAGCTGTAAGTTCTGGATTTAGCATATCTGGTATTGATTTAAAAACAACATCATAAATAGCTTCACCTTTTACTGTAGGAGTTATAATCTGTGTTTTAGAATTAATTTGAATATAATTAATTCTTTCAAGTTTTTTTATAATTTCTCCTCTAGTAGCTGAAGTTCCAATTCCAGCACCTTTTATTTGCTCTCTTAAAGTTTCATCTTCAATAAGTTTTCCCGCATTCTCCATCGCCAAAACCATTCCACCAGAATTGTATCTAGACGGTGGTGAAGTTTCTGAATCTTTTGTTTCATAATTTATAACATTTATTTCTTGCCCTTTTTTCAAATTAGAAAAGATATTTAAATCTTTTTCTTCTTCATCACTCTTTTGTCTATTTTTTAATACTTCTAAATACCCTTGATTCGTACAAACTTTACCGCTCGCCAAAAATTGTTCATTATCAACTTCTACCGTCATATTTACTTTATTGTACTCAGCAGCTGGATAAAAAATTGCAATAAACCTTCTTACGATTAATTTATATACATCTTTTTTTAATTCAGATAGTTTATCATAATTTTCAAATCCCTGACCTGTTGGAATAATTGCGTAGTGGTCTGTTATTTTACTATCATTTACATATTTAGTTTTAGCTAAATTAGTACTATATTTTTCATTTATCATTTTTGAAATATATTGGCTTATTTCTTCATCTTTAAAGTTCTTATATAAACCATTTAAATTTTTTCCAATTTCTTTGGCAATAGCTGTAGACAATACTCTGGCATCAGTTCTAGGATATGTAACTAACTTTTTTTCGTATAATTCTTGTATAATTTCTAGTGTCTCATCAGGCTTTATTTTAAAAACTTTTGTACATTCATTTTGAATTTCAGCTAAATTAAATAAGAGCGGCGCATTTTCTTTTTGTTTTGATTTTTTTAATTCTGTTATTATTGCCTTCTTATCTTTCAAACTTAATATAAATTTTTTTGCATATTCTTCTGATTTAAATCCAGTTTCATTATACAAAAGTGGACTTTCAAAAAGTTTTGACTTTTCTGAAACTTTCCATTCTGCTTTTATATATTGATTCTCTTCACCAAAATTTCCAACTATTTTGTAATATTTAGTTTTTACAAAATTTCTTATTTCTCTTTCTCTTGAAACAACCATTCCAAGAACACAGGTCATAACTCTTCCAACTGAAATTGAAACTTTTTCTTCATTTATATCTTTGGCAATTCTTCTTCCAAAAATTATTGATAATAATCTAGAAAAATTAATTCCAATTAAGTAATCTTCTTTTGCTCTTAGATACGCCGAATTTGATAAACTATCATATTCACTAAGATCTTTAGCTTCTTTTATTCCTCTTTGAATCTCATCTTCTGTTTGTGAATCGATCCAAACTCTTTTCATTTTTGCATTAGGATTAGGATTTGCCATCATAAAAACAAGTCGTTGAATATATTCTCCTTCACGTCCAGAGTCTCCTGCGTTATATATTTCTTCAACATCTTCTCTTTGAAGTAAATTTTTTACAATTTCAAACTGTTTTCCTTGATGACCTTGGATAATTTCATACTTGTATTCTTTTGGTAAGAATGGCAATGTGTTTAAAGTCCAAAATTTTAATTTTTCATCATAAACTTCCGGATAACTCATTGTTACTAGATGTCCATAGCACCAAGTAATAATCCATTCTCCCGATTCTATATATCCATTCTTTTTTTGAGTATTTAATTTCAATGCTTTTGCAAACTCCATCGCTACAGATGGTTTTTCTGTAATTAGTAATTTCATTTAATACATCCCTTTATATTTAATATTGTTATTATATATTAATAAAGTCCATTTTTCAATTTTTTTATTAAAGATTCACATTAAAATAAAATCACAATTAAAATAGTAAAAAACTAACCCATCGAATTGATTCTTATATAATTCTATAAAAAAATTTATTTAATTTGTCTTTTTATAAATTCACGTCACAGAAACTTTACTATTAAAAATAAAAAGAGCAACTCTTACAAGTTGCTCTTTTATAGGTTTTATTTCATTTCTTTATTAATTCTTTCGAACTTTATATAAAATACTATTGCTACAGCTATAATAGCTCCTATTAAATACATAATTGTATCTTCAACTCCTGTATATGGAATATTTTCACCAGTTGTATTTGTTGAATTAACATATGGTGTTACTTTATTTGTATTTTTATTAGTATTTTTGTTTGTATTTTTATTTGTGTTTGTATTTGTATTTGTTCCAATTGTATTTTTATTTGTATTAGAATTTGTATTTGATGGTCTTACTGAAATTGTCCCATTTGAAGTTGTGTTTCCTACTGTTGTATCTTCTTCTCCAACAGTTATTTCTATTGAAATATCTGAAGCTGTTATTTGAGAAGCACTATTAGAAGCAGAAATACCTTTAAATTGAATTAATCCTTTTACATTTTCTTTTCCTAAGTCTTCTTCAGATTTTGTTTTGAATGTTATTTGGAAAACTTCTTCTTCTGTTTTAACAAAACTTGTTTTTGTTAGAGTTATTTTTCCATCATTTTCAGCATTGTATGAAGGACTCCATCCATTTCTGCCTTCAATACTAGATTCTCCTATTGTTTCAAATACATCTTTGTTATAATTTAAATATCCACTTAAAGTGTTTATTCCATTTGTTCCAACATCTAAATTTGAAACTTTTACTTCTACTGTAAATTCAGTTGAAGTTGGAACAACTTTACTACTTGGTGTCATCGTAACTGTAAAACTTAACGCATTAACTATAGTAGCACATACACAAATTAATAATACTGCAATAATAGCTATTTTTAAAATCTTTCTTTCCATTTGAACACTCCTTTTCTTAAGTATAACGTTTAGTTATATAAAAATCAAGATTTTTTGTTGTTTTTTTTATTACATTTTAATAACATAATTATATTGAATTGTATAAAACAAGCATTTGTGATAAATCTACTAAGTTTATATCTCCGTCAATATTCATATCTGCCCCTTTCAATGCATCACCTTCTAATTCAAATCCTTTTACTCCATTATAATGTAATAGTAATTTAGATAAATCTATTAATGATACTAAACCATCCATGTTTATATCCCCTTTAACTATTAGAGTATATAACCTACCATCTGCTAATCTTAATTTCATTCCTGTTTTAATTATTTCATCATCTTTAACAGATGTACCATCTGAATTTATTACATTTTTTCCAGTATTCACTTTGATATCATTTAAAAAAGTTTCTTTAGTTGTATTAAATTCAATATTCATAATATATTTATCTTTTAATATATAATTTGTTGATAATTCTATTTCTTGTTCTGTTGTATCATCTGGTTTTGGTTCTTCTGTTGGTTCATCTTCTGGCATTGTATCATCCGGTTTTGGCTCTTCTGTTGGCTCATCTTCTGGTGTTGTATCATCCGGTTTCGGTTCTTCTGTTGGTTCATCTTCTGGTGTTTCTATCTGATCTGTAATAGTATAAGCTTTTATACAAACATCAGCTTTTGACATATCAACTCCAGTTATATTTAAATTAGATATATTGGTCCAAGTATTATCAGTCAATGAAATATAACTTTTATTTTCGGAATCAACAAGTGCATATGCTGTATTAGCAATATTTGTTTCTATCTGAAAATAAAATCCACCACTTTCAGATGTTTGTTTTACAACAATTGCAAAACTATTTCCAGTTAATTCTACTGGTGTAATATCTATTCTATGAAATCCAGGTGATAATACATCACTAGATTCTCCAACCTTGATAAGATTTCTTGATGCTAATGAAGAATTGTTTGGATTTATATAAATTTCAATGTTAGAATAATTAGATAGTGTTACACCAACACTAGTTAATGTTTCTTTAATATTTTTATCTCTTTCATATACAGTTCCTATGCTTCCTGTTGATTGAGTATCTAACCCTAACTTTTGAATACTACCATAATAGTCATATTGATATATTTTATCATAATCAACATCACTAGTTGAACATATACCATAAATTTCTTCTTCAATAAAATAATCTTCATATGATATATACATATATCCACCATCAAATGCAGTTTCACCATAAGTATTTAAAACTATATAAGCTCCATCTGTTGAAGGTTTTTTTCCATCTCCAAAATTTTCTCTTGAATAGTTATCATCCCAACCTACGATTGTTATAGCATGGTCTCTAATTTTAGTTGTTATATTACAATTATACGCTGTTGCTTTAAATGGATTTGAATTATTATAAAAATCCAAATATCCACCACCAGTCATTGAAGCTATCGCTCCATTTTTTACTAAATGTTCTTTAATCATATTTCTAACAGCATTTAATTCGGTTTCAGTATATTCACTTCCATCAGATTTTTTATATTTTACTGATATGGTATTTCCTTTAGAATCCCATTCATACTCTTTATTAATTGAAGGAAAATAACTATAATCATCAACTATTGTATCAACTTTTTTATTAATTTCACTTAATGATATTCTTTTTTCTTCATTTTTAAATGGCATATCCTCTTCTAAAACAGCACCTTGCCCGTTTGTTAGATATGCTAATCCAACAACTAATAATCCACCATTTCCTACATCTCTATAAAATCCATTTTCATTAATTCCATCTGTAAAGTTTCTTGCTGTTGCATAATCCATATGTCTTTCTGAAAAATCCTCTATATCTTTGTTTCCACTTTTTAAAGCCTTATTAGTTTCAACTGATTTTAATAGCGAAAATGCCCAACATTCAGTAGTATTTTGTTGATGTTCAACTCTTAAATTTAATTCTTCAGCAAGATTAAATCTCGAATCAGTTACCTTTCCAACTTCATGTAACGGATTGATTGCATTTCCTAGTAATTGATTTATTATTCGTGGTTTTGAACTAAATTCATATTTACTTAAAATACTATCTGGTATATCTACATCATAAGCTCTTGGCATTACAACTTCTTTTTTTTCTTCATTCGATAAATTATTCCAATTATCGAATTCAATAGTATTATCTAATTTTAGTTCAGTTGTTGTTGCAAAAACATTTCCAGTAAAAACTATACCAGCAAGAAAAGTTCCAACAAAAATTTCTTTTGCTTTTCCTTTGAAAAAATCAATTTTTTTCATTAATCTTCTCTCTTTCTCTTTCGTTTTTTTGAATATACTTTAATTATAAGTAGTTTTCACAGCAAAATCAAGCTCTCCCTTTGTATTTTCAAGGGTTTGACGTTTTTTTGTATATTTTTATAATTACGGAAATATAGGCTTTACACGATTCATATTTGTCTATATTAAATTTGTATTACATCATTTTTGTAATATATTTGTAATATTTTCTTAATATTATTGATATTTCTATTTACTTTTTTTATTGTATAATATATGTATACGAAAGAATTAAGGAGTTTTTTTGATGAGTATAAATTCTACCTTGAAAAAAGAAGGTATACACGTAATAGGTAAATTGAATACTTTAGAAATAAATAAAATTGCTGCAAATATTTCTGAAAAAATTGTTACTGCATTTCCAGAACATAATATAAATCAAAGCGATTTATTTATCTCAATTGCTAGACTTAATATGTATCTAGCAGAAATGCCAAATGATATGGCAATGGCAAAATATTTTTACAAAAATAACTCAATTTATTTTAGTAAAGATATGGACTTAAATGATTTACACTCACTTGCTTTACATGAATGTTTACATTTCATTCAAGAAATAAAAAACAAGCACGGTAAATTACTTCGCCTTGGAATCTATAATATGGAAAAAGGGTTAAATACAGGTATGGCTTTAAATGAAGCCGCAGTTCAACATATGGCATCAATAGCTTTTAACCAACCCTTAGACGCCGTAAAATATTATAATATGGAATTTTCTACGGAAAGTCCTGATTTTTATCCATTACAAACATCTCTTTTAAATGAAATGATATATTTTACAGGATCTTATCCTCTATATCATAGCACTTTATATAGTAATGATGTTTTTAAAAATACATTCATCGCCAAATCAAACGAAAAAGCCTATTTACAAATTGAAAAAAACTTTGATTTAATTTATGAATATGAATCATTACTTTCAAAACAAGTATATAATTTGTCATTATGTTCTGAAGAATATAAAAGCATAAACAAAATTCGAAAAATAAATTCAAAAATTGATGCATATAAAAAAATAATTTTAGAAAAAACACTAGAAACTCAAAATTTAATTATTTATAATTGTTTTAATACTGAATTCAATAATATAAAAACTTTAGAAAATATAAAAGATTTCGAACATAATATGTATAATTTTAGGCATTTAATAATTACTACACAAAACTATAATTATTATAATGATTTTTATAATGATATGATGTCTAAAGTTCAAGAAAAGAAAGAATTTCTTTTAAAATACGGAAACATTTTAGACTTAGATTCTATTTCTTATGAACTATCAAATGTACGTGAACAAACTTATGGTTTTCAATTTTTCAAAAGATTATTTAGTAAACTAAAGTTATTATTTGAGGAAACTTTCAGAGAAAAAGAATATTAAAATATATTTATAAAACAGCAAAATAGTTTAAAAAATTTAACAAACTTGTAAAATAAAGTATCCCCTCATTGTTAGACAAAATGTTTAACAATGAGGGGTGAATTTTTTATGAATAAATATAAATGTAGTTCTAAATTAGAATTTTTAAATAACAAACTTGTTCTCATCAGCAACTTTTTTTACAATTTCTAAATCTTTCCAAAAATCTATTTTTTTAGACTCATCTCTTAAAAGAGCCGCAGGATGAAAAGTTGGCATATATTTTATTCCTTTTTTCTCTATCCATTTTCCTCTACTTGAAGTTATTCCATATTCCTCTCCTAAAATATTTTTTAGAGCCGTATTTCCTAAAAGAACAATAATCTTTGGTTTTATAATCATTACTTGATTTCTTAGATAATCTAAGCATGCATTAGCTTCTTCTTTTAAAGGTGTTCTATTATTGGGTGGTCTACATTTTACAATATTTGCTATATATATTTTTTCTCTAGAAATCCCCAGTCCCAAAAAAGCCTGATTCATAAGTTTTCCTGCTTTTCCAACAAATGGTTTTCCCTCTCTATCCTCATCTGCTCCTGGTCCTTCTCCAATAAACATTACATCTGCTGATGGATTTCCAACTCCAAAAACAGCCTGAATTCTATTTGAACACAACTCACATTTACTACATTTATTTACTATCGCTTCTATTTCATCTAATTTTTCAAACATAAACATCCTCTTTTCGTGTAACTTTAAATCAAAAATTTGCCAAAATTATAAAACTTTAGTAAGTTTTATAGGCTTATTATTGATGTTGCAAGTTTAAAATCTTTACCTTCTGCCCTATAAGATCTAATTTTATCGTTATTACAAACACTACAAATATCACAATCATATATATTGTTTTCTTTAATTCCTTGATTTAAAAACAAAATTCTATTTATAAAAACTGTATCTATAAAATATTTTTGTTTTCCGCCTTTTACTTCACCTTTTTCAATAAATTCACCTGTTTTTTCTGTATATTTAAAGATTTCTTCACATTCATTTTTCACTTCTTCATCAACTTCAAAATGACATTTTCTAATACTCGGCCAAATATATATTTCTATATCTTCTGGCTTACACTTATATTCTTCTATCATTTTAATAATTGCATTTTCTCCTATTTTTTGAAATGTCCCTCTCCAACCAGAATGAATATTTGCAATTACTTTTTTTACAGGATCATAAAATAAAAATAATATACAATCCGCATTGGTTGTTACTAATGTAATATTTTCTTTATTTGTTATCAAACCATCTGTTTCTAAAAGTTCTTCTGTTTTCATAACTTTATCTATGCAAGTTACTTTACTTGTATGTCTTTGTTGAGGTTTTACATATGTCTTAATATCCAAACCTATACTTTCAAAAATTTTCTTATAACTTTCTTTTTCCTCTTTCGAATCTGAACGAAAATTTATACCTTCTCTTTTTAAAGTATATGCATGTTTTATTCCATGTTGTAGCAAGTTTTTAAATTGTATATATTCAATTCCATTTCCTTGTTTAATCACAATTTTATCATTCCCTAATCTCTTCAATTCTTTCTCCTTTTTAAATAATAATTTGTCGGCAAATTTACATAAGTTGTTCTCAGTTAATTTTGATTAAACAACTCTACAAATTATTATTTGATAAACACTCTAGGAACTCTATATGAAACTGTACAAATAATTTCATAGTTAATTGTTCCGCAAGCTTTTGCAATTTCTTCTACTGTTATATTTTCATTATCCCAAATATACACATCATCACCAGTAGAAACACCTTCTATATCTGTTACATCTGCCATAAAACTATCCATACAAATACTTCCAATTATTGGAACTTTTTTTCCATTTATTACCACTTGACCTTTATTTGAAAGAGTTCTTTTCAACCCATCCGCATATCCAACAGGAATTGTTGCTACTTTTGTTTTTCTAGTTGTTACATAACTTCTTGAATATCCTATTGAAGTGTTTGCTTCTACTTCTTTTAAAAAAGTAATTTTAGATTTAAATTTACATACAGGTTTTAAATTTAATTTTTTTACCGCGCCATCACATGAATCATAACCATATAAAATTATTCCAGGTCTTACTAAATTATAATAACTATCTGGAAAATTTAATATTCCATTTGAAGCACTGCAATGTACATATTTTAAATCACCTAAAATATTTCTCGCAGTATCTACTGCTCTTTTAAATGAGTTTAATTGTTTTTCTGTGTATTCAAAATCAATATCAGCAGAAGATAAGTGTGTATACATTCCTTCAATTTCTATATTAGAATATTTTTTCACTTCATTAATATATTCTTCTACTCTTGCAGGATTTATTCCTGTTCTTCCCATTCCAGTTCCAATTTCTATATGAATCTTAACTTTTTCTGATTGTTTTCCTAGCTCTTCCAAAAAGCCTAATGAGCTTACTCCTACTGTTATTTTATTTGATGTTATTTTTTCTATTTCATTTTTATCAGCTTGATTAAGTACAAAAATTTCTTTTTCATACCCGAGATTTCTAAGTTCTATCGCTTCATCTACAACAGCAACGGCAACTATATCAAACTCATTTATTACGTCTAAACATTTATTAATATATGTTCCGTATCCTGCTGCTTTAATAACAGGCATTAATTTTACGTTTTCTCCTACGTAATTTTGAATTTGCTTAACATTATGTCTAAAATTGTTTAAATCAATTTCTAAAACTGTTGGTCTTGTAATCTCCATATCGTCTTCCCTCCGCTTTATTTTATATATAATTATATTCATTTCCTTTTATGTTAGTATTAAACATGCAAATAGTTTTATATTTACAGTAATCACATCCAGTTTTTTTGTTATAATTATATGGTTTTATATCAACCTTTCCTTTTAAAATTTCTTTTGATATTTCTTTTATTGTTTCTTTTACTTGTTTTTGAAGTCCATCAAAATTTTCTTTTGATATTACACTTGATTTTTTTTCACTTATATTTCCATCTTTACTTATATAAACAGGAATAATATCAGAAGCTCCTGTTTGAAGCTTATTGTCCATTAATTTTACAACAGATATATCTGCTAAAATCAATCCTTTCATTTTAAAGTTATTTCTAATTTTATTTTCAATTTCTTCTTCGGACATATTTTTGGCATTTTTAACAACATTATCTATAAGCCCCATATAAAGAACACCACTTGCTTCAAGATTGGTTTGCTCACAAATTGCATCTAAATATGTAATTAATTGAATTTGAAGACCAGCTTGTACTTGATTTAAATCTAAATCTTTATAAGATGATTTATAATCAACAATTCTTACATATTGATTTTCCCCAAGTTTTGCTGTATCTAGCCTATCAATTTTTCCTATTATTTCTACCTTTTTACCATTTTCAATTTCTAAATTAATTGTTTTAAATTTTCCAGTATTTGAAAATTCAATTTCATGTCCTAATAGTTTGAAATCACTATATTTTAAAGAATATACAATATAACAAATTGATTGATATACTACTTTTTTTAATCTTCTCGTTAATAATCTAAATTTTGCTGAACTTGAAAATATATAATACCTTGAAGTTCCAAGAAGTTTTTCTACGATTCTATTTACTATTTTTAGTATTTCATTTTCCTCTATGTCTTTTACACTACTTCCTGTTTCATCTAGTTCTTTAAAAAATAAATCTATAACTTCATGCATAAAAGATCCTGTGTCTATCGCTTCTATTTTTAATTCTTCTTTTTCTTTTAATTTTAATCCATATGTCATATGGAATGAAAATGGACATTTTCTATAACTTTCTAGCTTAGACACACTTGTTCTTAAAACATTTCCATATAATTTTTCAATATTTTCTTTAGATATATCTTGTGCAACATTTGAATAATAAATTCCAGAAATTGCTCTTTTGAATCTTTTTCTATCTTTTCTATAAAAATATCTCAAAAGATTTTTCCATTCTTCCGGTATTTCTTTTCCATCTAAATAATCTTTATATATTTGAAGTACCTCTTCAAATGTTGCTTTTTCATTCGTTTTTACATATCTTTTTTCAACAACATCTGATTCTTCAACTAATCCAGGAAATGCTCTTTTAATCTTTTTAATTAAAATTGATGGTCTTATAGATTTTCCTTCTTTATCTGAAGATGAATATGATAAAAATAACATTTCTTCAGGAGTTGTTAAAGTTCTATAAATATTAAATTGTTCTTCATAAAGACTATCTATTGAATTTTTTGCAAGTTCTATTCCTGCATTTTCTAAAGCTTCTCTGTCTTTATCATTTAAATAACCTTCTACTCTATTTGCTTTTGGAAAATTCCCATCATTAATTCCTATTACAAAAACAACTTTTAATTTGTTACTTCTAGTTCTTTCTGTATCTCCAAGAACAACTTGATCTTGTGTTGCTGGGATTTTTCCAAGTTCACTAGAATTTAATCCGATTTCTAATAAGTCTTTATATTTTTCAAATGTTATTTTTTCATCTTTAAATACTAAGCACAAATCTTCTAATATCGATACTAATAATTTATAACTTGTATTATATTCATTTGAAACTTCAATATTATTATATTCTTTTAATTTTCTATCTAATGTTTCATTAATTTTATTATCTATTATAAATTTATAAATTTCTTTTGTTATTTGAGTTACAGTTCTATTTGAAGATACTTCTTGTTTAAATTTTAATAAAGGATTAACAATTTGTTTTCTAAGATTTTCTAATTTTTCTTGAGCATCATTTATTTGTTCATATTCCAATTCTTTATTACAAAACTTTGCTCCTTTTATTCCCCACTTTCTACAATAATTCTCTAAATTATAAATATCCTCATTTTCAATTTGTAATAATCCTATTTTTAAATAATTAAATATTGAATCAAAGCTCCAGTTTTTAGAAAATATATCTAACATTGCTAAAATAAATTTGATAAGAATATTTTGATTTAATTCTTTTTTCTCATCTATAAATAATGGAATATCGTATTTATTACATACTGCTTTTGCATCTTCTGAATATTTTTCAATTTCTTCTGCTATTATTCCAATATCTTTATAGCTATATCCACAGTTTTTAACCAAATTGTGAATATTTTGAGCAACATATTCTATTTCTGTGTAAGGATTATTGGCTAAAAACAACTTTATATTTTTAATATCATTATTATATTTGCCTTTTCCTGTATACAAATTTTCTTCTAAGAATTTTAATTCTTCTGTTTTAAATCTTGGTGTTTCTTCTAACCTAATTTCATTTATTTCATATTTATTTTGTTTTGCAATTTTAATTAATTTATTTGCATATTTTTTATTAAAATAGAATATATCTTTTTCTTTGGAAGTGTTAATATCTAAATTGTCCGTTGCAACTCCAACAGTAATTTCTTGACACTTTTTGCAAAGCTCTTCAAATACTCTATATTCTTGAGGCGTGAATCCTAAAAATTCATCAATATAAATAATTGAATCTTTAAACATATCTGTTTTTGATAAGTTATTAGCAAGTATACTTAAACTATCATTTTCATCTATAAAATTATTAGCTAGCTTTTCTTCATATTTTTCATAAAGTAAAGTAATATCTTTTAACTTTAAACTTGTATATTCATCATCTAAGTTTACTGTATTTAAATCACTTACTGAAATTCCATGTTTTTTAAATTCTGTAAACATTCTATTTACAATATCAATGTTTTTTTCAGATTTACCTAAAAAATTTAAATTATTTTTTTCTTTTAAAAGCAAATCAAAAATAAGCATATCTTTTCCAGATTTCGAAAGGTGATTAAAACTTCCACCAATCTCATTAGAAACACGATATGCCATTCTACTTAATGTTAAAACTTCAGCATCAATTAAACTATTTTTTTCTATTATTTCAAATAGTTTCTTTTCTGCTGAAAGATTACATTGTTCAGGAACAATAAGAAAAATCTTATTGCCCCCTAATTTATTTTTTATACTTTCATAAATATATTTACTTTTTCCGGTTCCACTTCTACCATAAACAATATTTAGTCTCATATTTTTTCCTTTTAATAATTTGTGTTCATTAATTCTGGATATACAAATTTAAACTCAACCGCTATATTTCCATCTTCAAAGTGATCTTTGAAAAACTCATCTGAACCAACTAAAAAATAACGATATTTTATATCATCACTTAAAGTTCCATTTCCTATTATAACAGGATCATCCCAAGTTACATCAACCGCATACCAATTATTTTCAACTTGAACATAATTCCAAGCATGGCTTTCAATTTCTCCAGAACTATTTTTAGCTAGCCCACACGCTATAATACAAGGAATTCCTAACTCATCAAGTATTAATTTATAAGCTCTTGCATATCCTTCACAAACAGCTTGTTTATTTACTAATGCACCATAAATATTATATACATTTTTTCCAGCATCACTCTTATATTCTATTGTATTTACTAAATAATCATGAACTATCTTTAAATTTGCAATATCATGTTCTCCTGTTCTTCGTAAAATATCATTTTTTATATTTTCTATATTCTCAATTTCTTCATTTACTTGACTCAATGTACTAAAATCTTCTGATAAATAATTTTTTCCGTTTCCACCTATAGAAATTTTATAAGTTGTAGAAAAAGCTTTTGTTATTATTTCTGTTATTAAATTTATTTTTGTTATATCAATATAAAATAGCTCTGGATTATCGAATGTTAAAGCATTTATAGCAAGCTGAAAAGAATTATTTAAAATATCACTACCATTTTCTTGATGTAATAATTCATCAAATGTCGTATCAAAATCTGCTGTATATGTTCCAGTTTTCAATTTATCTAAATTTTTATATAATTTATCATAAATAATTTTTCCATATTCATCTAATTGATTATAATAGAAATTGTCCACTTCTACTTCGCTTTTATTTAATTGGTTTTGAATTTCAAATTGTTCCTTATTTAATCTTTCCAATTCTTCTAAAGGGCTTTGCACAGATGTTTCATTTCCCTCTTCCACTATAATATTTTGTGTATCTGTACTCCCATCTTTATCAGAATCTTCCATTAAATTTTTATTTTTAGAATCATCATTTTCTATTTTTATAATATCTTTTTCAGGAATTTTAACTATTTCTTCAGTTAAGATTTCCCCTCCTGTTGCAATTACCTCTATTTGTGAATAAAAAAGAGAGGCTATACTATATTTATTCGGAATTTTAATTATTCCAAATACATCTAAAATGAAATATCCTGTAAATAAAATAATTATTATCATCAATATCACTAAAATTGATATTATAAAATTATCTTTTATTGATTTTTTAGACATAATTTTCTCCTACGCACTTTTTCCTTTTTCTCTTTTCCAATAAAATAAATATTGTTGAGCAATTCCTGATAATCCAAGAAATTTTTCTTCTGCTAATTTCTGAAGCTGTTTTTTATTAACTTTTTCTTCATCTTCATTATGTATATATAAATCATTCATAACTCTTCTTACCCATACATCAATTGGAAATACATCTTCTCTTTTCAAAGAAAATAGTAATATACAGTCAGCAACTTTAGGTCCAACCCCATCAAGTTTTAATAATTCTTCTCTCATTTCATCTGTATGTTTCATATTTTTTATTTTATTTAAATCTACTTGTTTTTCTAAAATCATTTTTGTTGTATTGTAAATTCTTTTATCACGAAATCCTAACCCCAGATTTCTTAAATCTTCTACAGTAGCATTAGATAAACTTTCAGGTGTTGGAAAAGTATAATATGTTTTTCCATTAAACTCAATTTTTTCTCCATAATTTAAGCTTAATTTTTCTATAATTTTTTTAATTCTTGGAATATTATTATTAGCTGAAATGATAAAAGAAATTATACATTCCCACAAATCTTGCTTTAATATACGAATTCCTTCACCAAAAGCTATACTTTCTTTCAAATATTCATCAACTGCACTTAATTTATTTTTATACTCTCTATAATCAGTTGCTAAATCAAAATATTCTTTTATAGTATGTTCAAAGCTCACACCATTTGATTTTCCTGTAAATATAATTGTGGTATCTTCTTTTTTCACATTAATAACACTATTATTAATAACGCCTGTATAACTACCATCCTCTTCTTTATTCCATCTAAAACATTGTCCACATTCAAATATATGTTCTAAATTAAAAGATTCTTGATTTGTTAAAATATAATTTTCCATAATTCACTAATCCTTTTATATAACCCTACTATTTTATTTTAGTATATTTCAAGCAAATAATCAATAATAAATTAATTCTTAATTATATGAATATTTTAGTTTTTATGAGGAAAATTAAGCATCATATATTCTTCTATTTGATACATAGATCATCAAATATAATTTCTACAATAAATATTTTTAAAATTATATTTCATAATACAGTTTATAGTATTTAAACAAATACATAGTATGAGTATTTATTTGAATACGTGATACAATAAAGAAAAGTAAAATTTAAAAGGCAAAGGGCATATTATGTATCTAAAACGATTGAAAGATTTAAGAGAAGATAATGATTTGACTCAAGAAAAAATAGCAGAATTATTAAATATTACAAGACCGCAATATAGTTTATACGAAACTGGAAAACGTGATATACCAGTAGATTTATTAAGAGTTTTAGCAAAATTCTACAGCACTAGCTTAGATTATATTGTTGGTGACACAGATATTTCTGAACGATATCCTGAAAAGAAAAAGAAGAAATAAATTTTTAAAAATGTTAATAAAATAAATAAAATTTAAATTATATTTATCTTATTAACGTTTTTTTACAAAATATATAAAAAAACCTTGTTGTAAAATCTTTTCTCAATATATATAATTTATATATATATTGATATAGAAAGGATTTTTTTATGTATAATAGATTAAAAGAGTTAAGAGAAAATTACAACTTAACCCAAAGTCAAATTTCAAAATTTTTAAATATAACCTCTCCCCAATATTGTCTTTATGAAACTGGAAAAAGACCTATTCCAATTCTTTTATTATCCAAACTTGCAAAATTTTACAATACCAGTATTGATTACATTGTTGGAGATACTGATGAAATAATTCCATATCGCAAATAAAATAAACAGGTAAAATATATGCAAATTAAAATTTCAAATATATAATCATTTGAAACCTAACCCGTATACCTCTCTTGCATCTGTAACAATTATAAAAGAATTTGGATCAACTCTCTTAGATATTGCTTTAATTTTCTCGATATCATTTCTTTTTGAAACACGCATTATTACCATTTTATTTTTTTGAGTATAACTTCCTTTAGCATATAAACCCGTAGCACCTCTTTTCATTTGCATATTTATAATTTCTGTAAGTTCTTCATATTTATCAGAAACAATATAAATAATTTTACAGAAATTAACACCTTCAAACACAATATCAATCATTTTACCAATTATATATATAGCAATTACTGAATATAAACCAACTTGAAGCTTTTTGAAAGCAATCAAATTAGCCCCAATTACAATTGCATCAACAACAGTAATTATTGTACTCATTTTTAAATTAATTTTATAATTTTGAGCAATATGAGCAATCAAATCAGTTCCACCAGTAGAAGTATTTGCTTTTAATACAAGAGCTAAACCAATTCCTATTAAAATCCCACCATAAACACTAGCTAAAAACATATCCTCTATAATAGCTGGTTTAGGCTCAAAAACATCTATCATTATAGAATATAAAAAAGTTGCAAATATTGTCTTTAATATAAATTTGAAACCAAATTTAATAAAACCTATTATAAATAAAGGAATATTTAAAACAAGTATTGTAGTTGCCATATTTATTTCAAAAAAATAATAAATTATAGTAGCAATTCCTGCAAAGCCACCGCTAGATAATTGGTTAGGAAGTAAAAAACTCCCAGTTCCTAAAGCAGCAAAAAAGCACCCTACAACAATAAAAAATAAATCTTTAAAAAAGTTATACATTTTATATAATAAATTCGAATTAAAATTTAAAAAAACTCTCATACATTTAGTATCAGAGTTTTTCTATTTTTTATACGCTTTTTTATATTTTTATAAATATCGCACATTTATTTATTTTTTACAGTTTCTTTATCATCTATAAAATCTTTATGTGTTTTTGAAATTATAACATCAATTTTATCAGCAGTATGTTTTATATCTTGTTTTATAACAACATCAACATCATACATTTCTTTAAGTTTTATTATATTTTCTCTTTTATATCCCACAACATTATTTACATCTTGAGGATTTACTATAATCTCAACTTCTTTTACTTTTGTATTAAAGTTCTTAATCTTCTCAACAATTGTATCATAATATATTGATGCTTCAACCAATTGTCTAAATGTTTCATGATATGGTCCTGCAACAACTTCGCTATTTTCATTTGATGGAGAACATATATTTTCTGTATTTTGAAGTCCAATTCTTATTACTTGTATTTTTTTCTTTCCAAACATATAACAAAGTTCTTTGCATCTTTCTACAGCTTGATTTACTGTTAGTGGTTCATATTCTCCTTTATTATATTCTTTTTCAAGTTCAGTTCCCTTTATAACTAAAACTGGATATATTCTAACAATTTTAGGTTTTAATTTTATTAAATCTTTTGCTGTATTTATATCATCTTGTTCAGTACTATCTGGCAAACCAACCATCATTTGATGCCCTAAAACAAATCCATATCTTCTAATTAGTTTTGATGCTTTAATAACATCTTGATATGTATGTCCTCTTTTACATCTTTTTAGAATATAATCATTTGTAGATTGAACACCTAATTCTATTGTTTTTACTTTATATTTTTTTAATCTTTTTAATGTTGGTTTATCAATATAATCTGGTCTAGTTGAAACTCTAATACTATGAACTTTCTTTTCTTTTATATAATCATAAGCTGCACCTAATAGCATTTCTTGCATTTCTGGCTCAATTCCTGTAAAACTACCACCATAAAAAGCAACTTCAATTTTAACTTCTTTTTCTCTAAAATTACTTAAATAGTACTCTATTGTATCTCTAACATCATTTTCAGTTATATTTTTCATTTGTCCGCTTATTTTTCTTTGATTACAAAAAGTACAATCATTTGGACATCCTAAATGAGGTACAAATATTGGAATAATATATTTATTTTTCATTATATTCCACCTCCTAATTTAATCGTTCTATCGCTTTCCTCGCAGCTTCCATTTCTGCTGCCTTTTTGCTTCTTCCTATTCCAGTTGCTAATTTTTTTCCGTCACACTCTACTTCTGCTGTAAAAGTTTTATCATGGTCTGGTCCACTTTCATTTATAATGTTATATTTTATTAAAACTTCTCCATGTATTTGAAGCATTTCTTGAAGAACTGTTTTATAATCTTTTACTCCTACATTTTTACTTGCAAATTCAACTTGCTCTTTTATATTTTCTAAAACAAAATTTTGAACCGTATTTATATCTTGAGAATCTAAATACATTGCAGCAATAACAGCTTCAACACTATCCGCAAGTATTGCTTTTTTATTTGTATGAGTAGCTTTCTCGCTTTTTCCTAAATATAAGAAATCACTAAAATTATGCTTTAAAGCAATTTTATATAAACTATCCTCACATACTGCATAAGCTCTAACTTTAGTCATTTCTCCTTCAGATAAACTTTTGAAATTTTCAAACAAATATTTGCTACTTATAAATTCTAATATACTATCTCCTAAATATTCTAATCTTTCATAGCTTTCGATTTTATTTTCATAAGCATAAGATGTATGCGTAAGGGCTTTTTTTAATAAGTCTTTATTTTTAAAAATATACCCAATATTTTTTTCAAATATTTCAAAATTGTTAACCATCAAATATCACCTCCCCTAAATTAACATGTACATTGTATATTTTTTTAATTTCTTTTACAAGACCTTTAAATAAAAAAACATATAAATGATAAGATATTGTAAAAATAGGAAAAAGACAATAAAAAAAGAAAGGTTCTTGCCTTTCCTTTTTTATTATTATTGTACATTTTCTTTGATATATTCAACTACATCCCCAACTGTAACTACTTTTTCAGCGTCTGAGTCTGGGATTTCCATATCGAATTCTTCTTCTAAAGCCATAACTAATTCAACTATATCTAATGAATCAGCTCCTAAATCATCAATAAAAGATGATTCCATTTCAACTGAAGTTTCTGCAACTCCTAATTGTTCTACGATAACTGCTTTTACTTTTTCGAAAACTTCTTCTGTATTCATATAAGTTCCCCTCCTTATTAAAGTTACTAAATATTATAATCTAGTTTTATTATATGTTAATAGAAATGTCAAGTACTTTATTATCTTTTTTCAAATTCTTCTTTCATTTTATCAACAGCTCCGCTTTTTACAAAGTTTTCTGCTTGTTTTAAAGTGAAATAGAATAAGTACTCATCACTACTACCATGTGCTTTTACAACTGGTTTTTTTACTCCTAAGAATAAAGCACCACCGTATTCTTTATAATCCATTGTTTTTGAAAATCTTTTAATTGCTGGCAAACAAGGAATTGCTCCTAAAGTAGTCCAAAAGTTTCTTTTTAAGCTTTCTGTTAAGTTTCTTTTTACTAATTTGCCTAATCCTTCTGTAGTTTTTAGGAAAACATTTCCAGTGAAACCATCTGTTATTACAGCATCAATTTCTCCTGAGAAACAGTCTCTTCCTTCTACATTTCCAACAAAGTTTACACCATATTGTTCAGCATTTTCTTTTAATAAATTATATGTTTCTTTTACTAAATCATTTCCTTTTGTCTCTTCTGTTCCTATATTTAATAAACCTATTTTTGGACTTTCTATTCCAAAAGTATTTTTTAAATATATTGTAGACATTTGAGCAAATTGAATTAAATTTAAAGGTTTACAATTAGTATTAGCTCCTGCATCCATTAGCATAAAGCTTTTTTTATAAGCTGGAAGCATTGGGGCTATAGCAGGTCTATCTATTCCTTTAATTCTTCCTACTAAAAGAGTAGCTCCTGTTAGTAATGCTCCAGAATTACCGGCAGATACAAATACATCTCCTTCGCCTTCTTTTAGCATTCTAAAACCAACAACCATTGAAGAATCTTTTTTATGTTTTATTGCAACTGTTGGTATGTCTTCCATAACAATTTCTTCTGTTGTATGTTTTATTGTAATTTTATTTGTTAATTCAGATCCATAAAATTCTTTTATTTTGTTATTTATTATTTCTTCATTACCAATTAAAACAATATCTGCTTCAATTTCTTTTGCAGCTCTTATTGCTCCTTTTATTGCTGCGTCTGGTGCATTGTCTCCACCCATTGCATCTAATAGTATTTTCAAAGTTTTTACCTCCAACTATTATAAAAATTAGATATTACTATTTTACGTGCTTTATATAAAAAAATCAATAGTTTTGTCACATTTTGACCGATAGGTCATTTGTTTTAATAAAAATTGAATATTAATATTAAATTTTATTTTTAAAATTATATTCTTATCTAATTATATTAACTCATTCAAAATTTATTATCTCTTTTTAATTTATATATTAATACGCATATATTTTATACAAAATTCATGCTCTTGTAAATATTAATTTTGCAAAAATTGAATCGTTGCCTAAATGTTCAATTTAGCGGCAACGATTATAATTGTTAAAATAAAAAAGGATTACAATTTCTTGTAACCCTTTAATATATAATCTCTTGATAAGACTAAGCAATGATATCAGAAACTACACCAGAACCTACTGTTCTTCCACCTTCTCTAATAGCGAATCTTAATCCTTTTTCGATAGCGATTGGTGTAATTAATTCGATTGTCATTGATACGTTATCACCTGGCATAACCATTTCAACACCAGCTGGTAAATCAATAACACCTGTAACGTCTGTTGTTCTGAAATAGAATTGTGGTCTATATCCATTGAAGAATGGTGTATGTCTTCCACCTTCTTCTTTTGTTAAAACGTAAACTTCTGATTTGAATTTTGTATGTGGATTGATTGTTCCTGGTTTTGATATAACTTGACCTCTTTCGATATCTTTTCTATCAACACCTCTTAAAAGAACACCTATATTATCTCCAGCTTCAGCTTGATCTAATAATTTTCTGAACATTTCAACACCAGTAACAACTGTTTTTCTTCTTTCAGCTGATAATCCTACGATTTCAACTTCGTCTTGAACTTTAACAATTCCTCTTTCAACTCTACCAGTAGCAACTGTTCCTCTACCTGTAATTGTGAATACGTCTTCAACAGGCATTAAGAAAGCTTGATCTGTTGGTCTTTCTGGAGTTGGGATGTAGCTATCTACAGCATCCATTAATTCTTTCATTGGAGCGTAAACTGGATCATTAACATCGTTTGGTCCTTCTAATACTTTTAATGAAGATCCTTTAACGATTGGAATATCATCTCCTGGGAAATCATATTTAGATAATAAATCTCTAACTTCCATTTCAACTAATTCTAATAATTCTGGATCGTCAACCATATCGCATTTGTTTAAGTAAACAACGATATATTTAACACCAACTTGTCTAGCAAGTAGGATATGCTCTCTTGTTTGAGGCATTGGTCCATCAGCTGCAGAAACAACTAATATAGCT
>JAFXGW010000015.1 GCA_017536685.1 Clostridia bacterium | reverse complement strand
CAGCATCCATTCCTTCCATTCTACCACGTCTAGAGTTTACGTCACCAATAACATCTCCCATGTATTCTTCTGGAACAACGATTTCTACTTTCATAATTGGTTCTAATATAACTGATCTAGCTTTTTTACAACCTTCTTTGAAAGCCATAGATCCAGCAATTTTGAATGCCATTTCTGAAGAGTCAACATCATGGTAAGAACCATCAACTAAAGTAGCTTTGAAGTCGATAACTGGATATCCAGCAAGAGTTCCGCTTTCAGCAGCTTCTCTAATTCCTTCTTCAACTGGTTTAATGTATTCTTTTGGAACAACACCACCAACGATTTTGCTCTCAAATTGAATACCTGTTCCTGGCTCTAATGGTTCCATTTCTAACCAAACGTGACCATATTGTCCTCTACCACCAGATTGACGAATGAATTTACCTTCAACTCTAACTGCATCTCTAATTGTTTCTTTATATGCAACAGATGGTTTACCTACGCTACATTCAACTTTGAATTCTCTTTTTAATCTATCAACGATGATATCTAAGTGTAATTCACCCATACCAGCGATGATTGTTTGTCCAGTTTCATGGTTTGTATATGTTTTGAATGTTGGATCTTCTTCAGCAAGTTTTGCTAAAGCTATACCCATTTTTTCTTGATTTGCTTTATCTTTTGGTTCGATAGCAATATCAATAACTGGTTCTGGGAATTCCATTGATTCAAGGATTATTGGATGATCAGGATCACATAATGTATTTCCTGTTGTAACATCTTTTAATCCTACTGCTGCAGCGATATCTCCAGCATATACTTTATCAATGTCTTCTCTAGTATTTGAGTGCATTTGAAGAATTCTTCCGATTCTTTCTTTTTTATCTTTACTAGAATTTAATACTGTTGAACCAGCATCTAATGTTCCAGAGTAAACTCTGAAGAAGCATAATTTTCCTACGAATGGATCAGTAGCAATTTTGAATGCTAAAGCAGCAAATGGTTCAGCATCTGATGTTTTAGCTGTTACTTCTTCTCCTTCTAATGTTTCACCTTTGATATCAGCGATATCAAGTGGTGATGGCATATAGTCTATTATTGCATTTAATAATTCTTGTACACCTTTATTTTTATATGAAGAACCACAAGTTACAGGAACTATTTTGTTAGCTATTGTTCCTTTTCTTAAACCTAATTTGATTTCTTCTATTGTTAATTCTTCACCTTCTAAGTATTTCATCATTAATTCTTCATCTTGTTCAGCAACTGATTCGATTAATTTTTCACGATATTCTGCTGCTAAATCAACCATGTCAGCAGGAATTTCTTGTTCTTCAACAATTTTTCCTAAATCATCTTTGTGGATGAATGCTTTCATTTTTAATAAATCAACGATTCCTTGGAAGTTATCTTCTGCTCCAACTGGTAATTGAATTGGAACAGCATTTGCTTTTAATCTATTTTTTAATTGGTCAACACAAAGCATAAAGTTAGCTCCTGTGATGTCCATTTTGTTTACATATACCATTCTTGGTACCATGTATTTATCAGCTTGTCTCCAAACTGTTTCAGTTTGTGGTTGAACACCACCTTTAGCTGCTAATACTGTTACAGCTCCGTCAAGAACTTTTAAAGATCTTTGAACTTCAACTGTAAAGTCAACGTGTCCTGGAGTATCTATGATATTAATTCTATTATTGTTCCAGAAACAAGTTGTAGCTGCAGAAGTAATTGTTATACCTCTTTCTTGTTCTTGAACCATCCAGTCCATAGTTGCTCCACCGTCATGAACTTCACCTAATTTGTGAGTTTTTCCAGTGTAAAATAGAATTCTCTCTGTTGTAGTTGTTTTTCCAGCATCAATATGGGCCATGATTCCTATATTTCTTGTTCTTTCTAATGGATACGCTCTTCCAGCCATCTTATCCTCCTATTAATTAGATTTAGAATAAATTGGAATTATAAACAAGTAGCACAAGACGAACAACTCAAAAAATATGTGTACGTTGTACGTTGATTAATTTTTTTAAGCAGTTCAACACCGTAATGCGTAGCTTATAATTTCAATTTTACCATTTATAATTTTACTAACTGTTACGAACAAAGTGAAGTTACAGTTAGCTAATATGATTGTCTTTATCGACATTCGAATTCTACCATTTATAATGTGCGAAAGCTTTTTTAGCTTCTGCCATTCTATGTGTATCTTCTTTCTTCTTGAATGCTCCACCGTTTCCGTTGATAGCATCAATTATTTCTCCTGCTAGTTTTTCAGCCATTGTTTTTTCATGTCTTTTTCTAGCATATGTTACTAACCATCTTAAACCTAAAGTTTGTCTTCTTTCTGGTCTAATTTCTAATGGTACTTGGTATGTTGCTCCACCTACTCTTCTTGCTTTTACTTCAAGAACTGGCATTATGTTTTCTAATGCAGCTTCGAATACTTCTAATGGATCTTTTTGTTCTTTTTCTTTGATAATATCAAATGCACCATAAACGATACCTTGAGCAACTGATTTTTTACCATCTAACATTACGTTGTTAATTAATTTTGTAACAACTTTGCTATTGTATAATGGATCTGGTAACACATCTCTTTTTGCTATAAATCCTTTTCTTGGCACTATTCTTCCCTCCTTATAAATTTTTGTTTAGTGTTTAAATATTTGTAACACTAAAGGTACTCTGGAAAGTTTTACTTTCCCGTAATAGCGCAAATTGTTTTTTACTATATATTTAATAAAAAAGAATTATGCACTATTATCAATTAATAACTTTGCCTAATTTTTATTTTTTAGGTCTTTTTGCTCCGTATTTAGATCTAGCTTGCATTCTATCTTTAACGCCTGCTGTATCTAATGTACCTCTGATGATGTGGTATCTAACACCAGGTAAGTCTTTTACCCTTCCACCTCTGATAAGTACAACACTGTGTTCTTGTAAGTTATGTCCTACACCTGGGATATAAGATGTTACTTCATATCCGTTTGAAAGTTTAACCCTAGCAACTTTTCTTAAAGCTGAGTTAGGTTTTTTAGGAGTAACTGTTTTTACAACTGTACAAACACCTCTTTTTTGTGGAGCTCTATTATCTGTTTGAACTTTTTTTCTAGAGTTATAACCTTTTTGTAGAGCTGGAGCTGTTGATTTTGTTGTAGAAGTTTTTCTTCCTTTTCTTACTAATTGATTAATTGTTGGCATTCTTCTTTTTTCACCTCGTTTCTTTTATAAATATGTGCTCCAAAATATAGTTTCCCTATATTAAACAGCGTATCTATTTTATCATCTTTATTCTTTAATGTCAATACTTTCCAAAAAGTTTATTTTCTCGCATTTCCGTAGTCATAAATAGATTTTTTATTTACTAATATGTTTTATATTTGATTATATTTTTAATATGTTTCTATAAGATTTACCATACGTTCAATCACTTACAATTAAATATAATCAAACATACAAAAAGCACCTCAATTTCTTTCGAAAATGAAGTGCTTAATGGTACTCGATTAGATTCGAATACAGGGAATGTTACGCATCAATGACATCGGCCGAATTATGGCTTTTGTTTTTCCTGCTTCTCTTGAAAATGCTTCCCCTAATTCCTTTCTCATCCAACCAGGCACAAATCAAACTTGTTACAGTAGATGTAATCAAGATAATCAGTGTGTAATCCCAGTGTTTGAAAAAGAAACCTGTTACTGCATTCCCAATAGTTGCAAGTAATCCGCCAGCTACGCCAAGAATAGCCAATGCGATAATGATTGCAACTAATATGATAACAGGCAACAAATATCTTGTAATCCGTTTCATACTCCCTCTCCTTTCTATATCAGAATACTTATATTATACCATGTTTACATAAAAAAGTCCAGTTTTTTTCATACTGGACTCTTTCATTATTTTATTTTTCTATTTCTTCTTCATCTTTTTCTTCTTCATCTGTTTTTACTTTTGGTTTTACTGCATTTACTAAGTCTTCAGCAATTCTTCCACTTCTTCTATCTAACATTTTATTAGCATCTTTTATATGTATTAAATTAACAATTTTTTGTCTTGCAACTTCTAATGCAGCAAGTAATCCGCCTCTTTCTTTTAAAGTTCCTGTTAATGTTGCTAATCTAGCAGCTATTTCGTCTGCCCTTGTTCTTTCTTCGGCTTCTCTAGTATCTAATGACGCTAATGATGCTAATATTTCTCCTCTTCTTGGATTTTCTTTATCCTTCATTGCTTCTTGAATTTCTGCATCATTTTTTGCTAGTCTACGTTTTTTATCAGCAACTTTTTCAGGATCATCTATTTTATCTGGTTCTTTATTAAATCTTGCTACTAATTCTGCTAATTTTGATTCAATATCCTTAGTATCAACAGATGTTTTATATTGTGGAACTCCCTTCAATTCAGCTTCAGCATTTCTTAAAGCTTCTTCTAATGCTGCTAATTTTGTTTTATTTATTTGTTTTGGTGTTGTAGCAATTATTCTTTTTAAATTTGCTATTTCATCACGTTTGTTTTTCCAACTTTCTTTTTGTTCTGGTGTTGCAACTTCTTCCATCTTAGAATTAAAAGCAACTCTTGCCTCTTCTTTTTGTTGTCTTACTCCCAAAATTCTTTCTCTTAGTTCATTTCTTTGAGTAATAGCATCACCATATTCTGCCATTCCAGCAGGTTTTCTGTTTTCTGGGAAATAATATCTTTCTTCTACTTTTGGCATTGTAAATCTTGATATAAATCTTTTTATAAATCCAAATCTAGTATTTTGTACATCTAAATCAGTTCCTTTTAATAAACTTCTTATTTTATCAGGTTCCTCAAAAAGCTCAATACTTTGTTTATGAGTATTTACTATGTTTAATAGCATTTCCTCATCAATTGCTTTTCCATCTAATATATCATCAAGCATTTGTTCTAGTTCTCTTGAAGATTGACTCAATGAAACTACTGCAAGCTCTTCGTCTTTACCAGTTTTTGATTCTACAATTGCAATTCTTCTTTCTGCATTATTTAAATCATAAGCTTCATCAATTGGTTCAAAATTATCATAAGCTTCTTTTAGTTTTCCTAATAAATAATTATGTATTGCAACAGGAGTTGGAGTCTCTATATTATGTTGATAATTTGATAATAATTCTTGTAAATTTCCTGTTGTTTCATTTAAAGTTGATCTAGCATCATATAACGCCTCAAGATTTTCAGAAGTTGGATCTTTTTGTATTGCAAGCATAGCTTTTCTTACTTGCAATTCTGCTTGTTTGTAAGCCTCAAAAGATTTTGCTAAGTCTGAATTTTCGTCAGCTAAATCTGGGTAGATTTCATCTGAAACATAATTTCTTATAAATTCCCTTTCGTTATTAGACAAATTGCTTTCTGCCATTTGATATTGGTCTAGTAGTTCTTCTTCTTCTCCTTTTAATTCAACATAAGCTGAATTTAATTCTTTTAAGTCTGGATTTGATGTGATTATGATATCTCCGAATGCTTTAAAGTTTCTTTCTTTTAGTTCCAATTCTGCTTGAAGTCTTGTAAACTCAGGATTATTAACTACCTCATCTGTTTTGGCAGCTAAAACTCCAATACTTGGAAATTGTTTTTCATCATCTAAATCAATTCTAGCAGCATCAACTTTAGATTTAGCAGCTTTATATTCATCAGTTTCAACATTCGTTTTTACTCCAGAGTTCTTTTTAGCTTTTAATTCACTTATTTGTTGTCTTAAACTAACTTTTTCTGGATTTTCAATTTTCTCTATTTTTTCTGCTTCAATCGCTGCTCTTTCTTTTTGTAATCTTTCGATTTATCATTGATCAACTTGTGATGCACCTAAAGTTTCTAATTCAGAATTTAATTGTTTTCTTTGTCCAGTAATATCTTCAAGAGCTTTTCTACTTTCACCTTGTTGACTTTCTAATTGAATTTTTTCTGTTTTTAGTTCTTCAATTTCACCTGTTAATCTTAAATATTCAGCACTATCTTGACTATTTTGTCTTCCCATTTCTAGTGCCATTGCCATTTTTGCTAACATTTCTTTTTTCTCAACTTCTATATTAGCAATTTCAGCATCTACAACACCTGTTCTCCTATTTAGTTCCCCAACTACAATTCTTCCTTGTTCATCTCTTTCTGTTGTCATTTTATCAATTTCTTCTACAGAAATTTTACCACCTTTAACTCCAAGTGTTCTTATTCTTCTTCTTATTAAATTTCTTTTTGTTTTTATTTGGTTTCCAACTTCTGCAAGTTCTGCTGTATTTTCTGGTGTCACTTTTTTCTTTAATTCTTCGAATCTTGTTAATAATTCACCTAAATTTCCAACTTCCTCTTGCATTTTTGCGTCATCATTTATTTTTGTTTTTAAAGCTTCTATTTCAGCTTTTTCGGCTTGTTTTTTTTCTGCCATTTCAGTATAATCAATTTCAATTTCATTTGAAATTGCTTTGTTTATAGTTTCGTTAGCACCAAAACTTATTAGTATAACATCTAATCTACTACTTTTTTCTTTTGCTACACCTTCAACTCTAGAAAAGTTTTCTCTTGCTGCTGATTGTTCTGCTTCTTTAGTCGTTAATGCAAGTTCTGCTTCTTCCATTAATCTTCTAGCAGCAGCAACTTCTTCTTCCATTCTTGCAATAATTTCTCCTGAAAAACCTGTTTCGCCAATTTTCTCAAGTCCTGAATTTAATGCTTCAAATGTTTCTTTTCTGGCAGTAAATTCAGCAGATGCTCTTTCATAATTTTCATCTGCTGTATCTTTTGCAGCAATTGCAGTTTTTAATTCAGATTTCATTCTTTCAACTTCTGTAACTAAACTTCTGTATTCTTCATTTAGTTGTTTTAAAGTTTTTTCTTCCATAAAAATCTCCTTTTATTTTATATATTTTATGTTACTATTTAATATTGAATAGTAGTATTTACTATTCTGCTTTTTTAATTTCACATTGTCTTATAATTTCATCAAGTTCAGCTTTTGTTTTTACCATCTCTTTAATTAATTTTGAGTTTTTTTCATTTAATTTTTCTTCCATAAAAAATCTCCTTTACTTAATAAACCCTTATACTTTAATATTTTAACATTTTTATCCAAAGTTGTCAATATATTATGTAAATTATTGTTTTTCGAATTCTTATTTTTTTATTTCATTATTATATATTTTCTAATGCTCTTTGAGCCAATTTTTTATATCTTTCTTTTTTATCTTTTATATTTTCATCTAATTTAGGTAATATCCCAAAATTTGCGTTCATAGGTTGAAAGTTTGCATTTTCTGTTGATATATATTTAGCCAACGCTCCTATTACAGTATATTCTGAAAAACTCATCTTTTCTTTGTCATACATATTGTTTGCAAATTTTTCATCTATTTTTCTCAATTCATATAGTTTAGCAGCATTTATTCCAGCTACTAATCCAGAACTTATTGATTCAACATATCCTTCTACCCCTGTAATTTGTCCAGCAAAAAATATATTTCTATTTCCTTTCATATTATATGTATTATCTAATATATATGTAGAATTTATATATGTATTTCTATGCATAACTCCATATTTTGTAAAATTTGCATTTTCTAAACCAGGTATCATAGAAAATACTCTCTTTTGTTCGCCAAATTTTAGATTTGTTTGAAAACCAACTATATTATATATATTTCCCTCTTGATTATCTTGTCTTAGTTGAATTACAGCATAGGGTCTTCTTCCACTTCTTGGATCTGTAAAACCAACTGGTTTTAGTGGTCCAAATCTTAATGTATCAATACCTCTTTTGGCCATTATCTCTAAAGGCATACATCCCTCAAAAATTTCTCTTTTTTCGAAATCATGCAATGTAACTACTTCTGCATTTACAAGTTCATTATAAAAATTTTCATATTCTTCCTTATTCATAGGCAAATTTATATAACTACCTTTGTGTTCTTTTATTCGCTCCTTCCATGCCTCAACCTCTTCATCTTTTCCTCTTTCTTGTGTGTATCTATCTCCATAAAAAGCAATACTCATATCTATAGAATCTTTTTCTACAATTGGAGCTGCTGCATCATAAAAATACAATTTATCATTTCCTGTTAATTTTGCAATTTGTTCTGATAGTTTTTGTGAAGTAAGAGGCCCTGTTGCAATAATTACAATTGAATCTTTGGGAATTTCAGTTGCCTCTTCTCTTATTATTTCAATATATTCATTCCCTTCTATCTTTTTAGTAATTTCTTCTGAAAATTTTTCTCTATCAACAGCTAAAGCTTGTCCTGCTGGAACTGAATATTCATCCGCAGCTATTATTAATTCACTTCCAAGTTTTCTTAACTCTTCTTTTAAAAGTCCACAGGCATTTGTTAATAAATTTGATTTAAAAGAATTACTACAAACAATTTCAGCCAAATTTTCATTTGAATGTGCTTCAGAAAATTTTTGTGGCTTCATTTCATATAATTTTACTTTTATTTTTCTTTTTGCTATTTGTAAAGCAGCTTCACAACCTGCTAAGCCACCACCTATTACAATTATACTCTCCATCTATCTTCCATCCTCATTTCCACCAAGATCTACTTCAATTTGATTTGATATTAAGTCATTTTTATCATTCTCTTTTTTATTAGTCACAGCCTTTGGTGTCTCATCAACTTTAATATATTCTAGTCCAGATGTTTTTTGAGCAATACTTGTATCAAAATTTTCATCAATTGTCAAGTCTTCTGCTTTTAAAACTTCAGAAGGATTATCACTTGGTTGAGTATTTTCAAAATCATTTTCTCCATAACTGTCAACATTCGTATTTTTATTTTTCTCCTTTTTAGAAAAAGTTCTTCTAATTTTGTCAAATATGGATTCTTTTTTTACTGCAGGTAAATTAGAGCTTGGAATTTCATCATCATACTCCTTTAAATTTCCTAAAATAATTTTTTCAGACATTTTTTCTTTAGCTGCTTTAAATTTTTCCATCAATCTTCTGTCAATACCAGGCATATAATCAAGTCTTGTTTCCTTTTTAAACAATCTCTGTGGCAGTACAACAAAAGCTTTTCTCAAATTTATACCTATTTTTCCATATAAAAATGCTTTCATAGAGCCTTCTTGAACCTTAGCCACGACATCTGATTTTTTAAATGTTTTATCAAACATTTCTGAATCTGCATTTTTCAATTCTTCTAATATTTCTGTTGTTAATAAGTCATCTTTTTGAAGATGTTTCGCTTTCTTAAATATCTCTTCTTTCTCTTCTTCTGAAAGTTCTCCTGTTTTTATTCTTTTTACATCTTTTTTAAAATTTTGGATTTCTTCTTCATGTTCTCTTTCATTTTTATCTATTTTTTTTGATTGTCTTCTAACCTCATCAAATACACTTGTAATATTCATTTGTTGATTAACTGAAAAATCCTTATTTTCAAGCATCATCATTACTTTTTTTGCTTGAAATTCTCCAGCTTCAGTTAAATATTCTGAAAATTGTTCTCTATTTTCAAGAATATATTTCTTAATAATATTTGCAACACCATACTCTTGAGGCCCATTAACAAATCTAGCATCAAATTTTTGTGGTTCTAATTGTTTTTTAAATACTCTCCTTTCATTTCTTTCCATTGCTCTAAATTTACAATATACTGCAATAACTTCCTCTGGAGTCATTGTTACTCCGTTTAATATGCTTCTAGCAATCTTTTCTTTTTTACTACATGTAATTGCTTCTTTCTCTCTTTGCTTTGCCTTATATTCATTTACAGAATTAACAGTTTTCTCACCGCTAATTTCTTTCTCATTCATAATAGCTTGTTCAATTCTATCAAAATGTTCTTCTATAGTGTCTTCATTAAATTCTACTCTATGAATAACATCATCAATATCAAATTCTTCTCCAAAATACATTCGCCCATAATTATCTATTTTATCAATATCAAAATTTCCATCTTGGTTTATGATATCAAATCCTAAGTTTTTAGCTATATCTATTCCATTTCTAATTTGAATGTCATTATTCGACTTATATGCTCTTAATAATGTTATAAATATATCTTTTTTCATATCAATATCTGTTATTTCATGTGTAGTAGAATATTTTGAAATTTTTCTATCTAATTCTGCTGCGTTTCTTTCTTTAACAAATTTAGGAAAAAATTCGCTAAATTTATCAAAATCAATTTGTCCATTTTCATTAATAATTTCTTTATAATATTTAGAATCTATACATGTTCCAAGCTCATTTATAATTCTATTTTTTGTTTCAGGATCTTGAAAATCCATATTTCCTTTTTTATCTTCACATGCTATCATGGATAATTCAATAAATTTCATATCCGAAAATGTTTCAATAAAAGTATTTAATGTATTTTTTTCATAATTTCTTATATGATTTTCAACATCTTCAATACCTATGCCTTTTCTCAATAAAATTTTTGAAAAATCATCTAAGGATGTAGCATAGGTTGCTGTTTTTATATTTAATTCGCCACAAATTTCTTTTAAACTTGGTTTTTTTTCAATATTCTGCAATAGTTTATATATTTCTTTTTCATCTCTATTTTCTTCATTTCTTATATCTTTAGTAATTTGAAAAGCATAATCAGAATTTTCAATAATATTTTCAATTCTGTCTAAACTAAATTGAGTAATGTCATAACCAATTTGTTTACTTATAATGCCTAAATTTTCTTGATAAACTTCACTCATTGCCGAATCATCTATTATTATGTTTCCAGATTTATCTGTTGGCATACCGGCAATAGCAATATATCTATCTATCGCTTCTTCTAAAGTTATACCTATTCCTAATTTTTCTAATCCTTTTATTCTTTGCCCATATGAACTTTGCAAAATTTCATCTTCTAATTGTTGTTTATATGTATTTTGCACAAACTCTTCTATCTCTGAATCTTTTATTTTGTCCATCTATTTTCCCATTCTTATAAAATCTTTATCTATTTATATCTTGAACTTGATCTATTCCTTGTCCTAAAATATTTTGATTCGATTGCATTTGCATATCCCTTATAGCTTTGTCATGGTCTATATCAACTCTTTTTACGAAACTTCCACTCACTGGTTCAGTATTATTTCCTTGTTCTTCTTGTCCTTTTATATCTTTTGAAGAATTTTTATTAGAATTTCTTTTCAATAATGCTTTTTTTACTTTACTAAACTTTTCTTTAATTTTCTCTCTTGTAGCCCTTAACATAGCAATAAATGGAGTCTGCTTTATTAAATAATTTTCCGAACTTATTTCTGTTTTATTATCTTCATTCAAACTATTTTTAGAATTATCATCGGAATTATTTCCTACATTGTTATCTGCAGAATCCTTTTGTTTTCTTTGCTCGCCAATTCTTTCTTCTTTTTCATTTTCATAGCTTATCGCTATTTCTTCTGATCTTTCATCAAAAAATCCATTAAAATCTTGATCAGAAATTCTATTGTCTTCTCCTCTAAAGTCATCTAATCTTTTTTCTATTTTTGAAGCAATTTTCCCCATTGATTTTTTGCTTTTAGCTGTTACTTTTTCTTTTGAATCAAGTATTTTTCTTACATTCATATAATTTACTTTGTTTTTTATTGTATAATTACCATCTTTTATAAAAGTCATATATTCCGAAAAATATTCTTTATTATACAACATATAATGTTCTAACGCTTTAGATATCTCTCCATATGCTTTTTTCTCACCACTATATTCTTCACTTTGCTTTGCCCTATCTGTATATTCAACATATAATCTGGCAATAGCTTCAGTATCATCACTTTTAGATAATTGTAAATTTTCTGTTAATTCAAATATCATCTTTTCTGCTTGTGACATCATACGATATCTTTTCATGTCTGATATTTTTTTCATGTAATTTATTTCGTTTATGTCATTATTTTTAGGAAATTCTTCTAATTGTTCCAAAGTGGCACACCCTGTAACTTTTAATATAGAATCTAGATCAGGTTCAATCCCCAAATTTTTACATAAAAGTTTAAATGTCCCTTGGTTAGATTTATCTTTTGATAAAAATCCTCTTGCTAAAATACTTTTTAAATTAGCTTTGTTTACTTCATCTAATTTTTCAAATGTAACCGTTTCTTTTGTAGTAAATAAAGTATATCGTTTCAAATCATCTCTCAAATTTGATTTGTTATATTCTTCTATCCATTCTTCACTAAATTCTTTTAATTTTTCAAAATCCACATTTCCATTTTCATCAGCTATTTTTGAATAAAATTTAGAATCTTTGTATGGTTGCAGTGTTTTATTAAGTAGTTCTGGATATATATTATGATCTTTTCTACTAAAGAAAATTATTTTTTGCATTAAACTCATATCTTTTAAAGTATCAAATGAATAGTATTCTTTTTTACTTTTAGCAATTTCTTGTTCCTCTTCTGTCTCAATATTTTCACTTATTAATAAGTCATCAGCATTCTTATCATCTTCCAATTCTTTTTCATTATAATATTTACCATATATTCCAGTTATACTTCTTATTCTTTCATTATAATCTAAAAAAATTTCCTCTTCTTCTAATTCAATAAGATTTTCTAAAGCAACATCTTTTTCTGATATTTTTTTCAAAATACTATCTTCTTTTATAAGTTCAAATCTATCTTTATCTCTATCTATTACAATAACATCATCTGGTCTCAAAATCCCACATTCTACAGCCGACTCCAAACTTTTATCTACATCTACTTCTCCAGTTATTGGATTAATAACAATACCGTTTGGAATATCAGAAAGATATTTAATTAATTCATCACAAACAGTTCTCATATTTTCTAATGCTATATTTTTATCTACAACTCCAAACGATATATTCATATATTGTTGAGTAATCATTTCTTCTGAAATACCATTTTCAAATAAAGTTTTTAGTCTTACAGCTATGGCTGTATTTCCAGAATCATTAATTAATTCAGCAACATCAATAACTTGATTATTTTCATCAACAATCAAGCTATTTTCGTCGTCACCTTCTTTAAGCTTATTTCCCATTTGTTCTTTTATTTTTAAATTTTCCTCTTGTTTTAATTCATCCATACTTTATCTCCAATGTATCTTTTTACTTAAAATCAATCTAATATTCGCATAATATCACCTAATACTATAATTTTATTATAAGTATATATTTTTTCTAATACAATAACAAACAGATTACATTTATCCCCCTCATTTCTATTCTCTTCAATCCCTAGTTTTTTGTAAAACCTTTTATAAAAATAATTTAAATTATATATTTTAAGCTATAGCAAACATGTTTTTTAGTTAACTTTCATTTTCATAAAATTGTTATAACACCAACCATTTGTTTTTATTTAATAAAAAACTTAAATAAAAGCACAAAATTTATTAAATTACAAATACATGTATTTAATAAATTTTGTGCTTTTATTTTTAATAATTATTAATTTTCTATTTTTTAGTAGTTTTTTTTGCTACTTTTTTAGTTTTTGAACTTGATTTTTTTGTAGCTTTTTTTGTTGGATTTTTTTTGCTTTTTTTCTTATCTTGTTCATAAATCTCTTTGTCTATATCATTATTTGGAATAAATTTTTCACCTTCTTTAGGTTTATTCCAAGAAATATAATAACATCCCTCGCCAATTCCACCATTTTTCTCACAAATATAATAATTACGTTTGTTTTTGGTTTTTCTTATTTGAACTGTAGCTCCACATACTGGACATGGAACATCTATTGTTTCTATTAACGGTTTTGCATTTTGACACTCTGGATATCCCGGACAAGCCAAGAATTTTCCATATCTTCCATATTTAATAACCATCATTCTTCCGCATTTTTCACATGGAGTATCTGATTCTTCATAAGTAAGAGTTACATGTTCTAATTCTTTCTCTACTTTTTCCACTGTTTTTCCAAATGGTGTGTAAAACTCTCTTATTACTTTTTTCCATTTTTCGTCACCAATAGCAATTTTATCAAATTCTTCTTCTATTTGCGCAGTAAATTCTACATTTACTACATCCCCAAAGTTTTCTACCAGCAACTTATTTACAACTCTTCCTAAATCTGTAGGTATTAATTGTTTTTGAACTTTTTCAATATATCTTCTTAGTAATATTGTTGTAATAGTTGGAGCATAAGTACTAGGTCTTCCAATCCCTTTTTCTTCTAATGTTTTAACTAAACTTGCTTCTGTATATCTTGCAGGTGGTTCTGTAAAACTTTGTTTTGCTTCTATATTTTCTTTTTTTACTTCTTCTCCAACTTCTAATTCTGGTATTTTTTCAAATTCTTCTTTTTCTTCATTTTCAACATATAAAGTCATATAGCCTTTAAATTTCATTGTTTGACCATTTGCTTTAAAGTTATATTTATTTCCATCTACCCCAACTGTTACTGTATCATATACGGCAGAAGCCATTTGACTTGCCATAAATCTATTATATATTAATCTATATAATTTGTATTGATCGGCACTTAAACTATCTTTTACTAATTCTGGAGTTAATTCTATATGAGATGGTCTTATTGCTTCGTGTGCATCTTGTGCTTCAGATTTTGTTTTATAAAATCTATTTTCGTAGTAATTCTCTCCATATACTTTAATAATATGCTCTTTTGCTGCTTCTATTGCTTCATTTGAAATTCTTGTTGAATCTGTTCTCATATATGTTATTAAACCTGTTTCTCCATATTCTGGAAGTTTAACACCTTCATATAAACTTTGAGCAACAGACATTGTTTTCTTTAATGCAAAATTTAATTTTCTTGAAGCATCTTGTTGAAGTGTACTTGTTGTAAAAGGTGGAGCAGGATTTCTTTTTCTTTCTCCTTTTTTTACATCTACAACTTTATATTTAGCTTTTTCTAAATCTGCTAAAATACTATCTACTTCTTCTTTAGAATGAAGTTCGATTTTTTCTCCGTTTTTTCCAACAAATTTACAATTAAATTTTGTTTTTGTTTTTTTATCTGAAACCATTAAATTTATATTCCAATATTCTTCTGGAATAAATTTTTCAATTTCCTCTTCTCTATCTACAATTAATTTTACTGCTACTGATTGAACTCTACCTGCTGATAAACCTCTTTTTACTTTTTTCCATAATACTGGACTTATTTTATACCCCACTATTCTATCTAATACACGTCTTGCTTGTTGCGCATCTGCTAAATTTAAATCTATTTTTCTTGGATTATTCATTCCATTTTTTACTGCTTCTTTTGTTATTTCATTAAAAGTTACTCTGCATATACTTTCAGGATCTATTCCTAAAATATAGGCTAAATGCCATGCAATCGCTTCCCCCTCACGGTCAGGGTCAGTTGCCAAATAAACTTTTTTTGCATCTTTTGCATCTTTTTTTAAAGAATTAATTAAACTAGCTTTTCCACGTATATTAATATACTCTGGTTCAAAATCTTTTTCGATATTGATTCCCATTTTTGATTTAGGTAAATCTCTTATATGCCCCATTGAAGCAACTACTTTACTTTTCCCACCAAGGAATTTCTTTATTGTATTTGCTTTAGCTGGTGATTCCACTATAACTAATTTATCAATCATTTATTCTTCTCCCCTAAGTTTCTTTTATGTAATGTATTTTAAATCATTATTATTTATTTTGCAAGTCCCTTCTTATATATATGTAAAAATTACATTTTAGAAAAACTCTAAAATGTAATTTTTTACATTATATTAAATTTTTTATCTGCCACCTGGTTCTTCATCATCTTCATGAGAAGTAGCTACTGTTTTAGTTTTCTCAAACATAGAATCTGTGCTTCCGAATGTCTTTCCTATTTCAACACTATCTGTAGAAAATAACTTCGTTTTTTTACTCATTTCCTTTATTTGAGAACTCAAGTCCATTATTGTATCCATTTGATCTCCTTCTCTAGAATTTTGTCTTTGTATTAGTCCATCTAGAATTTGTTTCATAATTTCTGGATCCATATTAACCATTTGTTTTAAAGCATCTTCATCATATATTTGCTCATATAATATTTTTTCAAAAAACTTCTTTTTTTCTTTATTATACTCACTATCTGGAAATTCGGCTCCTTGTTCAATCATTTTTAAAGTAGCTTTCATATAATATGATTTTTCTTGAAATCCTCTCAAATCATCACTTGCTTTATCCATACCATTATTAATAAATCTAAAAGTAGAACCTATTCCTCTAACTTTGCTTATATTATTTAATACGTTTGTTAAATTTTCAACTTTTTGTTCATCTGATATTACTCTAATGGTTTTAGAATCATCTTTTGAATTACGTTGTCCTTCTAACTCGTCTTTTGTAAGAGTTTTTATTTTTTTATGTGCCGGTAATACTTTAAAATTTTCTTTTGCATTTTTATATGCAATAGCTGCTTCTTCTGGTTCAACCTTTAAAGCAAGATTCATAAACTCAGATTCTATTTTATGATGATCTATCATAAATTCAAACGTATTTTCCATAATTTCAACAATCTTTTTTTTCAAATCATCATCAGACTTTCCTGTCTTTTTTAGTTCATAATAATACTCAAGTGGACTCCTAGCTAATTCTATAGTAGTTTCTTCTTTATCACCTCTTTTTTCTCTTGAAGCTGCTTCAACAATATTACTAATTGCTTTAATTGAATTATCAAAATCTGCATCCAAAAGTTCTTTAAGTACTTTTGAAAATTCTTCTTTTGATAATTCTCCATTTTCCAATTTTTCTATAGAAGATTCTATCGTTATTCTTGCATCCTCTTGAGCAGCAGCATTAGAACCCACAACAATTAATTCATCATAATTTTCTATTTTTTCATAACTATCTGTTAAACTTATTAGTTCTTCTTTAGTTCTTGGTCTATAATAATGATCATCTTTCGCAATCTTTCTTATTTTTTTTCTATTTACAATCTTATTTCCTTTTTCATCTTTCTCAACTAATTCAACTCCTACTCTGCGCGTTATTTCTTCTAACATTTCTAAAGCTTCTGTAGAACCAAGTTCCTCATAAGCTACAGTTAAATTCTCAATTGCATTTACAAACCTATACAGAGCATTCTCATCAAATTCTTGTATATTTTTATCACTCCTTACAAATGAAGCTGCTGACATCACTGCAACAACTACTGCTTGAGCATTTTTATCTCCAGAATTTGCCCTTTCAATTAATTTTTCTGTAGTATTCTGATTTACGGTCCTCAATAAAGAACTTGCGTTTTCTGTTGTTTCCCTTATAGAAATGGATATTGATGATTTTCCTTTTTTATTTTCTTCCTCTGCAACTGGCTTCGTTTTTTCTGAATCACTATAAAATTCTCTTTGTTTCATTTCATCACTATTATATCTTCTGTCACTTCTACTAATATATCTTAACATATTTTCTGTATATTTTATAATTTCAGAAGAATTGAAAGCAGCATCTATACTCTTTATTCCTTGTGAAGCAACTTTATCATATATTCCTTCTAAAATCATCGTTCTTACTTCTCCTGGAATTACCTCAGTATTACTTCCAATTATATTGTTAAAAGATTTTTTTATTTCTGTTAATTGACTTTGGGCAACAATTTGAATTTTGGGAGTTAAACTTTTTTTCTCTTCTTTACTTTTCAAATCAAAAGAAATTTGATTTTTCGCAATTCTTTCTGCAATTTGTTCCATTAATTCTTCTTCACTCATTCCTGAAGCCATAATTTTTCTCCTTCACTTTATTTATCTTCCGTCTTCACTATCATCAAATGTTACTTGTTTTTTTATTTCATTTTTTTCCGTATTTTCTGCTATTTCTAGAAAAGCTCTTGGATTCATCTCAAGATTATTAACAATAGTATGAGTTTCTGTTTTATCCGCAGATAAAATTTTTTCTTTTTTCATTTCAGTAGCTCTTGATATTAATTGTCCTAATGACATTATATATGGTGTTTTATCATCTGATTGATTTTCAATCAACGAATTTAGTCGTCTATGCATAAGTTCAATATCTTTATCTTCTATTTGTTGTATATAATTTTCTTCTTTATCAACATTATCAAAATCTAACAATTCATTAATAGCAGTAATTACAACATCCCCTTTAATTCTTATACAACTCTCAGAAAAAGCAGCCATTACCATACTTCCTATGCCACTTTTATCTATATTTTTCTTCATCTTTTGCTTAAATTCTTCTACTTGTTCATCATATGGTCTTTTCTTGTTTTCTTCACTTTCTGCTTTTTTTTCTTCCCTCGAATCTGCATTATTCCTTTGTGTTAGCCTTTCATTGTATGCAGCTTCATATCCATCATAACCATCTGTCACATTTTTATCAATTGTAACACCTTTAGCAATTGCATCTTTTGAAAATTCTTCTAATTCTTCAAAAAACTCATCTCTGGTTAATGACTTGCCAGATTGTAAAATTTCAATCATCGCCTCTGCTGGATTTCCTTTTCTAGAAACAGTTTGCATTTGCTCTAATATTAAAGGATTTCTTTCTATAAAATCATATAATTCTGAATCAGCATTCTTTAATTTTTCTTTTATTTGGACCTGGTACTTTTCATCACAAGCCATCATTGGATCATTCATAAATCTTGAAAAAATTCCAAGTTTATATACCATTGTATAAGAATCTTCTTGGTAATCATTTCTTTCCGAATTTTCAGGTGTTATTGCATCTAATAACTCAAATAAAGTATCTCTATCATATTGATTGATTTCATTATCATCTCTTAAAAATTCAATAGCACCTTTACTAACTATCCTTCCATACATCTCTCGTAATGCTGCATCTATACCAAGGCTTTTTAACCCATTCTTATATTCTTCTGTAAGTTCCATTAAATCTATTTTTCCATTAGAATATACAATGTTTTGATAAAGTTTTTCATTTTCCATTTGTTTTAACATAATTTTTTCTTCAACTTCATCAGGTTCTCCTTCAGGTATTTTATAAAGAGTATTTTTTGGATCAATAAAAACAATCTTACTTCCATCCTCATATTCAAATACCCTTCTTATTTCTCCTAAATCATCATATGCATATATCAATTCTTCACTAATCTCAGATTCTTTGAATTTACTGCTGTTCACACCATATTTTTTTTCTTCTAATCTATTCTCATGTATATTCGGGCTTTCCTGAGGCATTGCTGAAATTGGTCCAGATAAATCATTTTGCAAAATCTTGTTTACTACTTGTTCATCTGCATTTTTTAAAATTACTTGAGTAAAAATTTGTTCAGAAACCATCCCCTTACTATCAAGTTGATCTATATCTGTTGAATCTGATACAACGCTTCTTAATAAATATTCTGCAATTGTATCATTCAAGTCTCTTGGCACTTCAACTCCATGCATTTTAGATTCAATTTTTTTATATATTTGTGAAATCTTTTTATTTACAAGTTCTATATTCCCACTAATTTCTATATCTAGATTTATCTTTCCATGAAATGCATTGTATTTATTAACTGCTAATTTAGATGCAATTATAGATACTTTTTCACTAAAATCGCTTAATTCATTTTGATTTTGAATTTGATCCATTTTAATCCTCTTTCTTGTGTATCTTATTTCTTAAGTATTCTCTCTATTTCTGCATAAATTTTATCTTCAACATTAGATGGAGCAATTGTATTTGCCATTTTTCCCATCTCTTCAAGTTCTACTTTATCATGAATTATGTCTTCAATCTCTTCTGCTAAATTAGTTCCATTTACCTCATTATTTAATATCATTTTAGCGGCTCCAATTTTCTTTAAAACAAGAGCATTATCTTCTTGCCTATTTGCAGACATTGATGGAAGTGGTATAAATATTGCTGGTTTTCCAACAATTGATACTTCTGTTATTGTCATCGCTCCACTTCTGCAAACCATTAAATCAGATATATTCATTAATTCTTCCATATTATAAATATAAGGTAAAACTTTTACATTTTTTATAGTATTTATATAAATATTTTCTTTCTCAAAATTTTCTTTTACAATGTCATATTGTTTAGTTCCAGTTGCCCAAATTATTTGATATTTTTCATTTTTCTTTTGTTTTATTAAATCTACTACAGCTTCATTTATTCTTTGAGCTCCCTGACTTCCACCATATATAAGAACTATTGGTAAATTATTTTTTATTCCTAATTCCTCTAAAATTTCTTTTCTCCTTTGAGCTGTAATATTTACTTTTCTTACTTTTGTAGGTGTTCCTGTAACAACAACATTTTTACACCCTTCAAGCTTTGATTTTGTATCTTCAAATCCTACTAAAACACTATCAACTTTTTTAGAAAACATTTTTACTGCTTTCCCTGGATGCGCATTACTCTCATGTAACATTGTAGGTATTTTTCTTGATGTTGCTACATAAAATACTGGTCCACAAATGTATCCACCAGTTCCAATTACAATATCAGGTTTAAATTCATCAAAAATTTTTTTAACATCTTTTCTACTTCCTATTGTTTGTAATATATGTTTTATATTGCTTAAAGATAATTCTTTTTTTAAACCATATACATCAATAGTTTTTAATTTATATCCGGCTCTAGGAACTAAATCATTTTCTAATCCTCTGTTAGTTCCTATAAATATTATTTCCGATTTAGGTTTTTTTTCTTTTATTTTATTTGCAATTGCAATTCCAGGATTTATATGACCTCCTGTACCTGCTGCCGCAATTATTACTTTCATATTTTACGTCCTTTTTTATTATTTAGGATTTAAGGTTCCTATGTACCTTTTATTTTGAATAAATTTGTATCTTGTTTTACTTCTCAATTAAATTCTATCGCTTTTGTTGTTTTTCTTACTATTACGAGACACACTAAGTAGTATTCCGACTGCCATCAAATCTGCAAGCATTGCTGATCCTCCGTAACTAAAGAATGGAAGTGGCATTCCTGTTACTGGTATAGTATTTGTTACAACTGCTATATTTATTAATGCTTGAAGTCCAATCATTGTTGTTATTCCTATTGCTATTAAAGTTCCAAAATTATCTTCTGCTTTTATTGCTATAATAATCCCTCTCCATACAAATAATGCAAATAAAATTATAACAAATATTGAACCAACAAAACCTAGTTCTTCTGCTAATACAGCAAAAATAAAATCATTTTGTGGTTCTGGTAAATATAAATATTTTTGTCTACTATTTCCAAGACCTAAACCAAATAAACCACCAGATCCAATAGCATATAAACTTTGATTTATTTGCCATCCTGCTCCAGTCAAATCAGCTTCAATATTAAGCCATGTTTCAATTCTTCCTAATCTAAAACTATCTGTTTCACCAGATGCAATTCCTTTTAATATATATAACGCTAATCCCCCAACACCTACAAGTCCTACTCCTAAAAAGTATCTTAGCATTGAACCTGCAACAAACATTTGAACACATGTTATTGCTGCTATTATGAATGTTGCACTAAAGTGATTTTGTAAAATAAAAACAGCATATGCAACTGGTAACAAAAACATTAGTGGATATACAAATCCAGGAACAAATTTTTTTATTTTATTCTTTTCTTTCATATCACTTAAAATTGCTGCGTAAAAAATTATAAATCCAATTTTTGCAAATTCTGACGGTTGAAAAGAAAATCCCAAAATATTAATCCATCTTTTTGCTCCATTTTCACCAATTCCTACAAAACCTACTATTATAAGTAAAACTACAAAACCTATGTATATTATCCATTTCAATTTTCTATAATTTCTATAATCTATTTTAGATAATATCATCATAAAAAACAAACCAATTGCTGCAACAATTCCTTGTTTCATTATGTATTCATAACTATTATCATTTTCAGCAAGTGATTTTGGTGCACTTGCTGATAATAACATTATTAACCCCATACTTAAAAGTAAAAGAGTTACTATTAATATAGAATAATCAAATTTTCCATTTAATAAAATTGAAAATTTTTTCACTTTATTTTTATTTGTCATTTTTATTCCTATTCCAAATATTTAGATTTTAGGATTTATCTATAAACCATTAAATAATTAATACCGCACTAATTGCAGCTACAAAAGTTACTAGAGAAAATACTCCAACAACTCTGTTTTCTCTCCATCCAGTTAATTCAAAATGATGGTGTAAAGGAGACATTCTAAACAATCTTTTTCCTGTAATTCTAAAATATATAACTTGCATAATAACTGACATTGTTTCAACAACTGGTATTATCGCAATTAATATTAATAATAATGGATTTTTTAAATATATCATCATACTTGAAATAACTCCACCAAGTAGAAGTGACCCTGTATCTCCCATCATTACCTTAGCTTTATGAAAATTATATATTAAAAATCCTAAACAAGCTCCAACTACAATAGCTCCAAAAACAGATATACTTTCAAAACCTAGTTTCATCGCTATAATTGAAATTGCAGTAACCATTATTGATGTGACGCTTCCTGCTAATCCATCTACACCATCGGTTAAATTTACCGCATTAGTACTTGCAAGCATTACTAAAATTGTAAATGGAATATATATCCATAATGGTAATTCTAAATTATAATTTATAACTGGAATTACAATATCTGTTCCTATTTGGGCATAATTTATTAAAAACATTGTATATATTACTGATATTATTAAAAGTCCAAACATTTTTAACTTTGGATTTAAGCCCTCTGTATTTTTTAAAACAACCTTTTTATAATCATCTATAAATCCAATTATTCCAAAACCTAAACTTGCAATTCCAACTGCTATAATAGGAATTATTAAATCTTTATTTTGATTAAATATGCAATAAATTGAAACAAAAACAATAATTGATATTATCATCATAATTCCACCCATTGTAGGTGTTCCTTGTTTTTTCAAATGAGCTCTAGGACCACATGCCCTTTCATTTTGACCAACTTTTAATTTTTTTAAAATTGGTATAATAATTTTACCTAGAATAGCTGTTAACACAAAAGATAAAATTAAATATATTACCTGTGTAGTCATTATTTCTTCTCTCCTAATATTTCTTTTATGATTTCTCTTTCATCAAATGGGAATTTTTCCCCATTGATTTCTTGATATGTTTCATGTCCTTTTCCTGCTAAAATAACCAAATCTCTTTTTCCCATCATTTTTATAGCTTTAGCTATCGCCTCTTTTCTATCCACTATAATTTCATATTTTCCCTTTGTTTTTGAAATTCCAGTTTCAATTTCAGCTATAATATCTTCTGGTTTTTCTGTTCTTGGATTATCTGTTGTAACTATTGTATAATCAGCCAAACGTCCAGCAACTTCACCCATTCTTGGTCTTTTTTCTTTATCTCTATCTCCACCACAACCAAATACACAAATTACTTTTCCAGGTGTATATGTTTTTGATGCTTGTAAAATATTTTCTAGACTTTCTGCTGTATGAGCATAATCCAACATTATTGGTAATTCTTCTTTATTTGGAACAAGTTCATTTCTTCCAGGTACAACGATATTTTCTAAACCTTCTTTTATCTTTTCAATATCTATTCCTAAACTATTAGCTAACGATATTGCTGCCAAAGCATTGTATACACTATATCTTCCAGGAATATTTACTTTTACTCTTTCATTTTTTGTTCCAAGTTTTACTTTAAAATCAACGCTTACATTTGTTATTGTTATGTCCTTTGCTAATAAATCTGCTTTATTATCAACAGCATAAGTACTTATATTGCAATTAGGAGCACCTTTAATTATTTTATTACATTTAAAATCATCACCATTTATAAATGCTCTTGGACACATTGTAAATAGTTTTAATTTTGATTCAAAATATTCATTCATATCGCTATGTTCTTTGGCGCTAATGTGATCTTTATACAAATTAGTAAAAATTCCATAGTCAAAATTACATCCTTCTACTCTAGATAATTTTAAACTTTGTGAAGAAACTTCCATTATTACATAATCACATTTAGCTTTAGCCATTTTATAGAACAATCCTTGTAGTTCTAAACTTTCTGGTGTTGTTCTATTACTATATCCTAAACATTCATCTCCAATATAATTTGCAATTGTTCCTATTAACCCAACTTTGTATCCAGCTTTTTCTAAAATTGATTTAATCATATATGTTGTAGTTGTTTTTCCTTTTGTTCCTGTTATTCCTATAAGTTTAAAATATCTAGATGGATTTCCAAAATAATTGCAAGAAACTCTAGCCAAAGCTTTTCTTGTGTCATCTGTAATTATTACTGTAATTCCATTTGGTATTTTTATATTTTTAAAGTCAGCAGACATATCTAACATTACGGCTGTTGCACCATTTTCAATTGCCTCTCCTATATATTGATGTCCATCAAAATCATATCCTTTCACTGCAATAAATAAAGAATTAGGTACAACTTTTTTTGAATTAGATTCTACTTTCTTTATATCTATTTCTAAATCTCCTTTTGATTTAAAATTTTCAATTCCTGTTAAAAGTTTTTTTAATTCCATTTGAATTCTCCTTCGAAATTTTAAGTTTTAAAAACGCAAAATTTTGCATTTTTATTTTATTTTTTTATAATCGTACATTTAAATTTATAACGATCATTTATTCATTGACATCTTTCAATATGTCAATGATATTATATAGTAAAAAGTATTTTTTGTACAGAAAATATTTAATTAATTTAGTTAATTTTAAATCTTGTTAAATTATTAATATATATATATTTGTCTATCCTATTTTTATGCTTATGTTTATCTTCTAAATTTTATTTTAGAATTATTTAATATATCAAATATATTATGATAATTAAAAACAAACAATTAAATATTGCATATACTTAATTGTTTGTTTTTTGAGTAATTTTATAATTTTTATTTAATTTGCATTTTTACTAATTTGATTAATTTTTTCAAAATTTTTATTATAAAAATGATATCCTAATATAGAATGTTGAATATCATCAATTCTAATTCTGTAATTACTATGTCTAATATAAAAAGTATTCATATATTTCGACGGTGCTGTCAAATACATTGCAATTTCGGGATATAAGTAAGAACACAATTGAAAATCAGCTCTATAATTTATAACATTTATCAATTCTTTCATAAAACTTTTTTCAGAATATTTTGTATTTATATTCTTTTCTATTGCTCTACAATATAATTCAAATCCTTGTATTAGCATTTCAAAATTAATATGAGAAGAATAAGTTTTATTTTTTATAGCATCAAGATTTTCAAAAATATTTTGCAAACCAAACTCATAATATTCTTCATTATCTACATATTTAGTAATTTCATTCATCGCATAAGAAATCCAATGGTCACAATATTTACTGTAATTATTATCAATAAAATATCTAATTGCTTTTTCAGCTGCATCTAAATATTTTTTATCTTTTGTAATTGCATATAATTTGCACAAAGCAAAAGCTGCTTCCCCATCATAATAAACTGTTCTATATTTATCTATTATTGAAAAATCAGAAGCATTTAAAACATGTATAAAACTTCCATTTTCTGCTTGCATATTAATTATACCATTTCCTAATTTCTTCAGCAGTTCTAAATGTTTATTATTTTCAAATTTATTTATATATTCACTTATAGCAATAATTGCCAATGCGTTTCCACCAAGCTTCAATTCTCCATTTTTTAATTCTTCAACATACGCCGTTTCTTCATTCAAATATTTCACTGTACTAATTAAGTAATTTACAGTAGATTCAATTGCTTTTTTTTGTTTTGGAGTCGAATCGTATTGTTCAATAATAGACCATGTAGTTCCAGCATGTCTCAAAATATTATAAGTTTCATTTTCTTCATCTTTAAGTGGATTATAACCATATATATATTTTCCATTTCCTTCAATCATATTAATTAAATAATTCGTTGAATTATTTAATATTTTATCAACCTCTTCTTGAGTTATCTTTTCTTGTTTTCTTTGCCCCGTAGTTTCATCAATTTCATAAACTATATCATTTTCATCACAAAAATAACTTACTGTATTAAATTTCTTTAATTTTTCAGGTAATTTCTCAAGCTTACTTTCTCCTAGAATTTCTAAATATTGATTCAATCTTTTTAAACTTATTTTACAATCATCATAATCTATAATTCTATTAGAGTTTAGCTCAGCTTCTGTTAGTATAATATCTTCTCTATCGTCATAATCAAAAACAATTCCATATCTAAATGTATATTCTTGTTCTAATTTCGATAATATTGCTTTTAATTCATTCATTGTTAATTCTTGAATTTCATTTACAAAATCAATCTTAACTAGTTCTGCGGAATAATTATTTTCTTTAATGTATTTTTCAGTTTCATTTTTAACTTCATCAAAAGCTTTCTTTATCGAAGCTGCTTTTTGTCTTTTTACTATTGCTTGTGTTTCATTATCACAAACAGACATAAACACAGTATATTCATCTTTATTTTCTTTTAGTATACTAACATTTTCATTTTCTGAAATAAATGTACTTAATAAATCTATTTTCTTATCAAATTTTCTATTTTCTCGATTGTTATAAAATAAAATAAAAGCAATAAATAATATTATCAGTAAACTCAGAAAAACAGATATATATATATATTTCTTATGAATATTTTTCTTTTTTAATTCTTTTTTTTTCATTTTCTTATGAATATTTTTCTTTTTCAATTCAAAGCTCCTCTCATTAACATTCTCTACTTTTTCTATAAAATTCATGTTAATTTTCGACTCTAAATATATCAATAATATTATATATTAAACAAAATTCTTTGTACAGAAGTTATTTATTAAAATCAAATTATTTTAACATATAGATTTAATTTATTATTTTGTTACACGTAGCGTTTTATTTAATAGGAGAACTCTCCTATTAAATAAAAAAGTTAAGCGAGGGCTCGAAATTTCGACCCCTCGCCTATTGCGTCTTTGTTTTACTTAAAGTACCACATTGTTCTTGCGACAGTTTCGGAATGGTACATATCTGGCTTATATGCATAACGCTTTCTAGCCGGATATTTACGTTCTCCGTCGTCATGCGGAATTCCGCATCTGGCAACAGGCCACTTCTGTTCAAATCTTTCCTTAGTCCATTCGAACTGGAAAATATCTCCCAGAAGCTCCTTAATGGTCCAACCGCCGCAGTCTCTGTTTAAGATTTCATTCTGTTTTTCAACAGACTCTGGACTTTGAGCCCATTCTTCTTCAGTGAGACTTTCAGTGGCAATTAGCCATTTGCCAATCATGTCATAGACAACGCCATAAATGAGGCTAGACTCCATTTCAGGGATTTCTCCCAACGCAGCTAAGCACTCTGCTTGAACATAGGACATACCTTTCCGCGTCTTTCCTCCAGAAGTTACCCATCTTTTACCATCTTCAGTAGTCTGATGGAAGTCTCTGGAGATATAGATACCCCCGCATTTCTTGATACTTTCTGTAACCACTTCCGGAATCACTTCGGAGTATTGAGTATCGGAAAATTTTTCCGCATAGTCCCAAGCCTCCGGCTTAAACTCCAGGAAATCGGTTCTGAGGAATGTGATAGCTCTCCCTTCATATTCCATTGTCGCAGCGACAAAGTTATATTTAGGGATAAACTTCACATCCTTCACTTTTGCACATGAAGGCACGCGCAGTTCGAACACAATTCTCTCACTCATGTTGTTACACCTCCAAAGTTTAAATGAGACAAATTTTGCGTCGCAGTTATTATAACGTGATTCTTCTTATTTTTCAAGTTTTTCTCATAATTTCTTAGTCTATTATTTCAAAAAACTGATGTTAATCATTTCAAAAATACAATATGCATTTTTAGTTTGTCGCTTCAATTTCCAAATAATTAATTACTTCATTTAAAATTTTTCCTGCAACTGGTGCTGCTACTGTTCCACCTTGATGTCCAGCTTCTCCTGTTGGATTATACAAGGTTACTAAAATGCAAACTTCTGGATCATCAGTTGGTGCAACTCCAATAAATGACGTTACATATTTACCAGTATTAACTCCATCCTCAGAAGTTCCAGTTTTTCCACCTACATTATATCCTTGAACTCTTGCATTTTTTCCTGTACCTTCTGAAACAACAGAAGTCATCATACTTAAAACATCTTTAGCTGTTTTTTCTGATATAACTTGATTTTTATAAACAGGTTCTATTTCTTTTACTTCTCCAGTTAATGGATTTTGAGTTGCTCTTACTACTCTTGGTTTTACATACTTTCCATTATTGGCAATTGCTGATACCATTGTAATCATTTGAATTGGCGTTACTTCAAACCTCTGTCCGAAACTTATTGTTGCTAATTCAACTGGACCTACTCTTTCTTCCTTTAAAAATATAGAACCTCCCTCTCCTATTAAATCAATTCCTGTTTTCTCTAAAAATCCAAATTTTTTTAAATATTCATAATACTTAGATACACCTAATTTTTGCCCCAATCCAATAAATACCGGATTGCACGAATTCATCAATCCATTTCTTAAACTTTGACTCCCATGTGGTCTATAATATCTCCAACATTTTATTCTTACTCCTGCAATTTCAATTCCACCTGTACAGCAAAAAGCACCTGATTGATCCGGAGTTGCGATTTTTTCTTCTAAAGCCGCTGAAGCTGTAACAAGTTTGAATGTAGAACCTGGCTCATAAGTATCTGCAACAGCTTTGTTTCTCCACATTGCCTGTAAACTCAAAGTCTTTTGTGAACTATCCAATTCACTCCAAACATCTTGTAATTCTGATTTATTTATTTTGTATGGATTATTTAAATCATAATATGGATATGTAGCCATTGCCAATATATCTCCATTTCTAGGATCCATAACTATTACATTTCCGCCATCTGTACATACATTTTCTATGCAAGCATCTTCTAAATATTTTTCAACGATTGCTTGAATATTCATATCTATTGTAAGAATTAAATTTTCTCCCTGAATAGATTCTTCATAATTTTCCCCACCATCTCCAATTATATTACCTTTAGCGTCTAACATTTTACTTATGCTTCCATTTGTTCCTGTAAGAAGCTCATTATATTTAGCTTCAATACCATCTAATCCTTGATTATCACTTCCCACAAATCCAATTATGTGTGAAGCTAATGTAGAATACGGGTAATATCTTTTGGTATCTTCATCTATATTAATTCCTGTATATAAATTATTTTCTTCCATCCAAATTCTTAATTTATCAGTTTTTTCTTTGTCAACTCTTTTAGCTATAGTTTCAATAGAACTAATTTTGCTTACTTTTTTAAAAACTTTTTCATAGTCAAGTTCAAATATTTCAGAAAGTATTCTTGCTACCTTTTCTTTGTTTTCTTTTGCGATATTAACTGGATTTACTGTAACGGTTTGAACAGTACTACTTTTAGCCAAAATAATTTCACCACTACTATCATAAATTGTTCCCCTTCCTGCAGTTATACTTCTACTTACATATTGTTGCTTTTGTGATTTTTCTTTCCATTTATCTCCCTGCGCCAGTTGTATAATTCCAACTCTTATACATAAAATTATCCAAATAATATTAACTACAAAAAGAATTATTACAATTCTCTTTTTAGAGTCTAAATTACTTACTAACATATTTCTCTCCTAAAATTATTTTTATAAATTTTATTCGAGTTTTATAAAAAAAGAATATAAAAATGAAGTGAACCTCAAAATTTGAAGTGATAAGATAAATGTAGACACATAAAAAGTGGTTGCATTTATCTTATCACTTCCTTCCTAAAATGTTCACTTCAAAAGATAGTATTAATCCATATTATTTAAAAGCTGGTAAATCCAATTCCTAATAATAACACCTCAACTATTGCTGATTTTAATATTATTTTGTGTTTTTTTCCTTATTTATATAAAATTTGTTTTAAACTAATTTAAAACAAGTTTTAACTATTTAACAAGTACAAAATTCATATGATTTTGATATAAAAACTTCATTTTCAGCATACCATAAAACGCTTGGGCTGTATATTTTTTGTAATTAAATTGTAAAACTCAGTATATTAATTTTATTTTTTAATAAACAAAAAGAGTGAACAAACTTCAGTTCATTCACTCTGCTTGTTATAAATTTTTATATTTGTACTTTAAAATAAACTAATATTAAATCTAAACTTTATTATTTAAGCTTTTAACATTAGCATTTTATTAATAATTTGTTCCTGTCGCACCTAGTTCAGCTAACATATTAGATTCTCCCCCAAGAGTTAAGATTTGTGCAGCAAAATCAACTCCAGAAAAACAATCATCATAACTTGTTGGATTTGCATTGATTATTACTTCTCCTGTAAGTGAAGTACATCCTTCAAAAGTATAACTCATATCTGCAACACCACTTGGTATCTCTGGAGCTGTTGTTAAAGAAGTACATCCTCTAAACGCTTTATGCATCTTTGTAACACCACTTGGTATCGTTGGTGCCGTTGTTAAAGAAGTACATCCGTCAAATACCTGATGCATATTAGTCACACTATCTGGTATTTTCGGTGCACTTTTTAACTCCGTACATGCATAGAAAGTTTCTTCCATACCAGTTACAAATTCTCCATTAATACTTTCTAAAATTGGACCATATGATGTTTGCTTTGTGTCTGTAGCAAATTCATATTCTATTCCAGCGTTAGCACAAAATTCTTCTTCTGCTAACATAACCCACCATCCATTTTGCTCAAAAAGATAAAAATAATCACCATATAAATATAAATCACCTTCAGTTATTTTTTCTGGCATCACATCATACCATTCAATATGAATACTTTCATCTACAGTTGCCATATCTATATGACCATACATTGCTCCTTCTGGAATTTTTTCTGGTGTTTGTGAACTTCCGTTTATTCCGTCACTTGTTCCTTCTTCTCCTGGTTGTACTGGCATTGCTTCTAGTTGAACTCCTATTGTTGCACTTACACTTTCTGTTATTGGTGTTTTAGTTAATTCTACTGTTACTGTTAATGTTGTTGCTTCTCCTGCAATTAAACTTGTTTTAGCAAGTTCAGAACTTAATGTGAAAAATTCTGTATTATTATTTGTTGTTGCTACTGCTAAATCTGCTGATAAGTCCGTACTTGCATTTTGCACAGTATATGTTGCTGTTACAACATCACCTTTTTTAGTTAATCCTTCAACATTTATCGTTGCATTTGTATCATCTGTTACTGCTGCTGTTACATATGTTTCATCTGATACTATTGGTGTTCCAGAAAACATTACTTTAAAGTTTGATTGACTTGGGTCTGCAGCTGCTGTACCATTAATATTTAATGTTATATTTTGAATTGCCGCATATCCAACTCCTAATAATAGCACAGCCACTATTACTGCTGCCATTATCATTTTACTGGTTCTTTTCATATTTTTCCTCCTGTTTATTTTGATATTTTTATATAAAAATTTGTTTTAAACAAAATTAAAACAAGTTTTTAACTATTTAATAAAACGTCAAAAAGACTCATATTAACAAAACATTTTTGCATAACCCAAAAACGTATAGTTAATATAAGTCTTTTTATATTCTATACTTAATTTTATTTTCTTTATTATTTCCTTAATACAAATGTCGATATATATAGGCGCAAGGGTTATAGGTTTTCTCATTTTTTTAGTTTTCCTATCTTTGTATATTTCATTTTTAGTATACCATAAGAACCACAAGCTGTACATATATTTAGTCTTTTGTAATAAAATTGTAATTTTCTACTATAACTTATTTTAATTCATTCGAATATTTTGACATAAAAATGAACCCAAATTGTTAGACAAAAAGTTTAACAATTTGGGTTCATTATATTTAAAAAAATCTTTTTTAAAATATATTTTTTATTTTTTCAACTATTTTTTCAATTACTGAAGGCTCTTCCTCTTCTATAATAACTTTTTCTGTTCTAGGTTCTACATAATCTTTTTTTGGAAGACTTATATAAAAAGTTTGTCTACTACTTAGCTTTTGCATTCCAAGTAATTCTTTTGCTGCTTGCTCAATATTATTTAAATTTATATTATTTTGAATGTTTATTTCTAGTTGATCATTTTCTTTTTGCATATCTGTTATTTTAGCTTTTAAATCTTGAATTTGAGCAATTGATTCACTTAAACGAGTATTCATAAAAATCATAAAAAATACAATAAGGAAAAGTAATGCAGATTTAAAAAATACAGCAACTTTTGTTTTTGCAATTAAAATATTTTGAGATTTTAATTCATCTTGCTTTTTGCTTGTACTTTTCAATTCTTCTTTAGTTGATTGCTTGATTTTAGTTTTTGGTTTTGCTTTAGATTTAGTTTTTGGCTTAATTTTTGTTTTTGTCTTATTATATTGTGGTGCATTTCTTTTTGGTTTACTATAATCTGGCTTTATTTTTCTTGGACTAGTCTCATATTGATACGCATATTGTCTACTTGGCATTAACAATTCCTCCTTTCTTTAGTACTTTTATAAACTTTTATTTTTTTTCAAAAATACGTAATTTCGCACTTTTACTTCTTGAGTTTTCTAACATTTCTTTATCTGTCGGAAGCATAGGTTTTCTTGTAATAACTTTTCCCTTGCTTACAGCTCCACACATACAATATGGTAATCCTGGTGGACAAGTACATTTTCCAGCAGCATCACTGAATGCATTTTTTACTGCTCTATCTTCTAGAGAATGGAAAGTTAAAATACAAAGTCTTCCTCCACTTTTTAAAGAATCTATCGAATCCATTACTGTTTTATATAATGGTCTTATTTCATCATTCACTTCAATCCTTATTGCTTGAAATGTTCTTTTAGCAGGATGTCCTTCGCCTTTTCTTCTTGGAAGAACTTCCTCAATTATACTTACAAGTTCTTCTGTAGTTTCTATTTTTTTTATTTTTCTATGTTCAACAATTTTTCTAGCAATAGGTCTTGAAAATTTCTCTTCCCCATATTCAAAAATTATTCTAGCTAAGTCTTCTTCTTTATAGTTATTTACTACATATTTAGCTGTTAAGTTTTGAGTTTGATCCATTCTCATGTCAAGCTCTCCACTTCCCATATAACTAAAGCCTCTGTTTCTTTCATCTAATTGATATGAAGAAACCCCCAAGTCTAATAGTATTCCGTCTACTCCTTGGATTTCTAAATCTTCTAAAATATTTTTGATATTATCATGATTATCATGAACGTATTTTACGTTTTCAAATTCTTTTAATCTTTCTTTTGCAACACAAATAGCTTCTTGATCTCTATCAATTCCGATAAGAAGCCCATTTCTTGATATTCTTTTTGCAATTTCTTTGCTGTGCCCAGCACCACCCATAGTTCCATCTACATAAATACCTTCTGGATTTATGTTTAAACCTTGGATACATTCTTCTAGCATTACTGATTTGTGATTAAATTCCAAACTGTTACCCTCATGATAAAATTTTTTTCCCAATTAGCATAAACAGTTGGTATTTTTATACCAACTGTCTTGCTTAATTGTAATTTTATCTTTTGTAATTAAAAACTTTTCTTTAGTATTCTTTTATTCTTTTGTATTATATATTTTTTACCTTAGTAAATTATATATTTTTCTTTAGTATTACAAAATTTCTTTTGTATACCCTTTTCTTTTTTTCTTTAGTTTCCTAAAGCTTTATCTTTGGTTTTTTATCTTGTAATTTTTCTTTGGTAATCTTTATCTTTTGTATTCTAAAATTTTTATCTTTGGAATATTTATATAAACTTTAGCAAGTTATATACCTAATAATTCCATTTTTTCTGCAATCTCATCTGCTGAAATTTCTTCATCACATTGTTGCCATTTTTCTTTACTCCAAATTTCAATTCTCGAATCCATTCCTATTATAACAACTTCTTTTGTTAATGTAGCAAACTCTCTTAAGTTGCTTGAAATTAAAAATCTGCCTTGTTTGTCAATTTCACAATCAATAGCTCCAGCAAAGAAAAATCTTGAAAACGCTCTAGCGTCTTTATTAGAAATTGGAAGTGATCTTAATTTAGCTTCAAAATTTTTCCATTCTTCTATAGAAAAAGCAAATAAACAGCCATCTAACCCTTTAGTTATTATGAACTTTTCGCCAATATCTTCTCTCAATTTTGCAGGCATTATTAATCTACCTTTTGCATCTAGAGAATGCTCATATTCACCAATTAACAATGGTTACAGCTCCTTTCCTTTTTCTACCACTTTCTACCACTTCTCTCCACTTCACTTAAATTTTAATATATAACATTTTATTTTGCAAGCATTTTTTTATATTTTTTTAAAATTATTAAATATTAATATTTAAATAATCCATCTATAACTTTAAATTATTAGTTTTACTCTCAAAAATAATTGATATTTCTCGTTTCAAAAAGCTTTAATTTTATTTTTATAATTTTATTTCTTATCAATATTTATTATTTATTTTCTTAAAGTTCATACTTTTGACTTTATTTTTAATTTGTGGTAAATTATTTATGAGTATAAAGTTTTAGGAGAAGATTCATGAATAAAATCCAATTTATTGCTTTAAGTTTTAACTTAATAATCTATTTATTTATGCTCACTCCTGTTTTTTATCTCTTATTTAATAAAACAATTTATAAAAATAAAAAAACATTTATTTCTTCTCTTTGTGTTTCTTTTTTTATTGAAATATTTTTATCTGGCTTACTATATATTTTTTCATATGAAATTTTTTCTATATTTACAAAAACTACAGGAATAATTAACTATGCTGTATATAGTTCAAAAATTCTTTTTATTACTAGTAGCTTATATAGTATAAAATTCCTAATCCCGGCTTATATTTTGAAAAATGAAAATGAACATAAAAAAACAGCCATTCTTGTTTTATCAAAAATAGCTGTTAATATTATATTTATTTTTATTGGATATTCTTTATTTAACACAAAAGGTATGTTATACTCATTTCCTATTTGCGATCTAATTTATTATATAATTTATATTAAATTGTTTCTAAATATCATTAGATAAAATATCTAAATTTGCTTCTAATGCATCTGTTGTTGTAAATCCTGTTTTAGCATTAAATACTTCATTAAATTCATTTATATAAATCATAGATGGTACTTCTGTTATATTATAATTTCTCGCTGCTTCTTTGTAAAAATCATAATATATTTCAAGAGTATATTTCGAAGCTAATTCTTCATCTACTTCTTCAGCTGTATTTATCATAAAAAATTCAATTTTTCCATCATAATTTTTATACAAATCTTCAACCTTATCCAATACATCTATCGAATCTTTAGAATTTTTATTAAAAAACAATAACATTATTGGTTTATTTTTATAATCTGAAATTTTTAATTCCGTTTTATCTTTCTTATATAATGTTGCATCATTATAATTTACATTTTCAATATCCTGTGTTTTTGAAACTTCTTCTTTTACTTCTTTTGGAACTTCATCATTAAAATCACTTGGAATTGTAAGTGTATAAAGAAAAAATCCAATTCCTAAAATAGCAATAATAACAGAAATCAATATAATTAAGATATTTTTTTTCATTTGTTTTTCCTTTCTTTTTATTTTCTAGTATTTTATCAATAAATCAAGTATTTGTAAATATAAATAATTTATGCTATATTAATTATATCAAAGGAGGTTTTTATGATTCTTGAAATCAATGACGATAATAATAAAAATATTAATTTTAGTAATTTTTCTTCTGAATTAACAAACTACTTAGAAAAAACAGAGGCTACGTTTTCCGTAGATAGATTTGAAGAAAATTTTGCTGTTTGTGAAAATATAAAAACTGGCGAAATAACTAATATTCCTATAGAAGTATTACCAGATAATATTGAAGAAGGTTCTATTTTAAAATTTAAAAATGGAATTTATGTTATAGATATTGAAGCTACCCAAATGCGTAAGCAAGAAATAAAAACTCTTGTTAATAATTTATTCAAAAGAAAAAACTAACAATTTAATTTGTTAGTTTTTTCAAAAATATTTTACTTTAAAGTACATAATTGTAAAAATTATTATTTTTAAATTTTTCTTATAATTCCTGTTGTGCCATTTAATTCTACTTCATCACCATCATTTAATACTGATAATAGTCCTGTTATTCCTACAACCGCAGGTATTCCTAGTTCTCTAGAAACTATCGCCGAATGTGATAATAAACTTCCTCTTTCAACTAAAATACCACTCGCTGCTGGAAACAACATTATCCAACCTGGGTCTGTATATTCTGCAACTAAAATCTCACCTTGCTCTAGTTTAGCATTGGAAGGATTTTTTATTATTCTTACTTTACCTTTTACAATTCCAGGCGAAGCACCAATTCCTTTTAATTCTAATTCTGATTTTGTCTCACTTGTTGTATTAACATTTTCTCTTTTAAAATCATTTCCTATATTTACTGCTCCATAAGAATAGAATCTTTCATCTGGATTGGTTTCTTTGTATTTGTTATATTGTTTTTTTCTTATCTCAATTAGTTCTCTTAAATTATTGGTTGTTGATTTTCCATCTATATAGTATAAAATCTCATCTACTTCTAAATAGAAAATGTCTCTTTTATCAGCTATAACGTTCATAGATGTTAATATATATCCTACTCTTAAAAATATTTCTCTTACTCTTCCAAATAATCTAGTTCTTTCAAACCTCAAATTTTCTCTATTTTTAACAGTAAATCTAGCTTGTCTTAATATAAAATTAAATTTAGCCTTCTCTATAGGTTTATTTTTAAGAGATTTTTTTACTTTCTTTTCTGCTTCTATTCTAGCTTTTTCAGAGTCAACAGTCTCAATTTTTGATTTTTTCATTCTAATAGCAAATGTTGAAATTGAGTGATATAAACTCACTGGATTATCTTTTAATGTTTCTGTTTCTAGCTTTAATTCTTGAAGACATCTGTCTGAAAATTTATCTAAATATTCATTTAATTTTTGATTAAATTCTAAATATTTAGGTAATTCTTTTTTTATATATAATACATTTGGATTTTGAAGAAGTTCTATAAGCTCATCATTATCTTTAGCAATTTCTGCTAATTCTTTTATTCTTTTAGCTGGTTCAGCACTTATTATTCCGCCTTCATTGCAAAGAAGGTCATTATGAATCATATCTCCATCTTCTTTAAAAATTTGTCTACATTTTTGCTTTAATTGACCATAAAAAATCATTGCTAAAAAATCATTAACTAATGGTGCATCCCATTTATGTAGTAATTTGCTCTCTAGTTCATAATAATAGTCATGAAGTTCATATAAATCCATATTCTCTATATTTCTTTTTTCTAATGCGTCATTTAATCTTTCATAAAATTTTTCCGTCATTCCTCTAATTTTGAAAAAACCTTTTGCTAATCCACATCCCGTACTTATTAATTCGATTTTATCTTTAAAAGTTGCTTCTGGAACAGGAAACAAATCATCGGGAAGCGATTCTTTTACTCCCATCATTTGTTCCATAAATTTTTTATTGTTCCCAATTCCCGGAAACATTGAAAGTAATCCATACCATCCATAAAGATTGTAATATACTCTTCCATCAATTAATGCAAGCATATTTTTAAACATTTGTGAATTCATTTCTATTTTTTCTTTTTTCACATTGAATATTTTACAAAGTTCAATATATACATGTTCATAAACAAGTCTAATAAATGAAAATGTAAGAGGTGTAGTTATTCCACCATAACTTTCTACTATATTACTATTATCAAATACATTTATTTTTGACGTTTCATTTTTCCTTTTTCCTAAAGTTGTAATCGGTCTTGATTGTAATAAATAAAGTTTTCCATCTTCAAATGCCCATTCTATATCTTGATATCTACCAAAAAAATCACTTGCTTTTTTTACTAAGTTTGTAACTTCATAAATTTCTTCATCAGTTAAAACTTGTTTGTTTTTTCGTTCTTCATCAATTTCAACTTGCTTAATATTTCCTGCTTCACCTCTTATGTGCAAATAATCTTTTAAAGGAATTTCTTTTGAAATATGATCGTTTTTTACTATGTATGTATCTGATGTTGCAACACCATCTACTAAACTACTTCCTAAACCATATACTGCAGATATCAAAACTTCTTTAATGTTCGAATTTACTGGATTTGCTCCAAATGCCACTCCTGCTTTTTCTGAATTTATTTGTTTTTGTATAACAACAGAAGGAATTAATATTTCAGTTATATTATTTTCATTTCTATAACTTTCTATTCTCTCAGAAAATACTGACATATATACATCTTTTATTCTATCTATAACTTCTTCCTTTTTTACGTATAAAAATGTATCAAATTGTCCAGCAAAAGAATTTTCTTTAGAGTCTTCATTGGCAGCAGATGATCTTACAGCAAAAAATGTATCATCAGGAAAATTTTTAATTTTTTCATTTACTTCTTCAATCAAGCCTTCATTAAATTCTTTTGTTTCTATATTAAATCCTTCATAAGAAACCACAAACCAATCTGGAATATTATCGATAGTCATACCAATTTTAGAAAGTGCAGCTCCTTTGCCCCCCATAAGATCATATTTATGTTCTTCTTTTTCTATTATATATTTCATATTTTGAACCCCTTTATATCAATAATAATCCCATACTTAAATATATTATTACTATATATATATTCGCAAATAATTCTACTAGTTTTGCATATTTTTTATTTTTATATTTCACAAACAAAACATTTATTATGTTGGTAACTACATATACTGGAATTATCCATATTAAATAATTTATTCCTAAATTTTTTATTTGCAACAACATTAAAATCGTTTCTAATATAAATAAAATTAATATTGTTTTTCCTATTCCTATAACAGCAGTATATGTTTTAACCCCCTTTTCTTCATCTTCTTTACATCTTACTTTTCTAGCAATTTCTACTATCCAAGAAACAAAATATAGCATAAGTAAAATCAATATAACTTGTGAATTTATTTTTCCTATAAAACTATACAAATATAAACCTAAAAACACAACTAAAAGCTCGTCTATCGCAACTGTTAAAACAATATGCTTATCCAAAAATTTCTTAATAAAAAAATCTTTGCAAAATAATCCAAAAAACCCCCAGAATCCAAATAGTAACAACATGTTTTGTTTATTAAATAATAATACAATAACAATTTGAATGAAAACGCATATTAAAAATAATATTTTCAATTCTTTTAAAGTAATTAATCCTCTTGGAACTGGTCTATATGGTCTATATTTTGAGTCTTCATCATAATCTTTAAATTCATCTACAATTCTTACCATTAAGAATTGCAAAAATGCAAAAATATACATCGGTATTATAAAAAAATAATTAATGCTATTCATATTGTTAAAAACAGTATTTGCGTAACAAAATATAGCAAACACAATACAAAAAATATAAAGCCCATAAACCATTACTGGAAATCTTTCTTTTTGATATATATTCCATTTTTCAAAAAATCCTATTTTTTCCTTCGTCTTTTGGTTCATTTTTTTCCTCTTTTCTAATACTACATATAGCTTAATTTATATTCCTAGTATTTTTCTTAATTCTTTATAATCAACTTTCGTACTATGTCTTTTATCTACTGGTATTTTTTTCACATATTTTATTTCATCAATTTTAGCAAAATCAATCTCTTTTCTTATTAAGTTTTCTTTTATATTTTGGTTTTCAAGTACTAAAATGATTTTTCCATCATTATCAAATACTGCTGTTTTTCCAATATCAAATTTAGCATGTAAAGCAGCCTCAATATTAAAATATGGTTCTTTTATTCTTCCTCTAAGCCATAGTCTTCCATCTTTATCAAATGTTCCTAAATCTCCAGTTCTATGATATTTTATTCCATCTACTGAAAATTTATTTTCCTTATCTCCAACTTCTCCAACATATCCTTTAAGCACATTTTTTCCTGTGACTACAATTTCTCCATAGTCCACACAAATTGCATCAAAATCTTCTTTTGACAATTCTCCTATAACTGAAATTCCTGTTTGTATAAGTTTGCAATCATCAACCCCAACAATATTTCCAGCCAGAATCCCATGTCCTGATTTTATTTTTTCTAAATCATCATTTGTAACATTATTAATTTCAAATTCAGCAATTGGTTCTGCTTCAGTTGATCCATATATAGTTGTAATAACAGAATTTGGAAATACTTTTTTTAATTTATCTATAAAATCTACAAATACAGCTCCGCCACCTGTTAATATTTTTTTTACATTTTCAAATTTTATATTATTTTTTATGCAATATTCTACAATTACAGTTAAAATTCCTGGCGCAGCCATTATTCTATTTATTTTATTTAAATTTATTTGTTTTATTATTTTTTCTGGATTTGATTTCCCTAAGTCAGTATAATTGCCATCAGTTATTACAGTTGTGATTCCTATATATATATTTGATAATGTAAATATTGGCATACTTGAAAGTTCAATATCATTATTGTCATAATTTAAAGTTTCTTCTAATATTTTTCCTTGTGATATCAAAAACTCATGTGTTCTAGAAGTTATTTTTGGTTTTCCTGTTGTCCCGGAGGTATATGTCATTATAGCAGATACATTTTTATCCACTTCTTCCACTTCTAAAGTTGCATCGCTCATAGTTTTCGCTTTACTTACATTTACTTTTATTTTTAAGTTTCTTAAATTCTTATTTATATTAGAATAAATTATATATTTAGTAATTCCAACTATTGCATTAATGTCACTAAAGTCATTTTTATTCATTCCAGATTTAATAAATCCAGCATCCATAAAACATGGAGTTGCTCCAATTGCCCAAATAGAAAGTAATGTTGCATATAAATTTACAGACATCGGAACTAAAACTAATACTTTATCACCTTTTCTTATTCCCAAATTTAGCAAATAGTTTTTAAAATTAGCAACAATATTGTATAGTTCTTTATATGTGTATTTTTGATTTTTTTCAATTAAACAAATTTTGTTTGGCATTTTTTCACAATTCTGAACTAATTTATACGCCAAATTATTCATATTATTTTATATTTCCTTTCCATATAATGCATATTCTCTTATTACTTTAGTTTTATTTCTAGTTGCCATCCTTTGAGATGTATTGTGACTATACATGAATGCATAAATCCAATCTTTATATCCCTTGTTTTTTGCTATTTTAGCTATTTTATTTAACATTAAATTTCCAAGAGATAAGTTTTGATATTCTGGTAATACTGCTATTGTTTTTAAAATAACACTTTCTATATTTCCTTTATTTTTTATTTCATTAAAATTTGGAATGCAAAAAACAAATCCAACTTCCTTCTCATCTTTTTCTGCAATTAAAATAAGATTTTCATCAATCATATTTATATAAGGTTCATATTGTTTTATAAACTCAACCTCAGATATAGGTGTATACAATGGATTTCTTACAAAACTTTGTATTGATATATTATAAATCTTTCTTAAATCAGCTTCATAATCAAATTTTCTAAAGTCTCTTAGCACTATTTTTTCGTTATTCACTTTTTCTTCAATAGTTTTTAAAACAGCTCCATCAAAAGCATCGTTTAATGCGCCCTTTGTAGATGTATATGTATGGATTTCATTATAATTTTCATCCAATAATATTTGATTTAATTCAATTGGATCTACATTTTCAAGTATAAAAGGTAATTCATTGCTTGACTTTTTTAATGTTCTATATTTTTTCCATGAATTCCCATTCATTGGAGCAACTACATATGTTATTCCCTTTGATTTTAAAATTTCTTCACATTTTTCTAACAATATTTTTGCTACTTTATAATCTTTTATTTCAATTTCTCCAATTGTCCCTACATTTTGTCCATCTTTTTTGGGAGTGTTTTCTATAAAGCAAGTAGCTTTTGCAACTTCTTCATTATTGTCATTTATAATAACAACATTAATGTTTTTTTCATCTATAATCTTTATTTCCATTTACATATCCTACCTTTTATCCAATTAAAACTTCTAAAGTTTGAATTATGTACATTATCATTGATAATATCAAAACAATTTGAGTATGCATATATCCATTTTTCACAGTTATTTCTTCTGTTTCTACATTACGTTTTTGTATTTTTATTATAATAGCACTTATAAACAATATAAAAATCATAATAATCGTTATATACACACTTGGAATTATACCAAATATCAATTTGTTAACTATTAAACTTGGAACAAATACAAATATTAGTCCTTTTAAAAATGATATAAATATATTAGTCCCTTCTGATATATTAAAAAAATATTTAAATCTTACAAAACTATTCACTGTAAGATGCATTGCATATGCTAATGCATATACCATAAAAAATTCAGCTCTATATCCAGTTATTGCTACCAGACCACATATTGCAATTCCTATTACAATATTAGTCTCTATAATTCTAGAATCATATATATTATTTTTTTCATTTTCTTTTAGCCTTGGAATATTCATACAAGTTAAAAATAACATAAGTGGTGGTACTATTGCATAAATACCATACAACGATATAGTCAAATATCCAACAACTATAACTTCAACTAGTGCTAACTTACTTAAAGTCTTTACTCTATTTATTAATGTTACAATAACAAATATTGCACCTAATAATATTAAATTCTCTCTTAATATTTCTACATCTAAATTTATATGTGTTACTAAAAATGCATAAGTAGTAAGTGGTATAAGCAAATTATCGTTCCCTGTATGAGATATCATTTCTATCAATGCTACATTAAATCCTATTATAGTTGATATTATTAAAGTTTCTTCTCTTCCAACCGTTGTAAATAATAGTAGAGGTACAAGAGTTGCCATAAATGCTACCATGAAAAACATAAAACTGCCTTCTAAACTTTTAGCATCTTCTGTTTGTTCTGCTAAATTTTTTTTAGCATAATTTTTCCCAATAAGTGCAGCTATACTATCTGCAAATGTAAGTACTAAAATTGGAATACTATACAGAATTTTGTCTCCTTTAGATAAGTAAAATATAGTAAATACAGATATTACAAAAAACACTTCCCCCAAAGATTCTCTATTTACACTATACAAAATCGTTCCCAAATTATTTTTTAATTTAGTATTTTTCAAACAAAATAAAACTACAAGTGCTATTATCCCTAATGTTCCAACTGATATAATTGAATTAAATATATAAGGAAATAAAAGCATTACCACTCCCATAGACATGTGAAATAGTTTTCTTTTTATCTCTGCATTTAAATTTAATTTTCTTTCAAATAATTTTAGTACAACTAACGAGGTCATAAGTAGTAAGACTACCAATAATATACTTTTCCATTCAATACAAGTTATAAATTCAAGCATCTATTTTATCTCCTCTACAATAAATTTACTATAAAAAAATGCTTTATCTTTATTTAATAATTCTTCGGATAATTTTTCTTTATATTCTAGATTTTCAAAATATTTAGAGGCTCTTTTATCTGCAAGCATATTCCAATATGCAATTCTTGCTCCAGAAGAAGATTTCTCAAACATTTTATTTACAATTTCGTGCATTTGTTCATCACTCATATATTCAAAAATATCACTTAAATTATATTTACTAATATAATCAACATCTTCTCTATCTATAAATGTTTCTATTGACTCTGATAAAAGTTCTATTTTATCTATATTTTGTTTTATAGTTTCAAAATTTTCTTTTCTGTAAGCAATTGGTAATATATTTTCGTACTTTCCATTTATAATGTAATGTAAATATGAGTTTTCAGATGTATCTAACTCAGTAATCGCATATTTCGTTCTTTCTAAAATATGTTCAGCAACATTTACATTCACATATCTAAAAAACGCTTTATCTCTTCCTAACCTTCCCATAACAGTTCTCGAAAAAAATATTCTAAATAACATATTCCATCTTATATTATTCCACTTTTTATTGTAAAACTCATATCTTTCTTCTTTTGTTTTTTTCTCTAATAATTCTTGTCTTATCTTTTTACTATGTATCATTGGAAGAACTTTCTTTCCAAATAATTGAAAATATTTTTCAAACTTTCCAGTATGAATTATTCCTTCTTTTATAATTTCTTTATTTTCATTAAAATATCTTCTTGTATTTTCTGATAATTTATTTTCAATTTTTTCATAAAGCATTAATCTTTTATCGCTTTCAAAAACCCCTATTGCTTCCATACATTCTTCATAATTTAAGTACTTATAACAAATAATTTTAAACTCTGAACATGCAATTTGATTTGAATTTAAATCTATTGCATATACTTTTTTGGGGTTCTTTATAAGCATACTAATAGCATTTTCTCCGGCTGATGCTATTGATAATATATTGTCGTTTTCATTTATATTTAATCCTTCTATTAATATTTCTGCATCTTCCCACACTTGCGCATATCTTATAATATCAAACTTAGCATAATCTTCAACTTCACTTTTAACCAATTCTTTTGTTTCCATATATTTCTCCATATTATACATTTTATAATTTTAAATAT
>JAFXGW010000014.1 GCA_017536685.1 Clostridia bacterium | reverse complement strand
TAAATTTGAAAAATATGTTGAGAAATTAGATGAAAAAGATAAAATTCATCCATATGTGCTAAATATGAAAAAGAATTATTTATTAGATTATAATAAAAACATAAGTGAATTATTAAATATTGGAGAAAATAATGATTAAATTACCTGAAAGTTGTGAAGTAAATAAATTTATTCCTAAAAAAACATTTTATGAAAAAGTAAATATATCAAGTTCAGCTAAACAAGATTTTATAGATAAACTTGAAAAAATATATTGGAAATATAAATTGTCAGAAGATACTATCAATATTACTAAAACAGATGATGTTGAAGAAATAGAAATATTTGAACTTGTTTTGAAAGAAAAATGTGATATAAAAAGTTTAATAAAAGTAATAACAAAAGAAATACCATATATTATTTTATTTCTTGTTAAATTCAATGATGAGTTTCAATATGCAATTAAGGTAGATGATAATATTTTAATTAGTAATTGGAATGAAGAAAAAGATTTTAAATTTGTTGGATTTAATTTAAAAGAAGTATATAATGACATTGTTAGAAAAATTATAAATGATGAAACAACAAATAATATAAAAGATGTACTAGAAATAAATAAACAAAAAGAAGAATTAGAAAAGAAAATTAATACTCTAAAAAGCAAGATTAACAAAGAAATACAATTTAAGAAAAAAGTTGAATTAAATCATGAATTAAGAAGTCTTGAAAAAGAGTTGGAGGAGCTATTAAATGAATAAATTAGATATGGAATCAAAAGATATTGTAAATGAAAATATTGAAAAAATATCAAAGTTATTTCCTAATGTAATTGTTGAATCAGAAAAAGGTAAGTCAATTGACTTTGATTTATTAAAGCAAGAATTATCAAAAGAAATCATTGAAGGAAATAAAGAAAAATATCAATTGACATGGCCAGGAAAAAAAGAAGCAATACTTAATGCTAATACTCCATGTAATAAAACTTTAAGGCCGTTAAAAGAAAAATCAGTAGATTTTGAAAATACTCAAAATATTTACATAGAAGGTGATAATTTAGAAGTATTAAAAATACTTCAAGAATCATATTTAAATAAAATTAAATGCATATATATAGATCCACCATATAATACTGGAAATGATTTTATTTATAATGATAAGTTTGAGAAAGATTCAAATGAAGAATTAAAAGAATCTGGACAAATAGATGATTATAATAATAAGCTTATTACTAATAATGAATCAAATGGAAGATTTCACAGTGATTGGTTATCTATGATGTATTCTAGATTAAAATTGGCCAAAAATTTATTAACAGATGATGGTGTTATATTTATATCAATAGATGATAATGAATATGATAATTTAAAGAAAATTTGTGATGAAATATTTGGAGAAAACAATTTTATTTCTAATATTATTAGAAATACTAATAGTGCTAAAAATCAAAGTTTATTTATATCTGTAAGCCATGATTATTGTTTAGTTTATTCAAAAAATATTGAAAAGTTGAAGATAAAACATGGAGAATGTAAATGGTCAGTAGAAAAGAATAATTTGAAAGAATATATGACAAAAGTTGAACAAATGAAAAATGAAGGATTGAGTAATGATGAAATTACAGAAGAATTGAAAATATTGACAAAATATCCAAGGTTTATTGATTTTACTAACTATTGGTATTTTGATGAAAAAGGTTTATACATGAAGGATAATTTAGGTGGAGTAAAAAATGGAAATATGCAACCTTTATTTAATCCTTTAACTAATGAGTATGATGATGTCCCACCTGGAGGATTTAGATATAGTGTTGAAAAGTTGAATGAGTTAAAAAATAATAATGAGATACATTTTCATAAAGATGGTAGCTTACCAAGATTAAAAAGATATTTGAAAGATAATATGTTCCAAAGACCAAAAGCTATAATGTCTGATGACCAAAGACCAGATTATAGTTTATTAGATTCTTTTGGTATAGATTTTGATAATCCTAAGCAATTATCTTTTATGCAAAGAATTATAAGTATAATGGATAAAGATGCAATAGTTTTAGATTTCTTTTCAGGAAGTGCTACAACAGCTCATGCAATTATGCAGTTGAATGCTAGTGATTATGGTAAAAGAAAATATATAATGGTTCAAATACCTGAATTATGTGATAAAAATTCGAAATCATTTAAAAACGGATATGAGACTATTTGTGATATTGGACAAGAAAGAATTAGAAAGTCTTCAGAAAAAATAAAAAAAGAAACAAAAGTAGATATCGATTATGGTTTTAGAGTATATAAAATTGATTCTCCAAATATGAAAGATGTTTATTACATGCCAAATGAAATTAAACAATCACAATTAGGAATTTTTGAATCTAATATAAAAAAAGATAGAACATCAGAAGATTTATTAACGCAAGTTATATTAGATTTAGGACTGACATTAGATTTAAAAATTGAAGAAAAACAAATATTAAATAATAAAGTTTATTTTGTAGATAAAAATTCATTAGTCGCTTGTTTTGATGATGAAATAAATATTAATGTTGTAGATGAAATTTGCAGAAATACCCCTTTAAAAGTTGTATTTAAAGATGATTCATTTAAAACAGATAATGATAAAATTAATTTACAAGAAAGATTTAAAAAATTGTCTCCTAATACAGAGGTGAATGTACTATGATTAATGAATTAAATGTACATATTTTTGATTATATTTTTTCAATAAATGAAGATATAAAAGAAGATATAAAAGAGGATGAAAATCAGTATAGAAATGAATTAAATAATAAAATACATGAAATAAGCGATATAGTTGATTTTTGGCAAGAATATGAATGTTATTTTAATGATAGATGTGTATTATTTGCGAAAACACTTGGTGGAACTTCTATAGTATATAATAATTTTCCAAGATTTAAAATTGATACGCGAAAATGTTATTTAGAATATAAACTAAATGAAATAAAAATATCTATTGATAATAATGGCGATTTTATTGCATCAGAAGTTGAAAAGAAATTAGTAGGAATTGAAAATTGTGCTAGAAAAGCAATATTAGATTATTGTGAGAAAAAAGGTGTTATTGAGTATAAGGGAAAAGTCTTTATATCAGCTGATAATCATCCTGCATATGCTATAATTTACCAAAATATAAAAGCAATAATTCATGAAAAAAATGATTATTTATTTAATCAAAGCATAGTTCAAAATATATTTAATGGTAATAATTACGGAACTGTAAATCAAACAAATAATATTGAGAATGTTGATGAAAAAATTTATGATGTTATTTTAGAAAAATTAGATGCTTTAAAACTAGAAAGTAATTTAGATGATAATAAAGTACAAGAAATTCAAGAGTGTTGTCACAAAAAAGATAAAAATAAATTAGTACAATTTTTAAAAGAAATTGCGATGGGAACTGGTACAAATTTAATTGCTACAGGAATATTAGCAATGTTTGGTTTAATGTAATAAAAATATATAGGAGAAATATATGAAATTAAAATTTAAACAACAAAAATACCAAGAAGATGCTTGTATGTCTGTTGTAAAATGTTTTGAAGGACAGTCAAAAGGTGATAGAAAGAATTTAATAGATAGAAGACATTTTATAAGAAACGAAGGAACTTTTTGGGAAGAAGAAGTTGATGAAGAAGTAATTTCTTTTGGAAATAAAAAAATTGAAATTTTAGACGATGAATTAAGAAAAAATATTAGAACTGTTCAAAAACAAAATAATTTAGATTTTACAGATAAAGCGGGTTTTGAAGATTTTTCAATTGAAATGGAAACTGGTACTGGAAAAACATATACATATATAAAAACAATGTATGAGCTTAATAAAGCGTATGGTTGGAGTAAATTTATTGTAATTGTTCCAAGTATAGCAATTCGTGAAGGTGTATTAAAATCTTTTCAAATAACAGAAGAACATTTTCAAGAGTTGTATCATAAAAAAATAAGATATTTTGTTTATAATTCGAATAATTCTTCTAACTTATCTAATATAAATAGTTTTGCGGAAGATTCAAATATTAATGTAATGATAATGAATTATCAAGCTTTTAATACTAAATCAAAAGGTAATAGAAGAATATATGAAGAATTAGATGAGTTACAGTCAAGAAAACCAATAGATGTATTAAAATCTACTAATCCAATTCTTATTATAGATGAGCCTCAAAAAATGGGAAAAACAGAAGAAATGCTTAATGAATTTAATCCTTTATTTACATTAAGATATTCTGCAACTCATAAAGAAGATTTTAAATATAATATGATTTATAGATTAGACGCTGTAGATGCTTATAATCAAAAATTGGTTAAGAAAATTAATGTTAAAGGTATTGAAATATTACATAACAAATCAGAAGATACATATTTATATTTAGAAGGTGTAGATATAAGTACAAATGATCCAATAGCTAGAATGGAAATTGAAGTTAAGTCTGCAACTGGTGTAAAAAAAGTAATGAAGAAGTTAAAGAAAAATGATAATTTATATGAATTATCTGGTGGTCTTGAAGCTTATAAAGGATATGTAATATCTGATATAGATGCAAGAAATATGTCTTATGATAAAGTTTCTTTTATAAATGGTGTAGAAATAACAACAGGACAAGTTACGGGAGATGCTGAAGAGTCTTATATGTCTAGAATACAAATAAGAGAAACTATTAAATCTCATTTTGAGAAAGAATCACAATATTATAAACAAGGTATTAAAGTATTATCATTATTCTTTATTGATGAGGTTGCTAAATATAAAGTTTATGATGAACAAAAAAGAGCATTAAATGGTGAATATGCTAAGATTTTTGAAGAAGAATATTCAAATGTTTATAATGAATATTATAGTTTACTAGATGAAGAATATAAAAAATATTTAGATTTTTTAGAGGGTAAAAAAGTACATAGTGGTTATTTCTCAATAGATAAAAAAGCTTCTAAAGGATTAAAAGATGACGAATTGGTCTTTATAGATTCAAAAATAGATGATAAAAAAGAAGGTACAAGTTCTGATGAAGATGCTTATGATTTAATTATGAAAGATAAAGAGAGATTACTTTCATTATCTGAACCAGTTAGATTTATATTCTCACACTCTGCGTTAAGAGAAGGTTGGGATAATCCTAATATATTTCAAATTTGTACTTTAAAGAAAAATAATTCTGAAATAAGTAAAAGACAAGAAATTGGTAGAGGTCTTCGTATTTGTGTTAATAAAAACGGAGATAGAATGGATTATAGTGAACTTGAAGATGATTTCTTTAGTATTAATAACTTAACTGTTATTGCAAGTGAAAGTTATGATTCTTTTGCTAAAGCATTACAAACAGAAATATCTAAGAATTTATCAAGAAAATCATATGATAAAATAGCGCCTATATTATTTAATAATGTTACTTTAAAAGGTGAAAATGGAATTGAGAGACCAATTGATGACGAAACTTATAATGAAATTTATAGTTCATTCTTAATCAATAGATATATAGATACAAAGGGTAATATTACACCAAATTTAAAAGAAGATATTGCTAATAATGATTTAAAAATTCCTGAAGGATTTGAAGCTTTTGCTGATGATTATACTAAGGTAATTAAGAATTTATTTACAGATACTAAGATTGAGATTGGAAATGAATTAAAGAAAAACTTTAATATATTAAAACCAAATGATAATTTTAATAAAAAAGAATTTCAAGATTTATGGCAAAAAATAAATGTAAAATCTGTATATGAAGTTAATTTTGATTCAAATGAATTAATTGAAAAAGCAATTAAGAGATTAAATAATGAGTTAAAAATCACAAAAATGAGAGTAAGAATTACAAAAGGTGAACAAAAAGAATCTATTAGTGCAGGAATGCTTAAAGATAGTTCATCAATGCAAGTTTCAGACGTATCAAATGAAGTTTATGATGATTTTGTAACTGTTAGTACAAAATATGATTTAATAGGAAGTGTCTCAAAAGATACTGGATTAACAAGAAGAACAATAATAGAAATATTGTCAAAAATAAGACCAGATGTATTTGCTCAATATCAATATAATCCTGAAGAATTTATAAGAAAAGCTTGTAATTTAATTAATATTGAAAAAGCAACAACTGTTATAGATGGTATTACTTATAATAAAATTGATGAAAAATACGATAATGAAATATTTACTTTAAATAATGTTAATGCAAAGCTTGGTGGAAATGCTATTGAAGTAAAAAAACATATTTATGATTATTTAGTTACTGATTCAAAAAATGAACAAGACTTTGCTAAATCACTAGAATTTGGTGAAGTAACAGTATATGCAAAATTACCAAATGGATTTAAAATACCTACACCAGTAGGAAATTATAATCCAGACTGGGCGATTGTTTTTGATAATAAAGATTTTAAATATGTATATTTTATTGCTGAAACAAAAGGTAGTATGAATTCATTGGAATTAAGAGATGTTGAAAAAGCAAAAATAGAATGTGCTAAAAAACATTTTGAAAGTATATCTAATGGAACAGTAAAATACGATGTGGTTGATTCTTATGAATCTTTAATAGATATTTTAACTAAATAAGGAGTAAATGTATGGGAATATTAGAGTTTTTCTTAGGTGGAACAGAAGATAATAATTCAAATTCTGAAAAAACTTTTTCTTATGGTGATTCTGTTATGGTTAAGAGAAATGGAAAAGTTGGAGTTATAGTAGATTCAGACGGTGATTATCATACAGTAAAACTTAAAGATGAAAACGAGAATGAATATTATGAAAGTTTTTATTCTGATGAGTTAGATGAATACTAAGGAAATATATAGATATTATTTAAAACAAAGAATATTAGAGGTAGAGAAAATGTGTGAAAATAAAAATGGAGTAATTTATATACTAACAAATCCATCTTTTCCAGAATATGTAAAAATTGGATATGCAGATAATGTTGAAAAAAGATTAGCGCAACTTAATAGAAGTGAGTGTGTTCCTTTTGCATTTAGAATTTATGCAACATATGAAGTAAATAACAGATTATCTGATAAAGAACTACATAGTATTATTGATAGTATAAATCCTAATCTTCGTTCAATAGAAACATTTGGTGGAAAGAAAAGAGTAAGAGAGTTTTATGCGATGAGTGCAGAAGATGCCTATTTAATATTAGAAGGTATTGCAAAAATACATAATTGCACAGATAAATTAAAAAAATATAAATTAACAGAAAATGAAGAAGAAGCAGAAGAAATTGCAAGTGAGATAGAAACAGAATCACAAGAAAAAGCTGAGAACTTTTCTTTTAGTAAATGTAATATTCCAGTTGGAGCAACTTTGCAATATATATATGATTCAAGTATAACTTGCAAAGTGCTTAATGATAGAAAAGTAGAATTTCAAAATAAGGAAATGTATTTAACAGGAGTAGCTAAAATTTTATTAGGTAAAAGAATTGGCATTTGTGGACCAAGATATTTTACTTATAATGGTGAAAGAATTGATGAGATAAGACATAGATTAAAAGTTTAATTTAATATACAAAAGAAAAGCAAAATATTACTACATATAAAGTAGAAATATCTTGCTTTTTATTGTCTATAGAAAAGATAAATACAAAATGTAAAAAGGAGACAATATGAAAAGAAATAATTATTGGTTTTTAATAGTAACAATATTATTAATAATATTGTTGGTAATATCATTAAATAAATTTGACGGGGAAATAAAAAAAACAAATGTATTAGATTTTTATAGTAATTTATTAGTAGTTGTTATAACTGTTGCTTTGGGAATTATAAATTATCAGCAAACGAAACATATTCAAGAAGAAGGTTCAAAAGAAAATAAACATTTAAGAGAACAAAATGAAAAAGCTAATAAAACTAATGAAAAATTAGTAAGTATTATTGAACGCAATACAGAATTAGAAGAACAAAAAAATATGCCATGTTTATCAATATGTAGTGAAGAAATAGAAACTATAGGTAACAATGTAAAATTAAAATTTAAAAATATAGGAACTACAATAATTAAATGTATTGATATAGAAGATGTCCCAGAAGAAACTATAAAACACGGAATAGGTGGAAAATTAGAGCTTAGTTTGGTAAATGTGTTTGAAAGGATGGTAAAAATAATTTCTAATTGCTTTAAAGATGAAGTAGAAAAGACGGATTTTTTAAAATTTTTTGAACACAACATAGATATGGTGGGAATTAATGAAACATTTTATTTTAAGGCTACCCCAAAGCATATTAGGAATGAAGATGGTGAAGAAATTGATGTAATAGCATTGAGTATGAAAATAGAAAATATATATGGAAAAAAGTATATTCAAACAGTAATATTATTATTACAAGAGTCGGAAATTGATAATAAAAGAGTATATTTTATACAAAGTAAATATATTGATATACAAATAGATAAATGAGATATAGGAAAATTTAAATAAATGCACATATTGTTAAAATTTAGATATGGTTTTTTGTGTATAAATATAGAAAAAAATAAATGTTTATGATATAGTACAATTGAAAAAAATAAACTAAATAGGTGAAAAATGGAAGAAGATTACAGAAATTTATGTCAGGTTTTTACACCAATTAAGAATGTAAAAGAATTATTAGATTGGTGTGGATATAAACATGAGTTATATGGAAAAAAAATAATTGAAAATTCATGTGGAGATGGAAACATTTTAAAAGAAGTTGTTAAAAGATATATTGATGATTGTATTCAAAAAGGATTCACAAATAGTGAAATATCTAAAGGATTAGAAAATGATATATATGCAATAGAATATGATGAACAACAATTTGAAAAATGTAAAACTAATTTAAATAAGATTTTAGAACAATATGGTTTTTCAAAATTAAAATGGAAAAACCTAAAAAATGATGACACACTTAAAAGTATATATAAAGAGAAATTTGATTATGTAGTGGGGAATCCACCATATATAAAATATAAATCATTATCAATAGAAGATAGAGAATATATTAGAAAAAATTATATAACATGTAAAAATGGAAAGTTTGATTATTGTTATGCTTTTATTGAGAATAGCATTAAGTCTTTAAAGAATAGTGGGAAAATGGCTTATTTAATTCCTAGTAGTATTTTTAAAAATGTTTTTGCAAATGATTTAAGAAATTTTATAAAGCCACATATTATTAAGATTTATGATTATACAGTTACGAAATTATTTGATAAAAATACTAATGTCAAAGGAACCGATAGGTTAGTGTCTTCAGTAATAATGATATTAGAAAAGAATAGTGATAATAATTATTTAGAATATATAGATATAAATAAGAATGAAACTATAATAATAGATAAAAAAGATTTGGATGATAAATGGATTTTTAGAAATAGAATAAAAGATATAGAAAATAAAATAAAATTTGGAGAATTTTTTTTAGCTTCAAATACAATTGCGACTTTATATAATGATGGTTTTGTAATTAAAGAATATATAGAAGATGATAATTTTATATATCCACCAATAGGTGGAAAGATTGAAAAAAAAGTTGTTAAAGATACTATAAGTCCCAAAAGTTTTTCAAAAGAAAAAGTAGAAAAAATAATATTTCCATATTATTATAATAAAAATAATGATTTAGTAAGATATGATACACAAGAATTTGAAAGAGAATTTCCTAATACATGTGAATATTTAAAAAAATTTGAAAAAAAATTACAAAATAGGAAATCAGATAAAAATGCAAAATGGTTTGAATATGGTAGAAGTCAAGCTTTAAAAAATAGTAATAATGAAAAATTATTATTGTCTACAGTAATAACAGATAGGGTAAAGACCAAAATACTACCCAAAGATAATATACCATACTCAGGAATTTATATTATACCAATAAAAGATAAAACACTAAAAGAAGCAGAAGAAATACTTAAAAGTAAAGAGTTTTTTGAGTATATAGAAGGAAAAGGAATAAATGCAAGTGGAAATTCATTAAGAATAACTGCAAAAGATATTAATGAATATATGTTTTAAATAGAGGAGATTTGTATGGAGCAACTAGAATTTAGAGTAAGCTCAAAAGCTGCCAGGTTAATTGGAAGAGAAAATATAGCAGCGGTAGATGGTGCTATAATAGAATTAGTAAAGAACGCATATGATGCGGATGCAGAATGTGTATATATAAAATATAATATGCCTTTTCCTAATATTTTGAAGGAAACAACAATTTCTTATTTAAAGCAATTTCTTACTGAAAGTGAAATAAGAGTTGTATTGAAATATTATTATGAAAATAATAATAAACTATTGAAAAGAGATAATTTAAAGGAAGAGGAAGAAGAAGAATTAAAAAATATTTTATTTTCTAAAAACCAAATTGTTTTGTTTGATAATGGTATTGGTATGACAAAAGAAACAATGAAAACAACGTGGATGAATATAGCAACAAGTGACAAAGAAAAACATATATATAGTAAAAAAGGAAGAATAAAAACAGGAGCAAAAGGAATTGGAAGATTTGCACTGGAAAAGTTATCTTTAGAAACAAAAGTATATACAAAAAATAAAGAGGATAACTTGATAGAATGGAACATAGATTGGAAACAATTCGAAAGTTTAGAGCTATTAAATGAAATCAAAGCAACTATGGAAGAGAAGAAAGAAAAATATGAAGATATAGTAAAAAAATATATAGGAATAGAAGAATTTGAGAATATTAAAAAATTCAATTGGGAGTCAGGAACATTAATTATATTAAGTCCAACAAGAGAAGAATGGAACGACAGACTTTTTAAGAAAGTTAATGTTAATATGCAAAGTATAAATCCTTTAGGTTCTGTTGATATTTTTGAGGTGTATATTAATAATATTTACAACAAAGAATTAAATTTTATAAGTAGTAATTTAGAAGTTCAAGATTATGATTATAGAATAAAAGCTAATTATGACGGAGATAATAAAATTAAATTATTATTGAAAAGAAATGAAGTTGACTTGAAGGCAGAAAAATCAAAAGTTATAATCAATCACAAAGAATATATATTCGATTTAGATGAGTTTTGGCAAAGAGATGCATTTAAGCGTAAAAATTATAATAAGAATGATTATGATAAAGAAATAGAAGTTGAACTAACTGTAGATAAAGAAATAAAAGGATATTCATTAGAAGAGATAAAAAAGGTAGGACCATTTTCATTAGTTGTGTATTTTATGAAAAAAGGAAACAGTGATGATTCTATAATAAAGAGAATTAAAGTAAAGGCAAGAAATGAACTTTTAGATAAATTCTCAGGAATCAAATTATATAGAGATAATTTTAAAGTTAGACCGTATGGTGAATATGAAGATGGAATGTATGATTGGTTAAATTTAGGTGTTAGAGCTCAAAAAAGTCCAGCAGGTATTAAACATCAATCAGGAGATTGGAGAGTTTTGCCATATCAAACTATTGGATGTATCATGATTGGTAGAAATGAAAATCCAAAACTAACAGATATGGCTAATAGAGAAGGGCTTGCAAGTAATGAACAATATTATATTTTTGTGGAATTAATACAAAAAATTTTAGAAAGTTTTGAATTTGATAGACAATATATATACAGAGAATATGGTAAATGGTTAGCACCTAAAATAAAAGAAATAGATAAAACAGAAAGAATTAGGGACTCAATAAATGAAGAAAAAGAAGATACTTATGATGAAAGTAAAGATGAATATACTAAAAAAGAATATAGAGAGACAGTTAAAAAGTTAGACAAGGAAAGAAGTCAAGAGGAAAAAACTAAAGAAATATTAATGTCTTTTAGTTCATCAGGAATATTAACAAATACATTTGCTCACGAATTAAATGGTATACAAACTCAAATTGCCATAAGAATGCCATATTTACGACATGCAGTTAAATTGTTGCTAGAAGACAGAGAATTTACAGGAGATGAGGATTATGAGCCATTAGAAATTATAGAAGAATCTGAAAAAACAGATAAATTACTTAAAAGCTGGATATCAGTTGTAATAAATAGTGTTCAAAAAAAGTCTTTTGAAAAAACAGAAGTTAATGTAGGAGAATTTGTTAAAGAAATAGAGGAAGAATGGAAACCACTGTTAAGTAAAAAACGTATTAGTTTTGAAGAAAATGAAATAGACGAACAGATAAAGTTAAAAATAGAAAAAATTGATTTATATTCTATATTTAATAATTTTATCTTAAATTCAGCATGGTTTTTAGAAAAATGTTCAGGAAGAGAAAGAAAGATTAAAATAAAAATTTTAAAGAAAGAAAATATCGAAATTTATTTAGAGAATAATGGACCTGAATTAGATGAAAAATATAGAGATAATCCAGATAGGGTATTTAATGCGGGAGAAACAAGTAAAGACGATAAAGGAACAGGATTAGGCTTATGGATAATGAGAGAAGTTGTTAGAAAAAACGAAGGACAAATTCATGTTATGAATAAAACAGATGGATTTGGAATAGAAATAAAAATACCTATACAATAGGAGGAAATATGAGTAAATACATTATAGGCATAATTGATGATGAGCCATTTAATGTGAAAACAATAAGAGGAACTATAAAAATACATGCAACAGAGGATGTTGGATTTAAAACGTATTTATTAAATGAATTAGATGAAGTTTCTATTTCTAAAATATATAAAGAAGTTTTAAAAGATATAGAAAACAATAGTATATCTACATTAATTATTGATGAAAAAATAATATCAAATTCTAATGAAATAAGAGGAAGTGAAATATTTGCAAAAATTAAACAAAAAGTAGATAAATTTCCAATGATAATTTTGACGAATTTTCCTGATGATTGTATGAATGATAATATAATAGATCCTGATAAAATATATAAAAAAATAGATTTTTTAAATATAGATAGTGATACATCTAAAGAATTAGTGAAGAAAATATTTTTAAATGCACAAAAATATATGGAGCAAAGATGCATTGTAGAGCAAAAAATAAAGGAATTAGAAGAACAAATCGAAAATAATGGATATAAATCACAAATAGTAACTGATATTATAGAAAATGAGGAGATGTTACAAAACTTAAGACCAACAGATTTTAGACAAATTGAAAAACTAATGAAACCTGATGAAATTAAGGAAATTTTAGAACTAATAAAAGAAGCTAATGATTTAACGGAGTAAAAAATGAAATATAAGGATTTTAGAGAGTTCAAAATAGAAAGAACATGTAATAAAAAATTAAAAAGATATAAGAGTTATAAAAAATATTTAAGAAAAGATTTTCATGAAAGATGTGCATATTGTAATACTTGGGAACATATGATAGAACCATTAAAATTTTCAATAGATCATTATGTTCCAAGAAAAGTATTTAAAAATATAGATAAAACATTAGATAATAATTATAATAATTTGATGTACGTATGTCCGAAATGTAATAGAGAAAAATCAGCAAAATATGAAGGAAATATACATAATTTGGAAATAAAAAATAATTTATTTCCAAATCCTGTTGAAGAAGATTATAATGAAATATTTTTTAGAAATGAATATGGAGGAATAGATTCAAGTAGTGAAAAAGGTAGAAAAATGATAAATGAGTTGAAATTGTATAGACCATTATATAATATAGTTTGGCTTGCGGAGCAAGTATTTACTGTAAGAAAAAAACTAAAAAAGAAAATTAAAGATGAAAATCTTTCAATTGCATCTAAAGATAAATTAAAAGAAGCTCTGTTAAAAGTAGATGAATATTACATATATTTATGTGAATTATTAAAGAAATGTTATGAAAATAAGTAAGTTTAAAGTGAGAAATATGATATATATCGTATTTCTCACTTTAAATTGTTTAATTTATACAATTTATAACTATCTTCACTCCATCCACAAACCCATTCCTATAATACTTTTCATCCCAATAGAAGATATAATCAAGATAATTCTCATCAAGTAAATCAAGTTGTTTTTTAACATACTTTTTATTTTGTTCAGGAACATTTCTCAAAATATTTTTAGCAATATCTTCAAAATTGATAGAATGTTTTTGATCTTCCTCACTAGTAAATCTACCTAAAGATTCATCTCTAAATTCAAACCACTCTTTTAAAATATCATCATTAACTTCTCTAAATTCACTCATAACCCCAAAGTCAAAATAATATATTAAAGTAATCCATTTTATGATATAATCCCCCTAGGAGGTGTCTATGAAAATTGTAATAATAGGAGGAGTAGCAGGAGGAGCAACAGCCGCAGCAAGATTAAGAAGACTAAATGAAGAGGCAGAAATAATAATCTTTGAAAGAAGTGGCTATGTTTCTTATGCGAATTGTGGACTGCCATATTATATTGGTGGAGAAATTCAAGATAAAGAAGAGCTAACATTACAAACTCCAGAAAGTTTTTGGAGAAGATTTAAAATTGATGTTAGAACTTATCATGAAGTAACAAAAATAAATCCAGAAACAAAAACAGTTTCTGTACATAATATAAAAACAAATGAAAGTTTTGAAGAAAGCTACGACAAGCTTATTTTATCACCAGGAGCAAACCCAGTGAAACCAAACTTTTCAGCAATGGATTCAGACAAAGTATTCACACTTCGTACAGTAGAAGATACTTTCCGTATTCGTGAATTTATAGACAGAAACAATCCTAAAACAGCTGTAGTAATAGGTGGTGGATTTATTGGTTTAGAGATGGCTGAAAATCTTAAGTCAAGAGGAATTGATGTTACAATTCTTCAAAAAAATCATCAGCTATTAAATGTTATAGACCAAGATATGGCATCATTTATACATTCTAAATTTAGAAGCGAAGGAGTAAATCTTCTTTTTGGTGTGAATGTAAATGATATAAAATTAGAGGAAAACAAGCCTGTAATATATGCAGATTGTATGGAACCAATTGTAGCAGATATGGTAATTGTTTCAATCGGTGTTGTGCCTGAAAATAGTCTTGCAAAAGATGCTGGATTAGCTCTTGGCATGAAAGGCGCAATTTCTGTAAATGAAAGAATGCAAACTTCAAATGAAGATATTTATGCTGTTGGTGATGCTGTAGAAATAAAGCACTACATAACAAACGAAAAAGCAGTTATCGCTTTAGCAGGACCAGCAAACAAGCAAGGTCGTATTGCTGCTGATAATATTTGTGGAATTGATAGCAAATACAATGGTTCACAAGGTTCATCAGTTATAAAACTTTTTGATATGACAGCTGCTTCAACTGGAATTAATGAAGCTCAAGCAAAGATGGCTGGTATAAATTATGAAAAAGTAATTCTTTCACCATTATCTCACGCTGGTTATTACCCTGGAGCTAAAGTTTTAACTTTAAAGGTTTTATACGAAAAAGAAACTTTAAAAATTTTAGGAGCTCAAGGAATTGGATATGAAGGTGTAGATAAGAGAATAGATGTACTTGCTACTGCAATTTATGCAGGACTTACAGCAGACAAGATTAAAGATTTAGATTTAGCTTATGCACCACCATATTCATCTGCAAAAGATCCTGTAAATATGGCAGGATTCATTATAGATAATATTGAAAATGGAATTGTTAAACACTTCTATTATGAAGACCTTCCAGAACTTACAAATAGAGATGATGTTATTTTATTAGATACAAGAACAGAGTATGAATTTTCAAGAGGAGCAGCTGAAGGCTTTATAAATATTCCTCTTGATGATTTAAGAGATAGATTTGATGAACTTGATAAAACAAAACCTGTATATGTAATGTGCCAAAGTGGATTAAGAAGTTATTTAGCTACAAGAATTCTTAATCAAAATGGATTTGATTCATATAACTTTGCTGGTGGATATAGACTTTACAGTAGCATTCATTATGACCGTTTAGCTTCAAGCAATTCTTTTGCTTGTGGAATGGAAAAATAAATGATAAAGTATAAATATCAAATATAGAAAGGAATCATTTTATGAAAAAAGACATTACAATTTCAGAAGATATAAAATACATAGGAGTAGATGATCATGACATAGACCTATTTGAAGGACAATATGTTGTGCCAAACGGAATATCATATAACTCTTACATAATTAAAGATGAAAAAATAGCTGTTATGGATACAGTAGATAGAAGAAAATCTGAAGAATGGTTAGATAATTTAGAAAAAGAATTAGCAGGAAAAGAACCAGATTATTTAGTAGTATCTCACATGGAACCAGACCACAGCTACAATATTGGTGTTTTAGCAGAAAAATATCCTAATATGAAAATAATAGGAAATGATAAAATATTTGAATTTATGAAACAATTTTTTGAAATATCTAATTTAGAGGAAAGAAAAATTGTTGTAAAAGAAGCTGAAGAAATTAGTTTAGGAAAACATACTTTACAATTCTTTATGGCTCCAATGGTACATTGGCCAGAAGTAATGGTAAGTTATGAAAAAACAGAAAAAATAGTATTTGCAGCTGATGGATTTGGAAAATTTGGAACATTAGATACAGATGAAGAATGGGACTGTGAAGCTAGAAGATATTATTTCAACATAGTAGGAAAATATGGTGTTCAAGTACAAATGCTTCTTAAAAAATTAGCTACATTAGATGTTAAAATGATTTGTCCTTTACATGGTCCAATTTTAAAAGAAAATTTAGGACACTATATTGGAAAATATGATATATGGAGCAAGTACGAAGCAGAAGATGATGGTGTATTTGTTGCTTATGCTTCAATTCATGGAAACACAAAAGATGCAGTTTTAGAATTAGTAAAAATGTTAGAAGAAAAAGGTGCTAAAAAAGTTGCTGTGGCAGATTTAACTCGTGATGATATGGCTGAAGCTATAGAAGATGCTTTTAGATATGACAAAGTAATCTTTGCTGCTGCAAGTTACAATGCGTCAGTATTCCCAGCAATGGAAAGTTTCTTAAGACAACTTGCTGGTAAAAATTATCAAAACAAAAAAGTTGGAATCATTGAAAATGGAACATGGGCTCCAACTGCTGGAAAAACAATGAAAGATATAATTGCTGGTATGATAAATATTACTTTATGTGAAAATGAAGTAACAATAAAATCTAGATTAAATGATGTTTCAAGAGAACAAATGGAAAAATTAGCTGCTGAGATTTTAAACTAAATATTTAATACATGCATAAATAGTTTATAAGGAGAAAATTTATGGCAGAGTTTTGGGATATTTATGATAAAAATCGTAACAAAACAGGAAGACTAGCACAAAGAGGAGTAGACAAACTAAAAGAGGGGGAATACCACATAGTAGTAACAGCAGTAATTTTAAATTCTAAAAATGAAATTTTAATAACACAAAGAGCAGAATTTAAAACATTTCCTTTAATGTGGGAATGCAATGGCGGTTCAATTCTAGCAGGAGAAACAAGCATTCAAGGAATTTTAAGAGAAGTAAAAGAAGAAGTTGGAGTTGAACTTAAAGAGGAAGATGCAGTTTTCTTAAAAACTTTAGAACGTTCTTGTGTGCCACCAGATTTTAAAGATATTTGGATTTTTAGAAAAGATATTGATGATTCTGAAATTACTCTTCCAGATGGTGAAGCAGTAGCTTTTAAATGGGTCAGCATTGATGAGTTTGAAGAGATGTTTAAGAATAATGAAATTGTTCCAAGTGTTGATTTTGATAGAGAAGATTGGGAGAAAGCGATTAAGTTAATTTAATATTATAAAATAATGATAGCAGGTATTAGTAAATGATATCTGCTATTTTTTGGAATAAATAAAAACACAATATTACAAAACGTGATATAAAATTGACAAAATGTAATTATATAGTGTATAATTGTTTTGAAGGAGATAAAAAATGAAAGTTTTTGGTGAAAGAATAAAAGAATTAAGGAAAGAACATAATTTATCACAAGAAGAATTTGGAAGAATATTTACAAATAAAATAGCACAATCAACAATTGGTACTTGGGAAAAAGGTCTTAGAGAACCACCGTTTAGAGCAATTATAGAAATGGCAAAATATTTTAATGTAAGTATAGACTATTTATTTGGAATAGAGGAAGAAAAATCAAGTGTTTCTATATATAAAACAGAAAACTGTAAAAAGTCAAATGATATTATTGAATTTTTGGAAACTGATAATGTTGAATATAATAATTTAAAATTAAGAAAAAATGAAAAAGAGATGATAAAAAGGATATTGCAAGCGATTTTTTATGAAAATGAATAAGTTAATATAAAAGTATACAAAAGCAGAATTTTTTATTAAGATTCTGCTTTTTTTTACAAAAAAATGAATAAATCGACATAGGGCTGAATATAGTAAATATAAAAAGGGGGAGAGACAAACGATATGAGTAATAAAGAAGTGGGGATATATCTTATAGATAAAAGAAAATTTAAAGAATACAATAACAATGATGAAATAATAACAAAATTAAAAGAAAATTTAGGAGAAGTGTACTCGGAGATAGAATTAGAAAATGACTGCATAAATGGCTATAAGATAAAATTATATAATAAAATTTCGTACTCAAAAGATACCTGGGATATTTTTTGGAATTGTAAAAACGGAAAAAGAGTGGCAGAAGCTCCGGCAAACAATTATATAGCCTTTATATATAAGGAAAATAATATTTTTTGTATTACAACCAAATATGCATATCATGATATAATAAAATTTATAGTATATTTTTTTGGAGTATGCATAATTTCTTATTTTATTAAAGATGAAGATAGAATTAGAAGTGCTACATATAGCAATATTATGAGTAATTTTCTTGGAGGAAGTGAATATTTAGGTGAAGAATATCAATCAACACTAGATAAATATTGGAATAGAATCAATACTAATTTAATGGCTGAATTGGATAAAGAAAGATTGTTTAGAGAATTAGGATTAGAAAATAAAAGAAATACGAGCAAAGTTCGATGTGATGCTAAAGATAATTTTACAATTTGTAGTAAAATAGATTTAAATCAACTGATAACTATTATAAAAAAATTAGACGAAATATCAACTAATGAATTGATTGACAAATTTAATTCGATAGAGCAAATAAAAGATGAGAATTATGAAGAAGAACTGAAAACTCAATTAATTAAAAAAATATATAATGATTATAATGAAGAAAAATTGGATATATGTATTGTTCATAAAAATATGGAAAAGTTTTTTGGTAGTATGAGCTATACTTTTATGTATGAAGGAAGGACGATACATATGTGTAATTCGATTCCATCAGATGAGGACTTAAAATATGTTTTTAATGAAATTCAAGTAAATTCAGAAGATGACATAAGAAAAACAATTCACAATATACAATTGTTATGTTTTGATACAGATGGTGGACTGGAACTGTCTGACAGTTTAGACGCGTTCATAAATTTATCAATAGAATATGGAAATAAAGAATATTTGTTTCAAAACAAAATGTGGTATAAATTAACTGATAATTATATTGAAAATTTAAACAGAGTATTTAAATTTATAAAAAATAGTTTTGTGGAACAAAATATTGAATTTAAAGAGTGGAACAATGAAACAGAACCACAATACATAGAACTATATAAAGATGTTAAAGATTTTTATATAATTCATCCAAGAAGAGAAGATGGAATTGAAATTTGCGATCTGATGTATATTGACAGAGAAAATGAAGAAATAAAAATGTTATATTTAAAAGATGGATTCGGAACAAGTTCTAGAGATCTAGCAATTCAAGTTACTATGGGAATGAAAAAAATGTTATCAATTGCAAAAGATAATGAAAGATTAGAGAATTTTTACCAAAAATATATACAAGATAAAACTCCAGGATATAAATATGATACATTTAAAGAAGAAATTAAATCATTTAGCAAAAATGCAGTTATGGTATATAAATTGAAAGAAGGTACAATAGAATCTTCAAATATAGGAAAACAAAGTGTAGTTTTTGCAAAAAATGAAATTGAAATGTTGGGAACGTGTAAATTTTCAATAAAACAATTATAAGCCTTTCTGGAAATATATAATATAAAACAATAAATGCAACTTTCCTTTTTGGAAACAATATGATATAATAAATACATAAGAAAAGGAAGTGATTTAATGAACATAGGAAAAAAGATAAAAGCATATAGAGAAGGCAAGAAAATGACGCAAAGAGAAGTAGCAGAAGTGCTTGGAGTAGAGCCTGCAACAGTATCTAAATATGAGTCTGGAATGCTTGAACCAAATTTAGAATCGCTAAAAAGATTATCAGATGTATTTGAAGTATATGTAGATGATTTGTTAAAAGATGAAGAGGAATTTGATATATCAAAAATTAATATTTTAAATGTGTTAAGAGAACAAAAAGAAATTGGATTAAAAGGAAATTTATATCACAATACACAAATAAAATTTGCTTACAATACTAATCATATTGAAGGAAGTACTCTTACAGAAGACCAGACAAGATATATTTATGAAACAAATAGTATATTGTTTGAAGGAAACACAGTTGCTAATATTGACGATATTTTTGAAACAACAAATCATTTTAAATTGGTTGATTTTATGCTAGATACAGCAGATGAAGTATTAACAGAAGAAATGATAAAAAATTTTCACAAAATTCTAAAAGAAGCAACGTCAGATAACAGATTAAGTTGGTTTAATGTTGGTGATTATAAAAAAGTTCCTAATGAAGCTGGTGGAATGAAAACTAGTTCTCCAAAAGATGTTGCAAAACATATGGTAAAATTAATTGAATGGTATAATTCATTAGAAGCTGTTTCCATAAAGGAAATAGTAGAATTTCATGTTAGATTTGAAAAAATACATCCATTTCAAGATGGAAATGGAAGAGTTGGAAGAATTATTATGTTTAAAGAATGTTTGAAACATAATATAATTCCATTTATTATTTTAGATAAAGATAAACTATTTTATTACAGAGGATTAAAGGAATACTTAGTAAATAAAGAAAAAGGATTTTTAACAGATACTTGTTTGAATGCACAGGATCAATATGTTAAAATGATAGAATACTATTTAAAGGATTATTATAGTTATTAATAAGAAAAACTCCTGTGCTGTTGCACAGGAGTTTTTTGTTAGCTAGGGATATTGCCAAAGCCATTGTTAGAATACGCCGGCATGACAGGATTTTCGTTTTCGTATTTGATTCTTGCACGTTCCATATCGTCCAATGAAACTTCAAAGCATGCTCTGACGAATTTGATATAAATGTAGATTTTTCTTTCCTCATACATTTTCATCAGCTCTGCAGAGATATTGCCACTAGTACGCTTCTTGGAACTTGTGATTTTCTTGAAGACGTCATCGATAAGCATTAGCTTAAACATGTGGACGGTTTCTTCATAAATCTGTTCCTTGGTGCAACCACCAGCGGTTTTGAGAGCTTCTTTGAAGAAATACTGGTAAGAAGCATCGAACGGTGCCTCAGGAAGAAAGCTTTCGATGTTTACTTTGTTGAAAGTTTTTGGCCTAGTAATGGCCCAATACTTGCAATTTGCAGTATACTTTCTGACGGCGGGAATAGCTGATGTCATCATATTCACCATAGGATGGATATCAATACCGGGATGGCAAGAATAGTAGTAATTTATTGCCTGGGCAAAGTTGTTGGAGACCATTGCAGCATATTCAAAGAGCCACAGATAAAGACCCAGTGCGTTGGCGGGCTCGCTCAATTCACTGATCAGCTCTCGAATTTTTGGAACAATTTCACTTTTTTCACAAACCCCATTATAGGACAGCTGAGTCGCGAAGCAGCAGATAAACTCGGAATTAAAATCGCGGACGAGATATTCGCTAGAAAAGTCAATCCAAGCAAAATTGCCAGAAAGAACACTTTCTTTACGAAGTGTTGCCATGAGTTCATCAAGCTTTTGACCATTGATAAAAAGCTTTAGAATTCCTTGATTGTCCAGATTTGTAACAAACTCTAAGATTTGTTCTCTGGCTTCTGCGGTAAGCAGAATGTAGTTGACGATGGTCTCAGGATCCAATGCGCCATTGTTAAACATAAAATCACCCCTAATACAGTTTTCAAAGTACTTGCACGAGATAGTATAACACAAAAGAGATATTATGTAAAGCTAACAAGGTCATTTAATTTCGATATTGCTATATTTAATATTAATAGCTATAATATATTTGTAAAATAATCAAAAGAGGAAAAATATGGAAAGAACAGATATAAAAAGAATACTAAAAGAGATGGGAGTAGCAGAGGCATTACTAGAGATGCCTGCTGTTGTCGAGCCGATCTATAAAGAGATGATGGAAAAAACAGAAAAAGATTTAAGAAATTATGGAAGATTGAATGTAGATGAAAATGGGGATTTTTCTTTTGGTGGGAAAAAAGTAAAGTTAAAAGAAAATGGTGGAGCCAAAATTACTTATAGAGATGCAATTATTACTACAAATGAGTATGGAATAGAAATAGCATATAGTGATGGAAATTCATTTGATATCTTTTCAAATATTCAAAGAGAAAATGGAACAGTAATTAGTTTGTCTGGAAATAATGGAGATGGCTCATATTATGAAAGAACTAGTTTAGACAACGGTTCATGGTCAATTGGAAATGCCAGTGGAATAGACATTGAAGAAAACTCTTCACACAGCAAACCTACAGCTTATGTTCCGGTAGACCTTAGTGTTGAAGAAGCTTTAGAAGATTTTGATTCCGTTTCTAAAAGTGTGATTGAACATTATCCTCAAACTGCCAAATGGTATCAAGCGACTCGAGCTGAAATGCAAGCTGTCGCAGAAAAAGAAGTTGATCCAAATGAACAAAATAAAAGAAAAATAGCATTTTTAGAAAATCGTGTCCGTCAATTAGAATACGATAAGAAAGAATTACTTGAAAGAAATTCTAGATTAACAGGAATGTTAGAAAAAGCTTTAGACTTTATGGGACAAGTAAAAAGAAGTCCTATAGGAAAAGTCTTTTTTGCTAAAGGACTAAAAAAATATGAAGAAGAATCTAATAAATTACCATCTGGAAGGGATGATAGAGAGTAAAAATATAGCTGGAGCAAGGTAGCTTCGGCTTTTTTCATGTTTTTTTACTAATAATTTGAAAAAATTATGTAAACGTAGTATAATAGATGTATGGGTAATACCAAATTTGAAGCTGAAAGGCAGGAGATCTACGTTAAATGCATAAGTTGATTGTGAGAGTGGCGTGCTTATTTATCGTTTTAGGGATGACCACATCGGTGTTTACGAAGGAAGAAAACAACAATAACAATGAAAATATTTCTGGAAAGGTGAGTGGACAACGGTTTACTATAATTGAAGTAACAGATACTATGCAATCAGAAGAAACTACCGAGCAAGAGCAAGAGTCAACTGATCCTACTGCTGAAGTCAATATCGAAGAAACAGGTGCTTTAGAAACTGTAGCAGCGGAAACCGTTCCTGAAGAAACTGTTCCGAAAAAGATGACTGAAGCAGAAAAGAAAGCTAGCAGACAAAGTGGAGTTCTTACCGCAAGAAAAGGAATTATCAGAGATAGTCCTTGTGGACCGAATGGAAATGATGGCCAAGAAACTTGGTATCCGACTCACCCAGGTGGAGCTGTTAAACTACTTGCCAAAGAAAAGGGCTTTACCGATTTGAAAATGACAGTTTGCAGAGAAAAGGGTCCCAGGTATGGTGTGAGAATCATAAGCGGATATACTCCAGATGGTCAGTATTTTGAGAACTTAATTGTTGTTGCTGCTGATATCAAATGTGATATCAATCCTGATGGTGCTTTTGAACGAGGTCAGTTTATTGAAACAAGCCTTGGTCCAGGTTTGATTGTTGATTTTTGTGAACGGGCTATGAACGAACGTAAATATAATGGCCGTGTTCACATTGATTTGGCAACCGACTGGTAAAATTAGCATTTAACTAAAAATCAAAAAAGAAACTTCTCGAACGTGCTAACGTTCGGGGGGTTCTTTTTGTTTAATAAGAAAGCTTTTGAAATTCATCTTAAATAAAGGATTTGTACACAATTTTACAAATTGAAATTGGCGTATCTGGTAAAGATGAGAAATATAGATTTGTTGAAATGATACAGTATATTAAATGCGACTCTTTTTGGTAACTTTCGACAAGAGGCTCGAAATTTCTAAATATATATTTTTTTAAAAGATTAAATATGATATAATATTTTATATTTTAGAAAATGTAGGAATAAACTATGAAAGAAAATAAAATTTTATATGGAGCTTGTAAATTAATTTATAGTACACTTTTAAAAGTATTATACAGGCCAAGTGTAATTGGTATAGAGAATATTCCAGAAAGTGGACCAATAATTTTTGCGGGAAATCATCGTCATGCGTTTGATCCTGTTGTAGTAATGACTTATACTAAAAGAATTGTTCACTATATGGCTAAAGAAAGTTTATTTAAAGGAATTCATGGATTCTTGTTTGAGCAAATTGGATTAATAAAAGTATATAGAACTAGAAATAATCCTCAAGCGATTGAAAATGCAGTTGAACTTTTAAAACAAGGTGGTACGTTAGGCATTTTTCCAGAAGGAACTCGAAATAAAACAGAAGAAGATCTTTTAAGATTTAAACATGGAGCAGTAGCAATTGCAAAAGAAGCAAATGCACCAATTATTCCATTTGCAATTAAAGGAGAATATAAAATTTTTAAGAAAAAACTTATTATTGAATTTGGAAAACCTGTTGATGTAAACAATATGGAGATTGAGGTTGCTAATGATTATATAAGAAATGAAGTATTGAATTTACTTAGAAAGTAGGAAAAAATGAAATATATTTTTATAGTAAATATTAGTGCAGGGAAAGGTAAAGGAAAAATTCTTATTCCTAAAATAGAAGCTGAATGTAAAAAAAGAAATAGAGAATTCGAAATAAGATATATTTCGGAAGGAAAAAGTGGCTTTGATATTGCTATGGAATATAAAGATGAGGAAAATGTAATCTATGTTGTTGGTGGAGATGGTACTTTATCAGTAACATTGCCAGGTATAGTTGGAACGAAAAATATGCTTGGAATTATTCCTGCCGGTTCCGGAAACGATACTTATAGAACAATTAAAACAATGGAAGATGGGGAACATTTAATTGATATTGGAAAGGTTAATGATAGATATTTCATTAATGTTGCTTGTACTGGCATTGACGCTGATGTTGGAAACAATATAGATAAATTTAGAGGTACAATAATTCCTACAAGCCAGCTTTACAATGTTAGCATTATTTATACTTTTATAACGTTTAAATGTAAAAAAATTAAAATAAAAACTAGTATAAAAAATATTGAAGACAAGTACACAATTTTAAGTATTTGTAATGGCTCTTACTATGGTGGTGGCTTTAAAATTGCTCCAAAATCCAGATTAACAGACGGTCTTTTAGATATTTATTATGCAGAAAAAATGCCAAAATTAAAAATGATTCCATTAATATTAAAGTTAAAAGAAGGAAAACATGAGGGAAAAAGGCGTATTCATAAATTTAGGACAAATCATATTGAGCTTGAGCTTGATGAAAAAATTGATTTTAATGTTGATGGTGAAAAAATGACAGATAAAAAATTTATAATAGATGTGTTTCCGAAAGCAATTACTCTTTATAATGATAAAGAATTTGTTAAAAATATAATGAACTAAATAAGAGAATAAAAATAATTAACACAAAAAAATATAAAATATATAGAAAATCAAAGTAGATTTCCACATTTTGAGTTCAATTTGTGGAAATCTATTCTATTTGTATGATAAAATAGATATAGTAAATCTGAAAGGAGAAACAGATGGATATAAGTTCACTTGTTCAAAAATACAAATCTGAAGATAAAAATGGCTTATGGTCAAAAATAGGAGATGTAATTGATGCAAAAGCAGGAAATTGGGACAGAGGTGTTGAAGGACAAAATCAAGAACTAACTCAGATGTTAATTTATGAATATGCTACTTCACTAGAAGCAATAACCAATGGTAAGCTAAAGGCTGAATTTGTTGTAGATAAGCTTGCAAGTACTTTAGGAACTTTTAGATTAGGAGATTTTAGAGAAGGTCAAGATGATAATATAAAATATGACAATCAACCTGTAACTTCAGAAGCGTATAAAAAAAATTGTAGAATAGACAAACATTTTGGAGCACACCAAGTTGATTACGATGAGGCAGGAAAACATCTATATTCCATTGCGATGTTTGACAGAACTCAAGAGTATCAAACAAGTGACGGAAAAGTACATACTTTATCTGGTGGAGATTTAGAAAGTTTAGATGATATAAGACAAACTGTTTTCCATGAATGTACTCATGTTATGGAAAAATGTCCTGTAAAAGGATCAGAATTAAAAAGAAGCGATATTATTCAAACTAGAGGTAATTCTACCTACATAAATGCTTGCGTAAGTGCAGATTGGACTATGGAACAATATAAAGAATATATTGAAAATATTGACCAAATGTTAGCTAGCCAAGAAGAAGTTTTATTTGGTGGAATTTCTACTATAGAAATAAATGAAAGAAAAAGTCCAAATAGAAGAATAATGCACAATCAAATAAGTGAAGGAGCAACAGAACTTATTGCCAAAAAAGTTATGCAACATTTAGGTAGACCGATAAAAGAAGGAAGATATGGAATGCAAGCAGATTTTGTAGAAAAAGTTTTTGCTTCTATGGGAATGGATGATGGAATGGCAACTTACTTAACTTCTTCAAATAAAATAATTTCTTACATAGAAAGTAAAAATCATGATGGGAAAGATGTACTCCGTGATTCAGATTCTTTTATAACTGCTCTTGGGAATTTTGAAGGAGCACTAAGCAATATGACTAGAAGAACTGGAAATCGTTTTGGGCCAAACTTTGAAAAAATAAAAGAAGAAATGAAAGCATTTTGGGATGAAGGAAGAAATCCTGAAGAAAAAGATATAGAAATGTTTTTTGATAAAATAGACGAATTTGCAGGAGTACCACAGGAACAAATTCCTTATGTTAAAGGAATGGTTAATTTTGCTTTAACATATCCAGAAAGATTACAAAAATTCAATAAAGAATTAAATGAACTTTTTCCACCAGCAAGGACTTTTACAGTAAAGAATGCTATAGAAACAGTAAAAAATAATACTGATGTTACAGAGGCAAGTTTGCAAGAAGCATTAATGCAAATAAAAGAGCTTGCAAAAAATCTAGATAGAATTACAGAAGGTCAAAAAGTGGAAAGTATACAAGGAAACTTAAAAGTAAGTAATATTGATGAAACTTCAAGAAATATTCCTCAAAAAAGTGAAGCGCTAGATGGACCTGACTTGGATGATTAAATTGAATAATAATATAGAAAAAGTGGGTGAAATATAGTAAAATTTGTTCACAAAATTGTAAACAAAATGATATATTAAAATGAATAAAAATTCTTGAAAAAATTAAAATATATTTATATAATGAAATGTGTCTTATTATGACGAAAAAGAAAAATAATTGTAGAAATAAATAGATAAAAAAATAAAATATAGGAGAAAATATGAGCGAAAAAATTAACTTTCCAACCAAACTCGAAGAAAAATTAAGCTTTTTTGATAGATTAAGAAAATTAATGAAAAGAACAAGCGTAGCAGTAGACTCAAATGGAAAAGTAAGTTATATTTCTTATCCACCAAGAAATGGTTTTACAGATAAACAAAAGAAAAATATTGAGACTTTGGAAGTAAATGATGTATTGATACTTGGTGATGATAGAGATAGAGCTTTATTGGAACTTGAAAACTTAAAAACTTTAGTATTGGGGAGAGGAGTTATAGCAGTTGCGGAAGGAGCTGTTCCTACAACAGGTTTAGAGGAATTAGTTATTTCAGATCAAGCAAAGCAAATTCCAGTAGGTGCTATTTCAAGAACTTCTATAAAAAGAGTTAGAGGAAATGGCTTTGATATTTCAACTACTTCAAAAAATACTCAAACAGATATATTTTTCGACCAAGATGAGAGAATTCATTTTTTAGAAAGTGCTTCATTTTCATTTGGACAACTTGATAATATGGATGGACGAGGAGTAGATTCTGTTTTAGAAGCAGAAGCTGCAGCACGTTCTTTATCAAAACAAATATTAAAAAGCTCTAGTCAAAGAGAAAATAAAAATTCAATATATGTATATTCAGAAACTTTAGGACGAGATAGAGTATATTCAGTCCATGCAGTTGCAGATACTTTCCCAATGCCTTCTAATAGAGGGGAAAAGATTGATGATGATAAATTAATTGGAATTTATCTTACAGGAGTTGAAGATATTGATTTAAGTACATTAGCTCAATATCCAAATTTGACTCAAATAGTAGTTGGAAAAGATGTAAAAAGGATAACTGGAACGGTAGATACTAAAGAAAATGGTATAGTTGAAGACAAAATACCTCAAAGAACACAAATGTCAAAAAGTGGAAAAGAGCAAACTATTACTGTTATGTCTGGAGATACTATAGTACTAAATCCTGTGAAACAAACTCAAACAGTTCACCAACGAGAGAATGAACAAGTAAAAGATGCCCAAGAAAGGGAAGATGATTAAAAAATTAATTAAATATAAAGTTAAAACGAACCAATGATAAAAGTAGGTTCGTTTTTTTATTTAATATGAAAGGAAAACTTTCATATTAAATAAAATACTTTGTATGACTGGTGTACCCAAATTTTATTACATAAAATTTGGCACACTAACAAAGACGGAGCAAATAAGTTTTTTTGAAAAATGAACAATTTAAAATCTGTTCTTTTGTTTTATATGAATATCAAATTAAAGAGTTAAAACAGATTACATTAGATTTACATAATCTTGAAATTTGGTATGGAATGTGTTATAATTAAATGTGCAAAAACTTACTTAGGAGGAAACAACATGAAAAAAATCGTAAATCATCCGAAAGGAATCCGGCTAGACGGAGTGGTGGAATGCGATGGGGTCGGTTTTTTACCCGAGAGAAAGGCTGGACCGGTTCTTTTCCAGACTTCTGGATATTTCGCAACTACTGGCTCCAATGGAGCAATTACCAGCGATATCCTTGACCCCGAAGAGGGAAATGCATCCAAAATGGACTCCAAAATCAAGCGTTATGCTAACTGGGTTATGGCAGCAGCAATATTTGCCGTTTTCGCCAGTTTAGCGATGATCGTTGTGAGTGCAGGGTGGACCAATGCAACTGTCTGGATTACCGTATTCACAGTAATCACGTATGTGATGTGGAACATCGCACTGCTTCCGAGAGCCTGGACCATTTGGGGCGGAAGAATTTTCCAGAACAAGGAAATGATTAATTTCTCAAAGTATTTAGGAGCAAAAAATGCCGTAGAAAATGCTTATTATGACCTGGGCAGAGCTCCCAATATTGAAGAAGTTAAGGATTATTCTATCCACTCTGCTGAGAGCAAGTATACTAGAAATAGTTACATTGCATGTTTGGCTTATGCAATCTGTTGCATCCAGTTCTTAAATGGGCCTTTGTATTGGTTGCTTGCTATTTTGGCGGCAACTATACTTGGAATTTTGGACTGTAAGAATAAGCTAACTTTTTGGCAAGTTTTGACAGTTTCTACTCCAGATGAAGAGCATTACAGAGTTGCAATTAGAGCAATGGAAGAAACAGAGGATCTCATTTCTGAAATCCATGTCAGTTATCATGAAGTTTCGTTAATTCCCGATCTGGAAGAATTTAACGAAGAAACATGTAAACTTTGTCCGGAATACGATTTTTGCAGAAATGTAATTCAGGAACAACGTCGAAAAATGCAGCAACTTACCGAGGAGGAAAGCAATAACAATCCGGCCCGTAGATAAGGGCTGTTGATGAAGTGCTAAGCTCCAAATAGTAAATACCCTGATTGAAAATTGTTTCTATTTTCGCAACTTTGCGAGAAGTCACAAGCGCCACTTTATGTGGCGCTTTGGCGTTTTGGAATTTATAAAATTTTTGGATAATGAAAGAGGAACAAATGAAGTGAACTGATATAGTTCGCTTCATAGTCCTCTTTTTGCTTTTTTGATAAATTAGCGACAAGCAATTATCATAACTTGTCCAATTGGATAGAAAATCCATACAAATTTTCTTAATGTATCACTTTTCACTTTGAATACCGTTTCGATTCCAATAATGAAATCAGAAATTAAAAATGAAAGAGCGCCAATGAATGATGCTGTTCCAAAACTCCAACTATAAGAATAGATTGTGATGAAATTAATGCCAATAATAGAAGTATATAGACAGAAGATGATAATAGTCATAAGTTGAAGTTTATTTTTTGAATAAATAGTAAGGAAAACAGATGTAGTAAAAAGTAATAAGATAAAAAAAGTTGCGATAATTGCGCCAGGGTTAAAATAGAGTTTTTGACTTGTGCTGATTAACCAATAATATGCTGTTGCGTATATAATGTGAGAAATCATGAAAAAAACTGCTCCAAGATATAAGAACCAACGAGGCCGCTTGTCTAAAGGCATACAGTTAAGTGAGATATCTCCTAGGAATGAAAACAGCATTGCAAGTAAGCAAATTTGGCTGTCAATTGTGTAATTGTTGGCGTATGAAACTAAGGCTGCAAAAATGACTAGTGAAATGCTTATGATAATTTTTGTTTTATTGGATATAAGCGGGATGTATGACATTACATGTTTAAACCGTGTCTTCATTTATCTAAGCCCCTTTCTAAAATTATTTGTGACAAGGTTTCTAATTTTCTTCACAAAGATTATACAATGGATAAAGAATAAAGTCAAAGAAAATCCTAGAATAAAGCGAAAAAATAAGAACTTATAAAAATGAATTGATACATATTGATAATATTTTTGAATATGATTATAATATTATTGAGTTAGTATGTAAACGAAAGAGGAAACAAAGATGAAAGAAAGAGGTATTTTATTACCAATATATTCTCTTCCAAGCCGATATGGAGTTGGAGATTTTGGGAACGAAGCATATGAATTTGTTGATATTTTAAGTGAAAATGGAATAAATTATTGGGAAATATTACCAATAAATTCATGTGGTAGATATCCATATTCACCAAGAAGTTATTACGCCTTGGAAGAAATGTACATTTCTATAGATAAATTAAAAGAATCAGGTTTAATAAAAAAAGCTAAAACAAGAGCTAGCGGAGATAGAATAAAACTTGACAATTTTAAAGAGAAATATTATAAAGAGGCTTTTGAAAATTTTGTTCCTAATGATGAGTATAAAGAATTCAAAAAAGATAAGGAAATAAAAAAATATTGCGAATACATGGAGACTGTGACTGGAGAATGTGCAGAGTATTATTTATTTTTGCAATACATAGCATTAAAACAATGGAAAGAACTTAAGAATTATGCCAATGAAAAAAATATAAAAATAATAGGAGATATGCCTGCTTATCCAAAATTTGATTCTGCAGAAACAAAATATAATCAAAAATATTTTGAAATGAAAGATGGTGCTTTTACTTTTGAAGCTGGTGCTCCACCAGATATGTTTAATGAAGATGGACAAAAATGGGGATGCCCTGTTTATAATATAAAAAATATAAAAAAAGATAAATACAAATATTTTATAAATAAGTTTAAATATGCTTTAAATTTGTTTGATAAAGTAAGAGTGGATTATTTTAGAGGATATGATTCGTTTTTTAAAATACCTATTGGTAAAACTGGAAAAGATGGCAGTTATTCTCCAGGAGTTAGTTATGGATTTTTTGATGAATTATTTAAAGATGAGAGTATAAAAGTAGAAAATCTAATAGTAGAAGATTTAGGAGATATTGGAGAAGAAACAGTCAGATTAAGAGAACACTATGGATTTACAAGACAGAAAATTTTACAATTTTCATTGGATATAGATTCCCTTACAGATCGTGACAATGAAACCGAAAATGTTTTGATGTTTCCTGGAAATCATGATTGTTCTACAATTTATGGTTGGTATAAAACGTTAAATGATAATTGTAAAGAAGGATTAAAAGAATTTTTAAAAATGAATAATTGCAACAATATAAACGTTAATATTGGAATTATGGAATATTGTATGAAATGCAAAGCGAAAATTGTTGTTTTAACAGTTCAAGATATATTAGGTTTAGATGATAGTGCAAGAATAAATGTACCAGGAACGGAATCAAATAAAAACTGGTCTTGGAAACTCGTAAGTTTTGATGATTTTAGAGAAAGAATAAAAGATTTTAATTGTTAAAATAATAAAATGCTACTAAATTAATTTGAAGTGGTAAGACAAAATTGTACATAAAAGTTTAATTTTGTTGACTAATTCATTTTATTTTAGTAGCTTTTTTTATTAATATTTATTTGAAATTCAAATTTAATTAAAATTTATTTTTTTCTAAAAAATCTAATTATTTTATCAAATATTCTAACGTACCATTTTTTTTGAATAGTTATAAGAGCGGTAGAAATGTTTGAAGAATTATTTTCTATTTTAGAAATGTTATTTTCTGAAGTGAAATTTTGGGATTCTTTAAATGGATTTAGTCTTTCTGTTTCTTCTTTTTCAAATTCACTTTCACTTTCTATAAGTTGCTTATCTAAGTTTTCTTTTTCTTCATTATTACACCAATATTCCCTATAAAGAATCAATAATATTGAGCGTGTTTCTTCAGAAATTGGTTGTTCTATTAAAGAAGAAGTATCTTTTAATGTTATTGCTTTACCATATTCTTCAGATTTATCTATTAATCCTTTTATTAGTTTATATGGGATTTTGGCTATCATAGTAACATCTGTTTTATTTAAAATTGCAACTGTTTCAGCAGCAGCTAATGCAGATATTTCTTCCATATTTATCTCCCTTCATTTGTATCTAATTCAAATTGTTGATTTCCAAGTTGTTGCATTTTTTTATTATAAGCATCTGGATCATTAATTTTTTCAAAGAATTGTTTAAATTTTGATGCTGTTTTAGAGAAGGCATTTGTTTTTCTGTGAACAAAATCATGTGCAGCTTCTGCATGATGTGTTTTATCAAAAACAATATTACCAACTTTATTTTCTATGGCACGTTTTGCAATGTCTGTTTCACGATAAATGGTTGAACCAGTAATTAAACTGTATCTATCTCCTTCTAATCTACCATTTTCTAAAAGAATATTTTTTGTAGAAATCATTTCATCAACAACTTTAGATAATCCACCGAAGTTCATATCATTAACCCATTCATTATCAGAATGACGATTTCCATATCCACGAAGCGAGGCTAAATGACAAACAGCAAGAATTGTTTCATGATCTAATACCATAGGTCCTTGATAGTCAATATATCCTGGTTTATCTCCAATTACTCTTCTAATATCATTTTCATTAGTTGTAGTAGGAGAACCTAACCATTTAGAATTCCTATTTGCTGTTCCATCATATTCATTTTTGTATGCTGTGAATAGTTGTGCCATGTGGTACTGTCTTAAATATTCAAATTCACGTTGAGGCATATTTCTAAAAGCACTAGATTGATGCCTTTTTTGAGCGTCTAAAGAGATTTTTTGATCTAGATAAGATTTGTTTGTAAACTGAATATCTGAAGGATTATTTGGTAATTGTTTTAAATTATCATAAAATCCATTTGCTAGATTAGGATCTCTTGATTGTATAAGTGCACAAAATTCGTCGTTTGTCATTTCCATAAAAATAATCTCCTTTTGAGAATAATATACATTAAGTATATTTAATAATAAAATTATTGTCAATTTAATAATTAATTAATCTTTTACATTTTATTTAAATTGTGTTATAATATAATGCAACACTTTTAAGGGGGTGCTTATGTGAGATTGGGATTTGCTAGAATATTCAAAAAAATAGCAAAATGTGATTTACGGTCTGAGTCTATAAATGGCTCAACTTATTACTTCGATAATGATAATCGAATTGTTGCAAGACTATATGAGTCTAACCTTTTGAGTTTGTTTGTCACTAATCAAGAGGGAAGAACCCAAGCTCTAAACCTGGTATTAAATTTCAAATACAAGTGTGACCAGGGGGTTGTTATTGCAGACATTGCTTTTGTGTCTGATTTGAGTAACAACCAATTACCACATGTCAGCAAAAACCGTTATCTAACTTTAAAAGACAATACAGTTCTTGATGAGTATGAAACGGCAAGTGCTGGAACTGTGGATGTATCTGATGATGTACTGTCAGTGTCAATTCCATTTTTAGGAGTGGAAGACAGATGTGAAAAGGTTGTTAAAGGAATTGAATTTTCTGAAGCAATATTTAACCTTACTACTCGTACAGTACGTTAACGGATGATACAAGATTAGAAACCAGAAAATTACTCCAGGTTTCTGGAGTAGTTTTTCTGGTTTTATAAATTAGTAACTAATAAAATAATTTTCAACTTTAAATATAAAATGTCGCAAGCATTTATTTGCGACATTTGTTATATGTATAAATTATATTATTCTTTGCAATGTAGTTTCATTTCTGAAAGGTAATTAGTTATATCGATTAAAGCTTTATCAATAACTTTGTGCTTTCTATAATTACCATTCTTATCTTTAAATAATTCAATATATATTTCTAAATTTTTAATATCTAATTGATTTGCGGTTTTATAAATAGGATATATATATTCATCATCATCCTTATCATAAATGGATTCATAAGGATCAAAAACAAATATTTCCCCACTTAAACCAATATTATAATTTACTTTTACAACAATACTTTCATTTTCTTTTTGGTCATAAATAATTTCACAAGTATTTAAATGATATTTTTCAATATTGACATTTATAATATCGTTGATATTAGCGCTTTCGAATTCTAAATAATTTTTATTAAGCAAGATATTATTGGCCTTTATATAGTCTTCAACAAGTCTATATTCATATGTACTGAAATCAAAAAATTCTTTAAGAATAGTTTCTAATTTGTTAACAATGATACAATCTATTTTACTTTTAATAGATTCATTAAAACCTTTATCTTCAGAAACAATGTATACATTTTCATATTTATTTTCTTTTAAAAAATTTACTATTGCAGAAATTATCATTGCATCAGGAAATTCTTTTGGTTTAGAGGTTTCAAAAGGTTTTTCTTTGTTGAAATACCATCTGTTAACATCAGAAATTTTTAAATATTTTTCACAGTCTAAAATTTTGATTTTATTTTTTTCAATAAATTCATTCAATTTTTGAAGGTTTTCTTGTAGAGTTTCTTCATAAAAATTATGAGGCAATTTTCTTTTTACATATATTGATTTAATATTATTTTGATCGTTATCAATACTTTCTTTTATGTGTTTTTTTAATTCTTCTACAACTATACTTGGAAGATATACCTCAATATTCGAGTACCTCTTTAACATGGATAATATATTATTTCTATAAGAATGTTCGAAGTCATATTTTTCTTTTCTTCCGAATACATTTGTGTCTAAAAATATAATATCTTTTTCCATACTTACACCTACCTTATATGAGAGTCAAAATAAGACATGAGTAAAAATGTATATTACTTTAATTATAGCATTTTTTAGAATAAAAAGCAAAAAAATAAGAGAGTCTTAAAACTCTCTTAGATGGTCGAGGTGACAGGGATCGAACCTGCGACCTCATGGTCCCAAACCACGCGCTCTACCAACTGAGCCACACCTCGATATATATAAAACTCTTCTTTTCAGAAGAGTTTTGGTGAACCGGAGACGATTCGAACGTCCGACCCACGCCTTAGAAGGGCGTTGCTCTATCCAGCTGAGCTACCGGTCCATACGACAGTAATTATATTAACACACGCATAAACATTTGTCAATATATTTTTAAAAGATTTTTGATTTTTTATATAAAAAAACTAAGTTTTATTAAAATTATCAAAATTTATGTGAGTTAAATGATAATAAATGCAAAAAGAGCCCAAAAAGGCTCATGATTGCATGTCTTTTGTAACTACAAAATATCCAACTAAATGATAGTGGTAAGAATATGTTGCAGTTTCGGGATTTGTAATTGTACGATAACGAGAATCATATTTGGTTGGAAATTGGTCAAATGGAATTTTTTGAAACCATTGCTTGTTTGTGTTTTGCTTTAAGAAGTGATAATCATAACGCTCTTGAGAGAAAGATGTATCTGTATTCATAATAGCAATTTTCCATTCATTATCGCTTAAGATTTCTTCTTCCAATGTTGATTTCCGAATTCCCATTCCTAAAACGTGTATATCGCTGAAAACACGTTCAAGGAGTTCTTGATCTGTATATTGTTTTTGAAGTTGCATTCTAGATATTTGACCAGGATTTAAAAATGTAACATCATACAGTAATCCTAATGCATATGAATAGCAATTTACAACATCAAAGAACTTCCACAAATCGTCTTCTTTTTGTTCGTCTTGGATAGGGGGATGAATTCTTTCTCTTAAAAAGTCAATACTTACAGCTGTCATTTTTTCTTCTCCTTTCCTATAAGTATACATTCCCACAAAAAGTTTTTTCAAACAAAATGTTCATAGCATTATATCACAATTTGATAATTAATTCAACTCTATATATGGGGATTTTTACTGAGTACAGGAACTATAGATTACTGAAAAATATATCTTTTATTTTACAATTTAATTACTTTTATTAAATCTTATATTTAATAGTGTTATACTTATATTGAAATAGACTATAAAAATGGGAGAATAATATCTTATGAAAGATAAAAAAGTGGTTATTGCAGGAAAAGAGTACTATTACGAACGAATGAGTGATGAAGCATTAGAAATATTGTTTAAAACAATTAAAGAAAAAGAATTAAATGTATATAAAAAAATTCTTAAAGCCAAAAATGTTTTAAAACAATATGGAGAAAATGAGGGTGAGTAATATGAATCAAAAGACAGTATCAGATAAATTAATGATAAAATTAAATGAAATTTCTAATGCTGAATTAAGTGAAATTTATTTATTGATTTCAATTATTAAGAAAAATATTAATAACTTAATTAATTGTAATATGAAAAAAATAAGCAATGAATTTTTCGAAAAATGTGAATATTATGGAAAATCTATATCAGAAGTGAACTTTGAACAAGTTGAGTTACTAAATAGTTATAAAGAACAGTTTAATAAAATTGCTACGAAATTTGAAGAAGAGTATATGAATTTAGCATTAGAATTGCAAAATGCTCAAGCAAACCAAAAAAAGTCAATAGTTGAAATGAAAAAAACAATTGATTTGAAAGGTAAATATATAGAATCAGAAGAATATATCAAAGATTCTGAAAATTCAAAGAATATTATAGAAAAGTATAATCGTAGAATTGATACGCTTGCTGAAAGATATATTAAATATTGTGGCTTAGAAGATGCGTGTATTACCAAATTAAGAGAGTGTAATGAACAAATAGAACGAGCTATAAATACTGTTATGCAGTATGAAGAAGTTAATAAATTAGCTATTGTAGAGAAAAAAACAATATTTAATTTTTTATTAAAGATATTTAATAAATTTTCTAGTAAGAGATTTGAAAAAGAATATATGTCTAAGAAAAAGCAAAATATAGAAAAACTAAAAATCTCTACGAATATGGTATTAATAGAACTTGATAAAGAAATAAACGATGTGTTAATTATATTAGAAGCGTATAGCTTAAAAATAAATCAAGTTTGTAATTTATAAGTTGGGAGTATAATATGGAAAAATTAGGTGAAATTTATATACAAGGTAGAATTGTTAATTTAGATAATACAGAAATAGGAAAATTAGAAGATTATTTAAAAAGTGTACAAGACGAAAAAAGCAAATTAAAAAATGAATTAGATGAGATATTAGAAGAAATTTATAATTAGGAGAAAAAAATAATGGGAATCAAAAAAGGAGAGAAAAAGAACGGAAAATTTGAAAATAACGATATTCGAAAAGGCTTTCCTAAAATAAAATCTAGTGGTGGAAAATTTGTTGCAGCTAAAGATAGTTCTAAAAAGAAATCTCAAGCAATTCAAGAAAAAATAGATAATGCTAAAGAAGTATTGGAAAAAGAAAAAATAACATTTAAAGAACTTTCAACTGCTTCGGTAGATATTTTAACTGGATCTATAAAGAGACCAATTTATCAAAAACTTGAATCTATGCAAGCAACATATGAAACAAAAAAAGCAGAGCTTCTTGAATTATATGGAATCAAAAAAGAAGAAATTTTTGGTGATATAATTAAATATTCAAGAAATGCTAATTCATCTATAAAATCAGTAATTGAAAAAGAAGTTCAAGGAATAGAAAGATTTGAACAAAGAATGGAACCGCTTTTTCAAAGTGAAGATATTGATGATAGTATGAGTTTTAGAACAATTAAAATGTATGCTAAAACATATATCGGAAGTTATTCTGCAAGACTTGCTAGAACTCCATATACTTTAGCTGCTTGTTATCAAGCTTTAAAAGGTAATACTAGAAAACAAGAAGAATTATTATCAAAAGCGACACGTGCTTCTAGAAAAGTTATTGATAGAATGAGAACAGAAAACAGAAAATTTGCCAAAGAAACTGAAGCCAGAACAAGGAAATTTAATGAAGTCGATGATTCAACTACACATTATAGAGAAAGAGAAGCTAGCGCTAAAAGTGCAAATAACGCTACACAAGAATATATACAAAAAAATTTAAATGGTAAATTTAGAAGAAAAGTTAGTATAAGATTATCTGATATTGGGGCAAAGAGAACTTTTAGAGCTAATAAAGTTGCTGAAAAAATTGAAGATGTAGGAAATTGGGTGGCAAGAAAAGCAGCGATAAAAGGGTATTTGGGATTAGCTGATAAAACAGCTAAAAAAACAATTGAGGCTTCTGATTATATAATGAAAAAAGCGGCTGAAATAAATGAAATGACATATAAAAAGACTGATTCAATAATACAAGGACACGAAAATGTAAGTGCAATTTCAAATAGAGCTACAAGAGAAATTGCAAAAGCTGAATTTCAAGCAAAAGCTGCAACCAATCAATGGATAAAACATAGAGGTAATTCATTAAAAGCTAAGGGAATAAAGTTAGCTAATAATGCAATAACATCAACAACAACATTTTTTGCATCAAATGATATAAAAATATCAGAATTTTATGCAAGGGCAATTTCTAATTTGGGATTAAATGAAAAAAGTCAGGAAGTAATGCGAAATGCAAGAAAAAGGACTCAAAATGTTATGATTGGAGCTGAGAATGTCAATCAAACAATGAGAAGTGAGTTTAGATTTTCGATAAAAAGAAGTAAAAATATAGAGAGCTCAAGAAGTTTCATTAATTCATTAAAGAAAGGAATCACAATGGGGTCTTTAAGAGATAAAAAAGGTGAATTTTCTTCATGGATTGATGAAATTGAAGTAAGAAGAGAACAACAAAAGGTTAAGAGAAAATTTAAACCAGCAAGCAAAAGAATAAATGTTATAAAACTTTTAGAAAGTGGTGCTCAAAAAGTTTTAGATGAAGTTCAGGGTTCATTGTATGATGTGAAACAATCACGAGCTGCTGCGCAAATAGATTTAGACATGAATCCAGAGAAAAACAAAAAAGGAAAACAAAGAGTGAAATCTTCAAGAGAAGATAGGGAATAATATATGACAGGTAAAAAGGAAATAAAAACATCTTTTAAAGAACTGTTTCTATTATATCGAAAACTTGGATATGGCAATATTGCAAGGACATATTATGTAGAAGATGAAAACAAATTTTATAATATAGTTGTGAGCAAACTTGCACGTAAATATCCTAAATTGGTGAAATATGAAGAAGCTTATAACTTACTAAAAGACAATGGACAAATAGTTACAATAGATACATTAGGACAAAGAGGTTTTTATGATGAAAAAAGGAATATTATAGGAATAAGACATTTTTTAACAAGATTAACGACTACAGTATTTCATGAAATTGTTCATAAATTAGGATATTTAGTAGGAAAAGGAGAAATATATAAATTACCAAATGTATATAGAGAGGCTGGTACAGAATATGTTACAGCAGAAACTTTGAAGACAAAAAATGTTAAAGCATGTGTTTTTAGTAATATTTGGGGACGATTTCCAAATACAATATCAAGCTATTATTTAGATTATATTTTTGTTAACCAATTAAACTTGATTTTAGGTGATAACTCATTAGAAGAGTCAATTTTAAAAGGAAATTTAAAGTTTGAAAATAGTTTAAAGCAAAAGATGGGAATAATAAAATATGATGTACTTACCAAAAAAATGACAGAGATTAATAGAGACTTTTTTGAATATTCTGCATGTTATAAAGTAAATACAGATAAAAAGAATGAACAATTAAGGGAAAAGCTTACAGCAACTGTAGATGTTGTGCAATATTATATTTTGAGAGCCGGATTTGATGAAAAAATAAGTTCGGTAAAAACTCCAGAAGAAGCAAGTAAAGTTTTGGATGAAATGTTACGCTTTTCAGATTTCAGACTAAGAAAAAAAGAAAATGGAAATTTTATAGATAGAGAGTTTCAAATATATTTTAATAAAGCTAAAAGTGAGTTCTATTATAAATTTCCAAAAGCTAGTTTTAATCAAATATTTATACCAAATGATTGGAATGAAAAGTATGCTGATTTAGAGCGCGTTATAGAAATTAAACCAGAAGAAGAAAAGCAGGTAAAAAAACTTGGAAGAGAAAATTATAAGAAATTTAAAGATACTTTTTTAAATAGGATGTTTAGCACAGGAAAATATTGTGATTTTACTATTGTAAGAAAAGCTCATTGTGAATTTGAAAGAAATTTTAATGATGAATTGAAGGTTAGAAATTTAAGCACAATGAATAATACTAATTTTTCTAATAAACCTAGAAAGATATTACCAATAACGAGGAGAGAAAAACCACGAGATGAAAATTAATAATCATCTTGTGGTTTTATTTTTAATAGATTTTTTATTTAATAATTTAGAAGTATTAAATAAAAAATAGTTTTATTAAATAATATTTAATATTTTATAAAATATTAATAAGGAGGAACAAATGAAGAATGTTTCAAATGAAAATGGTATAACACTACTATCACTTATTGTTGGCGCAGTTATTTTATTGATTGTAGTTATAATCTCATATGGAATTAAAGTAAAACAAATTGAAGTAGAAGGAAAGGATATAAACGCAAACACTATTGTGAAAAATATAGAAATTGAAACAAAAAATGAAATTAACAATGCTACGGTTTCTAACAAAGTAAATACTACTGAGGAAAATTTACAAAATAAATCAAATATTAGTAAAATTTATAGAAATGATGTAAATACAGATATTCATACATCAGAAAATATATATTCAGAGGAATTAGACGATACGAAAAAAGTTGAAATAACTGAATCAGAAGAGTTAGACAATAAAAAAAACATTGAAACAACTGAATCTTATGATTCAGAAGAAACTTATCCAAATGAGGAATTAAAAAAAACAGAAGGGGATAATATTGGAAATCAAATAATAGATGGTGTAGAAGTCATAGGAAATTTGGAGATACCTAAGACTGGAGTGAATTTTCCAATAGTTTCTCAAGTAAAAGAAGATTTAATATTAGAAAGTTTAACATTTTATATGTACGGACCAGGCATAAATCAACCCGGGCGTACAACTATTGTTGGCTCAAATGTTGCATTTGAACGTAATAATGAACTAGAAATAGGAGATACTTTTTACATAACAGATAATGAAAATCAAAAAATTGCTTATGAAATATTTGATACATATATAGTTGATTCAGCAAATGTAGAATATATGAATGATACAACTTCAGAAAAAGAAATTGTATTATATTTTCTTAATGTATATGATTTATGGAATAAATTAATAATAATTGGTAGAGAAATTTAAGAATTAATTTTAATATTGTTTGTGTATAAATTTGAATTTTATGCTTAATAAGTATAGAAACTAGATGACAGATATGTCATCTAGTTTTTTGCTAATAAATATATTATTAATATCATATATATATTGACAAATACTATATACGATGTTAAAATGTTAACCAAGGTTAACAAAAGGAGAAACAGATGATTTCAAAAGCATTGGAAGAATATGTAAAAACAATGTATATTTTAAAACAGCAAAAAGATGAAATAAGAGTGACTGATATTGCTGAAAAAATGTGTTGCTCAAAAGCGAGTGTTACTAAGTCTTTAAATAATTTAAAGGAAAAGAAGTTAGTTGAATACGAGGCTTATGGAGAAATTAAATTAACAGAAGAAGCAGAAGAAATTGCTCAAAAAAATTTAGAAGCATATGATATAGTTTATTTATTTTTAAATGAAATCTTAGAAATAAATAATGAACAAGCCAAAGAAGAAGCTGAAAAAATCAAATCGATTATAACTGATGAAACTCTTAATAAATTAGCGAGATATACTCATAAAAAATTAGGACTTTCGAGTTTAGATTGTAAATATGATTTAAATGAAAGTAAGTGTAGAGATTGCATAAAAAGAAATACAAGTAAGAAAATAAGTATGGAGAAAAAATAAAATAATTAAAAATTATTTTAATGAATTTTTAGTAAAAATAAAAACGTTTATTATGAAAATTTAATGAATGGGATAAGGGGAAAATTATGCTAGAACTTAAAGATGTATGCTTTGCCAGAGGTGGAAAACAAATACTTGACAAGGTAAATTTAAAAATTGATGATAAAAAATTTGTTGTTATAACAGGTCCAAATGGTGGAGGAAAATCTACAATTGCAAAAATGATTATGGGAATTGAGAAACCAGATTCTGGAAAAATATTTTTTAATGGAGAAGATATAACAGAAAAATCAATTTCTGAAAGAGCAAATATGGGAATTGGCTTTGCATTTCAACAACCAGTCAGATTCAAAGGAATTACAGTTGAAGATTTGATGGACTTATCAGTTGGAAGAAAAACAAATTTTGTCGAAAAATGCGATATTTTATCTTCAGTTGGATTATGTTCAAAAGATTATTTAAAAAGAGAAATTAATAGCTCTTTATCTGGTGGTGAACTAAAAAGAATAGAAATTGCAACAGTAGTTGCACGCGGTACAAGTCTATCAATATTTGATGAACCAGAAGCAGGAATTGATTTATGGAGTTTTAACAATTTAATTGAAGTATTTGAGAATATGTCAAAAACGATTCAAGGTTCTATAGTAATAATTTCTCACCAAGAAAGAATTTTAAATATAGCAGATCAAGTTATTTTAATAGAAAAAGGAAAAGTAAAAGAAATCGGAAATAAAGATGATATCCTGCCAAATTTATTAAATTCAACAACTAGAGCATGTAGCAGAGTAAAGGAGGCAAAATAGATGGAAAAAGAACTAACAAATAATGAAAAAGAATTATTAAAAAAGATAACAGATAAAGAAGAATTTACAGAAGGAGCTTATAATATTAGAAAAAATGGTGAAGGTTTTGTTAGGAAAACAACAGAAAATGTTGATATTGTTTCTAAAAAAGACAAACCAGGAATTGATATTATAGTTAAAGAAAACACAAAAAATGAATTTATTCATATTCCTGTTATGATAACAGAAAGTGGAGTAAATGATTTAGTATATAATGATTTTTATATTGGAAAAAATGCGGAAGTTACAATAATTGCAGGATGTGGAATTCATAATGATAAACATATGCTTTCAAGACATGATGGAATACATTCTTTCTATTTAGAAGAAGGAGCGAAAGTAAAATATGTTGAAAAACATTATGGTCAAGGGGAAGGAACTGGAGAGAAAATATTAAATCCTAAAACAGTAGTAAATTTGAAAAAAGGTGCTACTTTAGAAATGGATTCTGTTCAAATCGAAGGTGTTGATTCCACAATTAGAGAAACATTTGGGGAATTAGAAGAGGATAGTAATTTTATAGTTTCAGAAAAGATTATGACACATGGAAAACAATATGCAAAAACGGTATTTAATGTAAAATTAAATGGTAAAAATGCAAGTACACATGTTATTTCAAGAAGTGTTGCAAAAGAAAATTCAAAACAAGAATTTTTCTCAAATGTTGAAGGAAATACAGAATGCTATGGACATGTTGAATGTGATGCGATTATAATGGATAATGGTACTGTAAAAGCTGTTCCAGAAATCCTTGCGAATGATGTTGATGCAAGACTTATACATGAAGCTGCAATTGGAAAAATTGCAGGGGAACAACTTACAAAATTAATGACTCTAGGACTATCAGAAAAAGAAGCGGAAGCCAAAATTGTAAGTGGATTTTTAAAATAATTATAATAAACTTATATAAGAATAACATGTTATGAGCAGAAGGTTACATAACATGTTATTTACTTTTTTTTCTTATTGTGCTATCATTAATATGGATACCAAAAATATCTTTAGGAGGTAGGACCATGAAGTCGATTCGGAACTGTCGGAAAATTTCTTTTGGAGCATTGATTTGTGCTTTGGCACTTATCATTTGTTTCATGGCTGAAACCACGATGATTGCAAGTGCAGCAGAAATTCCTGCTGGAAGCATTGCTGTGGTTACAGCAGACACGAAGTTGAACCTCAGGCAGAAGCCCCAAGGAAAGATCATTGGAAAAATTGCACATGGTAAACTCGTTACTATTCTTAGCGAAATTGACAGAAATGGATATTATCGCATAAGAGTAAACGAAACAGGTCTTGAATGTTATGCATACGGTGAATATTTGAAATTGCTGTATGAAGGTACTGCTAATCAGGAACCTACAATTAATATCCCCGAACAAGATCTTAATCATGACGATGATTCTAATGAAAATGTTCCGATGAATGCGATACTTGTCGTAACTTGTGAAGGAAAATTGAACATGCGCAAGAAACCGACTCGTAAAGCAGATCGAATCAAGTACTTATACTATGGAGCACGTCTCCAAGTTGTTTCTTCAAAAGTGAAAAACAATTATGTATTGGTACGTGACTTGGAGGCTGGGAAACTTGGATATGTAAGTTTGGATTACGTAGCATTTGAAGAAGATGTGAATCTGAAACAATGCATCCCCGAAAACTGTTGTCCAAATTGTATTTGCCAAACGTCCCATTAATCGAGATTAAAAAAAATCTCATGTCGGCTTTATACTAATCGACCTCAAAAAATGAAGACCTTAAGTGCGAGAGTTTGCACATAAGGTCTTTCTTCTTTTTTATATTCTAGGAAAGTTCTCATAGTATGAGAACTTTCTGTAGAAGATAATTATGCGAATTAATAGAATTTCTAGCAATTTGCGTTGCGTAGAAATTCTTTAATCCGTTTTTTTATATATACTTCATAATTTGTAAAGGAATGTATTTTTTTAATAGATTAATTAAAAGTAATTACAAAATTAAGAATGAAAATATTAATAATTTTTTATAAAAACTACAACTTTTTGGAATTTGAATTGTATAATATATGTAATTCAAATAAGAGGAGATTTTTGAGGTGGAAGAAGATAAAATATTATATGAAAAATTTTTATCAGGTGATGAAAATTCGTTTAATGTAATTGTGGAAAAGTATAAAAATAATTTGATGTATTTTATAACTAGATATGTGAATAATATTGAAATTGCAGAAGATATTTTTCAAGATACAATTTTATATATTTTAGAAAATAAAGGAAAATATGATTTTAAATTTTCATTAAAAACATATATGTATATGATTGCCAAATCTAGAAGTATAAATTACATAAATAAAAATGATAGGATTCAAGAGATGCCAGAAAACTTAGCAGATGAAAAACTTTTAGAAGAAATTATTTGTCAAGATGAACAAAAAGAAAAAATTCATAATGTTATAAATAAGCTACAAAAAGATTACCAATTAGTAATTTATTTGACTCAAATTGAAAAGTTAACTTATAAAGAAACAGCAAAAATAATGGAAAAAACAGAAAGTCAAATAAAAACTTTAGTACATAATAGTAAAAAGAAATTAAAAAAATTACTAGTAAAAGAAAATGTTGTTGAAGTAAAAAATAAAAGAATAATTTTATTATTTTCCACAATTTTATTCATAGCAGCAACAATTACAGGTGCAACATATGCAGATGAAATTAGAGAATTTGTTAAAGATCTATTTGGAGCCAATGCGAGCGATGGTGTAGATACTGCTGTTAATAATGGGTTTATTGCAAGACCTAAAATAGAAGAACAAACTGCTGAAGGAATAAGTGTAGCAGTAGAAAATTTTATGATGGATGATTATAATTTTGGTATGAATTTTATATTTACTTTTGAAAATAAAGATGATGCAGAGGAGTTGGCTACAAAAGATATTTTGTTAGAAGATCTAAAAATTGTAGATGAAGAAAATAATATTGTATTTAGTACGAATTATGATTTAAAAGATAGAGAAGAAGTTGGAGAAGAAGAAATTTATTATAATGGTTTTAGTATGAAATCAAATTTAATAGAAGATAATAAGATAAGAGTATCACTTATCACTTCTGGAGGAGTTTCTCCATTCCCAAGAAGTAAGAAATTAAAAATAACATTTAAAAGAATTACAGAAGAAATATATCCATTATCAGAGGAAGAATTACAAAAATCAGAACGAAATGTTTATATAGGTGATTGGAAATTTGAAGTAGATGTTCCGGAGGAAATGTATAAAAGAGAAGTTGTTGTTTATAAAGTTAAAAGCTGTAATGACAAGGATACAGTTGTAGATAATGCAACACTTTCTAATACAGCATTTAAAATATCAATTCCTGTTACAACTACTGATAAAATTGATTATAAAGCTTTATATGATAGAGAAAATATGAAAAGCATTTATAGTTTAATAGCACTTCAAAAAGAATATGTAGAGACGTCAGATGGAAGAAGATTTGAAGCCTCTAGCGATGGTAATAGTGGATATGGCGGTGCTTCTGGTGAAAATAGAATATTTGACTATCATCAAACTTTTAATCTAACGAAGTTTGATGCAACAGATATTTTAACAGTTCATATTTTTACAAATATAGGAAAAGAGATTATTGTTGAATTCGAAAAATTGAGAGCAGAATGAATGTTAGAAAGAGTTTAATTGTAGATGTAAGATATTTAATAAATAGAATAAGTTATATGTGAAGTATTAAATATAATTTAAAAATTAGCTAAATATGAATATGTTTCTTTAATTTGTTATAAATAAATATAAAAATAAAATAAGATAAAATGGAGTAAATTGAATTTGCCTCATTTTATCTTATT
>JAFXGW010000013.1 GCA_017536685.1 Clostridia bacterium | reverse complement strand
TATTTTTTTATTATTTTTTATTTTATCAAAATACTTTGTTGTAATTTTATTTTTTTTGTTTTATAATACAGCCATTCTTTTTTAGGAATTTTTAAGAAAGGAGGTACATAATATGAATTCTTATGATTTAATTTTCTATCTAGTTAATCGTCTTTTAGACATTAATGAAGAAAATAGAAAAGAATCAGATGAAGAAAATTAGAATTCTTCAAAAAGAAGTGTTATTGCAGTAACACTTCTTTTTTTATAAAAAAAGAGTTAAATGTTGCAGCATTTAACTCTAGTACATTTAATGAATTCTTATGATTTTTGTACTGTAATATGATTATACTATCATTTTTATTATATGTCAAATAGGTATTTTATTATTCAAAATATAGTTTTAATTTTTTATCTTCTATTTTTTCTTTATATAATATGTCTTTTCTTCTATATATAGCAAGAATTAATGCAATGCTAAATGTATTAATTAACAACCCTGTATTTCCATAAGATATAAATGGCAAACTAACATTAAAAATAGGAATTAAGTTAAAATTCATTAATACATTTATCAATGCTTGTAATAACATAATCGTACTTAGTGATATTAATATAATTTTTCCATAATTATCTTTTATTTGTTTACAATCAATTATTAATTTCACACATAAACATATTTCTGCAATTATTATAATCATAGAATATAAAATACCACAATACGCAACTATACTAATTAAAGCACAATCAGTTCCACCATCAAATAACCCGGCATAAACTTGCATATCATCTAATCCACGAAACATATTCGCTTCCTTTAATACATTGTTTATTTTCATTCCGTGAAATCCGTTCCAAAAGTCACGCCCTTCTTCTATTAAAATAGAAAAATCTAATAATACAGTTTTTACTTTAAATACAATCCACGCATCTAGTATAACTAATAGTATAGAAAAAATTATTGCTAATACAGCAAAAAATGCTACAAATTTTAATAAATTCTTTTTTAAATTTTCTTTTGACATTATAATAATAGAATAAAGTGAAATTATAAAATATGTAAATATAAGCAAAAATGTTCTTGGTGTTCCAGACACAGAATTTATAAAACAAATAGAAATTATTGATAATGCAATTATTTTCAAAAGCTCTAAATTAATTTTTAATTTAAATTTTCTATATTCTAAATTAAAAAATTTATCACTTTTAAAATTACTTATAAATCCTGCAAAAGATATCAAATATAAATATAAACAAGCATACGGTATATCTATACCTCTTACAAATAAATTAACTCCATTTATGCTATATCCATTTAATTTACAGAGTATAACTATAATAGAAGTTACTATATAAATATGAAGAGAATACTTTTTTATTTTTCTATAATCAAAACGATAAATAAAAATTCCTAAAAATGCTCCTATAAGTAAAACTCCAATATGTTTTCCAAAACGTCCTAAGTTTTCTGTTCTCTTTAATGTTATATAAGACATTAAAATTCCAAAACCAACTAAAATGCTAACCAATATAAGTAATATCCAATCAAGTTTTGGTCTATGAATTTTATTTAATCTTTTTCCAATTTCTTCAGCATTTCCCATATTTGAAACTGCTTTTTCTTCTGCTTCTACTTCTGAAAATCCATTTTCTATATAATATTGTTTTCCTTCTTCTATATGTAATTTCAGTTCTTCCGAAATATCTTCGGTTATTGGTTTATATCTAATTTCGTCACAAACATTTTCTAAAAATTCTTTAATTTTCACATAAAACACCTCCAAGAACGGAATTTATTCCATTACTAAATATCTTCCACTCTTCCTTTTTAGCATCTAAATGCTTCTTTCCTTCTTTTGTAATAGAATAATATTTTCTTTTCTTACCAGTTGTTTCATCCCAATATGACGTTATTAAATTATTTTCTTCTAATGAGTGTAAAATCGGATATAACGTACCTTCTTTAAGTTCAAAAACATTTTCAGACTTTTCACTTAAAGTTTTAATCATTTGATATCCATACATATTTTCTTCTGCTAATAAATTTAATACTAGCATACTTGTACTTCCTTTTAAAAGTTCTTTATTTATTTTCATAAAAACCTCCTTTAGGATTAATACACAAACTTTCTTAGTATCTGGAAATAGGCCTTTTTTCCATTTATGAATGTGCACTTTCATAAATCAAATAACACCTAGATTATCTATGTATTTTATACATTGTATATCTAGGTATCTTTTTTGTCAATATATTTTTATATAAAAATACCTTGTTGTAATTTTATTTTCAATATTCTATAATACAACCATCCTTTTTTTAGGACTTCTTAAGAAAGGAGGTGAATCTATATACGACATCTTTTGATATTATTTTTTATCTTATAAATCTTTTATTAGATGAAAAAGATAAAAATAATCGTACAAATTCAGAGAATTAATTTCTCAAGAAAGAACTACTACCACAATAGTAGTTCTTTTTTTGAACAAAAAAAGAACTAGATTCCACAACATCTAGTTCTAGTGAATCATATGACATCTATGATTTTCTATTGTAATATTATTATACTACCTATTTTATTATATGTCAAACAGGTATTTTTATTAATTATCTCTTTCTTCAAATTTACCATATTTATCTACATTTTCTAAAAATTTTCTAAAAAATATAACTATTGCTATTATGATAATATAAATATAATTAATTTTTATTATAGTATCATATATATCAATTCCATTTTCTTCAGTATATTTTATTAATTTACTTTCAGAATTAAGAGTTATATCTCTTATTCCAAAATCACTTGTAACTATTTTAACATCGTCATCTCCTGTTTTACTATTTATAATAATAATTTTACTTTGAAAAATATCAATTCCTTCACTTGTTATAATTGCATTAACATCGCTTTGATTTTTATCATTTACAATTAATATGTATCCAAAAAAATCCCAAAACATATTACATATAATTAATAAAGCTGGAATTATTATAAAAAATATTACTCCAAAAATCTTTAATATCTTTTTCATTCTTATATCCTTTTTAGATATATCTTTTAACTAGATTATCTATTCATTCTTTTTTGCAAAGCATATTAAACTGCTTTATAATTTCTAACTTTCAAAACTAATTTCATAAGTTGTATTTTCATCTAATAAAAATAATGTAAATGGAGCATCAGCTATATTTGACTTCCCACTCATATCTCTTTGTATATACATAAGTTAAATTTTCATAGCTCCCATAGCATGTTCTTTTTCTAGTTTTAAGTCCTCTTCCTAAAATTTTATATTTAAAACGTTATCATTTTCTTTTGAATCATTTTCTTTTTTATTTGTTTCATCTTTCTTTTTGGCATTTATATTTTGAACATCCATTTTCTCTACTCTGTATTTTGAAATATTAAAATCTCTAAAATCCATTGGTGAAATTTCATCATGAATTTGTTTTATATATTCTTTAACTTTTATTTGAATTTCTACTTGTTCTTGATTTACAGCTTCAGTTTCTAATATTCTTGTTATTTGTTTTATACCATCAGTTCCTGTGTTTTTTCTTAAATAAGGTAAATCAATCGAACTTATTACAAAATATCTATCAACATTATTTTTCATAATAACATTATCTAAATTCACAAAATTTAAACAAACATAAACTACTAATGTAATCGTAAAATATGATTTTACTAAATTAATTGGTTTATCTATTACATATATAATGGTCGGAATTAACAAAATACTTTCAGTAAATAAAGCAACATATACCAACAATCTAAGTAAAGTATATCCATAAGCCGCTTCATATAGACGCATCCTATATGCTGCTGAAAGTAATATTATAAATGTACAAACAATCATTATTATAGACATAACATTTACATATTTACTTTTTTTGCTTTTTTCATAACTTTTTGCAATTAAAATTATAACAAAATTTATAAAAGAAACTACCATTAATTGGAAGAAACCTTTTCTTGCATAATAAGAATAATCTTCAATATTTACTTTCATAAATAATGATTTTATTTGTATAAAACAGAAAATTACATAAACAATATTTAAAACTCCTAAAAGCAATTTTATTGTTGTATTATCATTTGAATTTAAGTTACTTGCAGAACTTTCTGCGCTATCATCATATCTTGAAACAAGATTGTCAAAAAATGCAGCAAAATATATAAATAAACATACTATAACAACTAATCTTCCGATTATTCCACCTAAGTTGAAACTACCAAAAAACTCTACAATTTTTCTAAAAATATTTACAAATAATTCCCCAAAAACATCATCTGCTGTTGAAAGTAATAATATAACTACAAAAACTACAGGAATTGTAATTAATATTGCTTTTCCTAAATTTGTATTTTTATTTGTTTTCTGTTTAAAATTTAATTTTGAAATTATATCTTCTTTACATTTTTTCATAGTTATGTCTAGGTAACTAATTGGATCAAATATAATTTCAATAACTCTTTCAAACCTTGAATATAGTTTTAAGTCTTTTTCAAGTAATTCCATAATTAGAATTAATATTAAAACTGGAATTACTATTAAATTTAGTTTATTTAATAGACTATTATTATATATAAAGTATGTACTTGCTAGTAAAACTATTGGTAAAATCAATATCCTAGCTTTTCTATATTTAACTTTTTTCTTTTTTTCTAAAATATTTAATAATATATAAATAAATGGCACTATAAAAAGTAACACAGATAAACCTATATTTTTTCCAAAAAACAATATAGTTGCCCATATACTTAAAAATAGTGCTCCAAAGATTATATTAACCATATTATTCTCCTTCACGATATTCTAATATATCTCCTGGTTTGCATCTTAGTTCTTTGCAAATTGCATCTAAAGTGGAAAATCTAATAGCTTTTCCTTTATTTGTTTTTAAAATAGATAAGTTCGCTTGAGTAATTCCAATTCTTTCTGCAAGCTCTCCGAGAAGACATTTTTCTTTTTGCAAGCATTACATCTAAATTTACAATTATCATTTCAACATCCCCCTTTATATAGTTAAATCATTTTCATTTTTATATTCCAAACCTTGTTTGAAAAGTTCTGATAAAATATATAAAGCTATAGTAACTCCAATAAATAGAATTCCCATAAATCCAAGCACTAAAACAAATGGAGTCATAATTCCAACAATAAATGTTTCATAAAGCAAATCTAAAATCCAAAATACAGAAGCAACTCCAGAAGCTTTTGACGCATCTAGTAATTTCTTTACTGTATTTTCACAAAATGGATTGCTTTTTTTCAAAGTATCAAATAAACCAATAAATTGCCAAACAATCACTAATAAACAAATTGCATTTGGATAGAAAATAACAATATTTGGATTTATTTGTGGATTTGCATAATAAATTATAAATGGAAAGCTAATTAAAATTACTATTCCCAAAATTAAAACAACTTGTAATAGAATTTTCAAAAAACTTCCCAATCCATTTTTTCCTAATATTTCCATATTTATTCTTCCTTTTTAATTGATTTTATAAATATAAATTATTATATTTTAGTATAAACATTATATAACATTATTTCTGTTTGTCAATATTTTTTTATCGTTTTTCGATAATTCTATTTTTATCGTACATATTTAAAAAGAGAATACTGTGGCAACTGTCACGCTAATCATTTTATTTAATAGGAAAAGAGAACTTTCCTATTAAATAAAAAAACTAAATGTCGCTACATTTAGTTTTTTGTTTTATGGCTACACCAAATTATTAATTTATTATCCACTGCTTTTGTCTATCTATCAATTGTTTTTTCTTCACAAACTTTAATTAAGTTTTCTAATTCTCTGTTTAAATCCTCTTCAAAAACGGTTCCTTTAGCTAAATCTATAAACCATTCTTTAGTTTCTTTTATATATTTTTCTTGAAATTCTTTGCTTGCTTTGGATGCTTCTGATAAGTTATGAATTCTATCTGCTATTTTAACCATTCTAGCCATTCGATTGACTTTTATATTTTCTATATATTCAGCCATAACATATCCATCTGTTTTTGTAACTAATCTAACAGCCTCTGCAACCTCTTCATTTGAAAGTGCAATTATTTCTTCATACGTGCTATCTGTATCTTCAATCAAATCATGAAATAATCCAGTAAGTTGATATTCTTCTGAAAAACCTTTATCTTTCAGCAATTTTGCCACAGCTAGTGGATGTGTATAATAAGGTGTTCCATGTTTTCTTTTTTGACCGCTATGCTTTTGTTTCATAAATTCTACTGCATTTTCTAAATTCATTTTATTCTCCTTATTTCATTATTTATTTTCATTTTTATTATTTTTTAGATTTAGTTTTCCTAAATTATATTTTCATTTTAGATTATATTTTACTTATTTTAATTTATAACTAATCTGCAATATATTCTATCTTTGTTACTGTTCCATCAATATTGTCTAAATCTTTTATATTTTTATCTAATGTTATCCAACACATCTCATGCAATATATATCCATAATTACTTTCCAAATGTCTATCAAATCCTAAATATGTTTCTGTTTTTGGTGTAACTTTCAGCTCTACTGGATAAACAAAATCATTATACCAAATTCCACAAATAACAGTTCCATATCCATCATCATTAACATCTATATATTGTAGTCCTTGTCCATCAATAGTATTTGTAATTTCATCTCTTTCCATAATATGTGTTTTAATAACAAAATTTGGATATACTTTTATTTCTTTTGCTACAACTCTTTCCAAATCATTACGATTTTCTACTATATTTCCAGTTACAACTATACAGTCATCAGGTCTTATCCCTTTTGTAGTTAATTTATTTCCATTATAATCCACTATTTTTGTTTCATCATTTATTTCTGCTTCTGCAATAAGATATGTATCACTATATCCTATCTCAATTTGTTTATCACTTATACCTCTTGCAATTCCATAATATGTTTTTAATGAATAATCAATTTCAGGCATTTCATTTCTTACTAAATTCACATTATCATAAATACATTTTTCATTAATAACTTTACTTACAATTAGTATATTAACATTCATTTCACCAGATAATTTTCTAGTTCCACCATAAGTGTATTTTATATTTCCAATATTACAAACAATATTTTCAATATCTGCATTACAAATTGTTACAATAGCATTATTATTCTCAAAATCTATTTTTCTATAGTTAGGTTCTTTAGGATCAAATCCAGTCGCTGTTAAAAATTTTTGAAAACATTCTAAATCTCTAATTATAATATGATATATACCATCTGTTTTATTACTTGCTTCAAAGCCTTCTGGTAATCCAGTTATTGTATTTTTTGAATTATAACTTTCTTCTCTCATTTCAAAAGATTTTAAATTTTTTACCAAATCCTCTAATTTTAAAATTAATTTATCTCTTTCAGGTAATTCTCTAACAGCAATTTGACCGTCCTCTTCAAACATTTTTATCATGCCCATATACTCTTCTTCTAAAAAGAATATTCTATTTTTACTACTTGTATAATAATCAAATTCTAAAAATTTTTGTTCATCTTTTAATTTTTTCAATTCATCAACAGATAAAACTTTTCCAGGATAGCTATCTGATATAATCCTTTTATCTATTTCTTTATAGATAGTATCAAAAGCATCATCACCTGGTTCTATTACATAATAATTTTCTCCTGTTTTATAAATAATTCTATCTGGTACAGAAACATAAGGATTATTAGCAGAAGTACCAAAATGTCTTATTTCTTCCTCTTCCATTTCATATATACTATAAAAGAAAAACATTATTATAAGTACTGCTAATACTATAATTAAAGTGCTGCCTATTTTTTTCAACATTGTTTTTTTAGTAAAAACTCCTATTATCCATAACATTATGCTTATAGCAAACCAAACAATTGCAATATACACAAGTTTCATACTTCATTCCTTTCTTCATTTAGCACTAATATCTTTTAATCTATAATGTCCTGTAATTGGCCATGCATATTCATTATAAAATGATAATCCATCTTCTTCTCTATTTGGTTGTCCAGCATTATGAATTATGTATGGCAAACCATCTTTATTTCTTTTATCTGAAATAATTCCAATATGGTCCTGACTTCCAGATTGAAACACCACAATATCACCAGGCATCCACTCTTCTACTTTAGATAAATCTATGCTTAAAGATATATGATTTTTTTCAAAAAATACCTTTAAATTTTTTACTCTTCTAAAATCTATATTAGGATCTGGTTTTCCAGCAACCCTTGGATAGCTTTCTAAATTTTCTTTTATATCTTTATCAATCATATCTTTTAAAGAATATCCTGCATTTTTTAAAGCCCTCCAAATCACATCAGAACATACACCTTCTGTATCTGGTGGATATCCTCCTTGATAATATCCATCTTTATATTGTGGCTTATTTTCAGCTTCAATTTTTGCTCCTTCCACAATATCAGAATAATCGTCAATTCCATCATTATCATAATCTGTATTACTTTTTATATCTTCAAAGCCAAAATCTTCAGCATAAAATACTGTTTTAGGCTTATCTGCTTCAACATAAAACATTACTGCATCTTTGTATTTTAGTACAAAAATTGCTGATAAAATTGTTATCAAAACAAAAATTGAACAAAAGAATATTACGAATTTTTTCCTCATATTTTTGGTTCCTTTCTTTTGTTAGAATATAAATCATTTATATAAAATTTATATCACATTTTGCTTAATATCTCAATATTCTAAATAAGTTTTAAAATTTTATATTAAAAATAATGTTCTTATAATAAATATTCCCTCAATAAAAAAATTTTTAAATTGAAACCTAACAGAAAATGTCCTAAAAAGATTACTTGAAAATATTAAAGAAACATCAGATGCCCATTTAAAAATATATTTTGAAAAATTCGAATTGTTTGGAAGCAGTATAATTGATTCTTAATTTAATTGACATTTAAATGAATTCATAGTAAAATAAAAATAGGAAATGAAACCACAAACGTGGTTTCCACATTGGGCAACAACACATTACTTGGTCAAGAGCAAATGTGTTGTTTTTTTATTTTTGTAGTTCCTTTTCAGTCCAGTTAATAAATATAACTGTCAATAAGGCTACGTTTATAGTTAAAGATATCATGAATCCATAAATAAGAAACATTATAAATTCTACCATAAACACCACCTCACTTTCCCAGAGATGTACTCTGTAATTATGTAGGTGGCAACCACATTTGCTTATTCATTTCCTATTGAAAGTGAATATAACATATTATTTATTAAAACACAATACAGTATTTTTATATGTTTATAAAAAAATAAAATCCAGTAGAAATACTGGATTTTGGTGCGTCCTTACAGGCGTTTTTGTTTATATATAAGCATTTATTAATTGTTTAGAGTTTAATCTTGGTTTGTAAAATCAATGGTATATTTAATCTCTGATAGAGGTTCTTTTAATTGATAAAATTCTTTATTTCCAATATTTTGATAATTTATATCAAATAAATCAATATATAAAATATCATCTATAACAAATTCTTCTGGTATTTCTAAAGATATTTTATGAACTAATGATCCATCTTCTAAAATTTCATCATACTTTGTTATATTCCCTTTAAATAACATATGATTATTATCTGGAATTTCTATTAGTCTATTCTCAATATTTCTAGATGCAGCTGAACCTGTAAATCCAAAATTTTCTTCATAGAATTTATCCATACTTATAAGCCATTCTGTAGCAGAATCTAATGAAATTTGTCCATTAAATCTATCGCCTAAACAATAATCTTTATTAAAAACTCTTAATATATATCCTGCATGATTTAATGGTTTTGAATGTGAAAATTTCAAATTAAAATTCAATTTATTTTCAGTATATTCTAAGTCTGATAGAACCACTTTAAAATCATTTACATGAATAGAGTTTTCTTCTACTAATTTATTCTCTTTATCATAAGATAAAGTCTCTTCAATTAAATATCTATTGTTGTGTTTTATTTCATACTTTTTCTCAAAAATTAACCATAAAATATTATTTCTAAATATTGCTATAATTGATATAAATAAAAGAATAAATAACAAAATAACGAACCACAAATGTTTTACTTTTCGTTTATATTTTTTTGCATATTTTATAGTTTTTTTATTAAGTTCTTTTCTTTCTTTTTCAAAGTCTTTTTTCATATTTTCAATAATTTCATGACATTCATTACATTCTTCTAAATGTTTTTCAACAAAAGAATTCGTTTCTTCTGAAGTTAATTTATCAATGTAATTTGGTAATAAGTCTTGTACTATTTTACATTTTTCTTTATTCTCCATAATTATCAACTCCTTTCATTAATTTGCTTTTTGCTCTATAATATGTAACTCTAGCCCAGTTTTCACTTTTATTTAATAAATCTCCGATTTCTTTAAAACTAAGCTCTCCTGATATTCTAAAAAATACCACTTGTTTACTTATTTCGTCTAAATCATTTATTCTATTTTTTAATTCTTCTTTTTCGTCTTTTGAAACAATTATATCTTCTATACACTCATTATATATTTGTTGTCCTATTTCATTGATATCTACATTTTTCTTACTTCTTTTTAATTCATCAAAATATAAATTTTTAGCAATTGAAATTAACCAAGTTGAAATTTTACATTCGTCTCTAAACTTATTAATATTCATTACCGCTTTATAAAAAGTTTCCTGTGTTAATTCTTCAGACAGTTCTTCATTATGACTTAAATATAATAGATATTTGTATACAGTTTCAAAATATTCACGATATATTTTGTCTATATCCATATAAATTTCTCCTTTATTGTTAGACTTTTCAAAATACATTTCGTTACATATTTTTCTAAAATTTATAAAGATATTTATATTATATCATATTTATATTTTATGTAATGTAAATTTGCTAAATCGTTGACAAATGCTAATAAAAATAGTAAAATAAAAATAGGAAATGGAGAAACCACAAACGTGGTTAGCCGTGAATATGTAAAAAACACATTGAACCGCCAAGTTACAGATGTGTTTTTTTTATACCTATTTGCTTAACATCAAAACTAAAATAGTTAAGATGATAACAACGATAGTTTCGGCTATTAGACCGAATAAAAGAAGGTTAATAATTGCTATTAATGCTACTTCTACCATTTGTACCACCTCCATTCTCGTAACTTATAGTCACGGATAAAAAGTGGCCAACCACATCTGCTTATTCTCATTTCCTATTGAAAGTGAATATAACATATATTTAAATTAAATACAATACAGTATTTTTATATATTTATAATAAAAGACCGTAAGCATTCGCTTACGGTCTTTTTGGGGTGTGTGTTTATTCAATTGTAGCGTTGGAATCCATAGAGGCATTTTCCTGAAGCTCTTTCTGCTTCATTTTCTCTTCGATGGATTTTTGTGTAGGAATGCAGACAAAATATTCTCCGATTTCAGCCAAACCATACCAGAACTTTAAAATTTCATAACATGTATGAAAATCCTTTCTCTGTTCAGGGTCAGTAAAAAGAGCATCAAACTCGTGATAAATATTTTTTTCTCTGCATTGCTGTGGAATAGTAATTTCTCGCCATGCGACTCGAATTGCGACATACGGTTCTCGGTCAAAATCGAATTCTTCAGCACGATTAGGATTATCCTTTGCAATAAGTGCTTCAAAATCAGATTCTTTTTTGACTTGCTTAAAATGACGAACCTTAATATGTTCGTCCTCTTGCCCCCATGCCTGATGTTGAGAATTTTTGATAAAGCCAAGAAGATCTTTTGCATCCTTGCGAATGTATCTTCTTCTCTTGCTCGCCGTTGTTAATGCTTTCATGAGTTTCTCTTCACAAGAAACTTGATGAATAACCCTCTCCATAGATTTGAGGGACATATCATCAAAAAAGCTGATTGCAGTATAGTAAATGTTTCTGCGAATTTCTCTTTCATTTCCTTCAAACCAACAACCTTCACAAGTATCTAATGCATTCCGAAATTCTTTGGCACGATTCAACTGATATTTGGTACGTTCCAAACCAGTATATTTTTTTCCATCAACAATCAGCGTAGCGCAAGAACATTCTATACCATTCTCATAAAAGTATTGGAATTCACGTACAATAGAGTCAACATATCGTTTTACACAATCAGGTACAATAATCATTGTATTCCTTCTTCCTTTTATTGTTATTATGGAACATCCCTTTCAATTATTCCACAAAATAATTATATTATATAAAGAAAAATTGTCAAATAAAAATCTTTTATGATATAATCAATTTAATAAATTACAATTTAAAAGTGAGTTAATTTTATGAAAAAGAAATTACTAATAGTTTTAATATCAATGATATGCATATTTACTATATTCATTGTAGAAGAATGTATTAGGCTTAAAGTAAATGATAATTCCATACCATTAATAGTTTTTCATATTGACGAAAACTATTCTAATGATTCTAAACAATTAGATTCAACTTATTATAGTTTAGGGTTCAAAACTGAAATAAATTATTATTTAGATGATAATTCTTCGTCAGATAATTATATGTACAATGTTGTTGGAAAAGAATTTCATCTATTTAATATAATTATGTTATGGGCATGGATTGTATAAAATAATAAGGAAATTTATTCCCTTATTCACACAGAAACTGAAAATAGTTTTCGCATCTTCTATATAAATCGTTGACACGAAATTAAAAATTTCGACAACGATTTATATAGAAGGTGCTTTTTTATTTCATTATTCTTCTTGAGTTTCTATAGAAAAAAATAAAATCCAGTATTTCTACTGGATTTTGGTGCGCCCTCAAGGATTCGAACCTTGGACCCACCGGTTATGAGCCGGTTGCTCTGACCAACTGAGCTAAGGGCGCGTCGCCTAACGACAAGACTTATTATAAACTATTAATTTTTAGATGTCAATACTTAATTTAAATTTTTTTAACAAATTTATTTTTTACTCAATTCATTTTTGTCATTTATTAAATATTTTTGAATTAAATTCTGAATTTTAAATAAAAAGGGGCAAACTTATATTTATTAATAAAAATTTTTGCCCCATATTTTTTTCTATTTCAATTCTACTATTAATTTTTCTATTCTTTCATCCAATCTTTTCCATCAACAAATCTTGCTACTAACATTGATGCTGCACTATCTCCAACAGAATTTAATACTGTTGCTGGTGCATCAATTATTGTTGCAATTATTGTTAATATCGGTAATGATGCAACCGGAAATCCCATCATAGAAATTATAAACATTTCTGAAATTGTTCCTCCACCTATTGGAACTGCGGTTACTAAAAGATTTGCTACTAATGCAATTCCAAGCATTCCTAATATATCTGCTGCAGTTGTCATTTGAACTCCAAACAAAGCAACTAAAAACATTATTTTAAACATTGATCCTATTATTGTTCCATCTTTATGGAATGAAGTTCCAAGTGGCACAGTCGTTTCTGCAATATCTGCCGGAACTCCCATTTTTTTTGCTGCAGTTACGTTTACAGGAATTGATGCTGCACTAGAACATGTTGCTAAAGCTGTAAGTGTTGGTGGAATGGCATTTTTCCAAAAAGCTTTCACTCCTTTTTTTCCACCTGCTATAAAAGCATATATTGTATAAAATACTAAATAAAATGTTATTGATACCACTAAATATAATACAAATGTTTTTGCATATCCAATCGCAATTGTTGCTCCAAAACTTCCAACCATTGATGCCATATAGCATCCTAATCCAATTGGTGCATAATACATTACAATTTTTAAAACATTTTCTATTACTACATTTGCTGATTCTAAAAATTTTTTAACTTCTTCTCCTTTTTCACCAGACATTCTTACCGCTACACCAAATATTATTGATGCAACAAGTAATGCAGTTACATTATCTTTTGAAAATAATTTTGGCAAGTCATTTACAGTAAGCAAACTTGCTGTTCTTTGAAGTAGATTTAATTCTTCTTCCTCAACTTCTGCCTCTTCTTCTAAAGATGCTCTTATTTGCTTTCCATCTTCTACACTAACAAGTTCTGTTTTAAAAGTTGTTCCAAATCCTACGAATACAGATACTAGTGACATTAGTAAAAATACTAGTACAATTATTCCAATGATTTTTCCCATCCTTTTTGGACTTTCCATTTTTGTAATTGCCGTTGTAATATTAAAAAAGATTAAAGGAACGATTATTACTAACAAAGCATTTAAAAATATATCTCCTAAAGGACTAAGTACAGCTGCTTTTTCTTGGAATACAATTCCAACGATAGCTCCAACAATTATTGCAGCTATTAAAATAATTGTTGACTTGTAATTTTGTAAAAATTTTTTCATAATAGATACCCCTTATTAATTTGGGTAATTGAAAAATATAATTATATCTTTTCAATTTCTAGTAACATTATATTTCAGATTTTCAAAAGTATCAACTATTTTTATTAATAACATAGTTCTATAATAATAAATCTTATATAAAAATTAAATTGTTGTCGAAATTTAAAATTTTGTACCGGCAATTATAATGATAGTAACAAAAAAGGTGGCCAAATCCAAAGATTTGGTCACCTTTTCCTTTGATTCTTTTCAAGCATCCTTAAAAAGCAACAATTCGATGCCTAAGTATTCGCACGAATTTCATTGCAAAACTTTTCGCTGTCAGTATGCTGTTTGAAGTTGACGCAAATATCCATAATAAATGAACCTGTAATTTTGTCGTAACTGGAAACCACATTGCACACTTCACCATTGCATTTTTCAGCCCATTTTGCAAGCTTTCTGCAAACCTCGCAGTCCTTCTTTCCTTCAGAGTTTTTGCTCTCATCCCTTAATCTGATAAACATATCGTCAATAGACTCATTCTCGCTTTTGTATATCAGATATCTTTGAGATACTTTTACTCCTACCGTTATTTGGACTTCCCGAACTGCACATTTTTCTGTCATCTGATCATTGGTAGTTTTAGCATCAGAATTTGTCATTTTTTTCACCTCTCCATTTGCTCAATTGATTGAAACATATTTTGTCAAAAAAGGTAAAACTTGTAAGTAAAAACCTTGACTTAATTATTATAACACATTACAATTATTTTTTCAACATTATGTAAATTAATTCTAATATTCATAAATGCTCTACTTTTTATAAATTTTTTATAAGATTATTTATAAATTTTTTGAAATTGATTTTTAATCTTAACTTTCATACAAATATATTTACAAAATTAATTTAAAATTTTACGATTCTTTCAAAACTTTAGTAAATTCATTATAAATCTTATAAACTCTTTATTTATAAGGAAATTTGTGGTATTATTATTTTGAATTTATACAATAATATATTATAAAAGGAAATTATTATGAATTTAAAAACTTTAGAAAAATTAGAATTTAATAAAATATGTAACATTTTAAAATCTTATACTTTAACTTATATAGGAATGAATTTGGCAGAAAATTTACAACCTTTAAACACACAAAAAGATATTGAAAAGGCTCAAAAACAAACAACTGAAGCCTCTATTCTTTTATATAGAAAAGGTGCTGTTCCTATGAGTGAAATTGAAGATATAACTTCTCATATAAAAAAATTAAATAGTGGATTATTTCTTTCTATCAAACAATTATTAGATTTAAAGAAAATTTTAAATTTATCATCAAACTTAAAAGATTATTTCACATCAACTGAAATCGACATGTCTGAATTTATTAATCTTGAAACTCTTTTCAATAATTTATATATAAATCCTTCTATTGAAAAAGAACTAGATAAAGCCATTATTGATGAAAATACACTATCTGATGATGCTTCAAGTGAATTAAAAAATATCAGAAAATCAATTCGCTCTAAAGAACAAGAAATAAAATCAAAATTAAATTCATTTTTAAATTCAAAATATGTTCAAGAAAATATTATAACAATGAGAAATAGTCGTTTTGTTATTCCTGTTAAAAATGAACATCGTCAAGATGTGAAAGGATTTATTCACGACATTTCTTCTAGTGGTTCTACTGTTTTTATTGAACCAATTTCAATTTTCGATTTAAATAATGATTTAAATAATTTAAGAAATGAAGAAAATATAGAAATCGAAAAAATACTTCAAAGATTAACTTCACTATTTTTTAATATTATTCCTAACATTGAAAATGACGTTAATTTAATTGGTATTATTGATTTTATTTTTGCAAAAGCAAAATATTCTAATAGTTTAGATGCTACAGAACCAATTATAAATGATGAAAAATATATAAATTTATTAAATGCTTGGCATCCTTTATTAAATAAAAATCAAGCTGTAAAAAATGATATTCCAATTGGAAAAGATTATAATTCATTAATTATAACAGGTCCAAATACTGGTGGTAAAACAGTTACTTTAAAAACTGCTGGAATATTAATGCTTATGGCAATGAGTGGACTTCACATTACAGCTAAAGAAGGCAGCAGTATTTATGTTGCTGATAATATTTTTGCAGACATTGGTGATGATCAAAGTATTGCAGATTCTTTAAGTACTTTTTCATCGCATATGACAAACATTGCAAATATTTTAAAAGAAGCAACTGAAAACAGTTTTATTTTAATTGACGAATTAGGCTCTGGAACAGATCCAGTTGAAGGTTCAAGTTTAGCAATTAGCATTTTAGAAAAACTAAATTCTTTAAAATGTTTAACTCTTTCAACAACACATTATCCAGAAATAAAACATTTTGCTTTAGTAACAAATGGATTTGAAAACGCTAGCGTTGAATTTAATATAGAGACCTTGTCTCCTACCTACAAATTATTACTTGGAGTTCCTGGTACAAGCAATGCTTTTGCAATTAGTAGAAAACTTGGAATTTCAGAAGAAATAATTAATAGAGCTAAAGAATTTATTGATACAGATAAAATAAATATTGAAGAATTACTTACAAATATTTATGAAGATAAGCGTACAATAGAATTTGAAAAACAAAAAACTTTAAATTACTCAAAAGAAATTGAAAAATTAAAATCTTCTTTAGAATTTGATGTTTCAAAACTTCAAAAGGAACAAAAAGAAATTATAAATAAAGCCAAAGACGAAGCTCGTAATATTCTAATTTCTGCTAAAGAAGATGCAAATGATATTATAAAAGAACTTGAGAAATCTTCAAGTAATAAAGAATCAAATAAATTAAGAAACAAATTAAATGAAAAAATTGATGATTTAAGTGTTATAGATAAATCAAACGACTCATCAAATACATTAATTTCCTTTGAAAGCTTAACTCCTGGAATTACAGTATTTGTTAGAAAGCTAAATCAAGAAGGAACAATACTTTCTATTTCTAAAGATAAAAAAGTTCAAGTTTCTCTTGGACTTGGAAAAATGTATTTTGATATTTCGGATTTAGAACTTGTAAAAAAATCTTCTTCAAAAAAACAAACTCAAAATAGAGATTATTCTAATAGAAAAGATTTTAAAGCCAAAGCTATTTCTGCTGAAATAAATGTTATTGGTCAAAATGTAGATGAAGCTTGTTTAGAAATTGATAAATATTTAGATAACTGCTCTTTAAGTGGATTAGCAACTATTAGAATTGTTCATGGAAAAGGAACGGGTGCATTAAGATCTGGAATTCACTCTTTCTTAAAAACACATCCTCATGTTAAATCTTTTAGAGTTGGTACTTTTGGTGAAGGTGAAATGGGAGTTACTATTGTCGAACTAAAATAATAAAATATGATATGAATTCCAAATTTGTATTATACACACAAAAAAGCTGAGCAGCAACTGCTCAGCTTTTAGCTTTTGTATGATATAAGGATTTTATTTTATTTTTCTAAATACTCCAGATACTTTTCCTAGTATTTGGCAAGTTGGTACTATTATTGGATCTAAGCTTGAGTTTTCTGGTTGAAGTCTTATATGATCTTTTTCTTTATAGAATGTTTTTACTGTAGCTTCATCTCCAATTAATGCAACTACAATTTCCCCATTATGAGCTGTATTTTGTTTTCTAACTAAAATATAGTCTCCATCTAAAATACCAGCTTCAATCATAGATTCTCCTCTAACTGTTAACATGAAACTTTCTCCAGTTCCAACAAAGTCTAGAGGAATTGGGAATGTATCTGTTACATTTTCAACAGCTAAAATTGGTTCTCCTGCTGTTATTTTTCCAATTACTGGTACATCAACCATTTCTTTACTAGAATAAACTTCTTTATCAAAAGTAGATTCTTGCCCTTCTATTGCTCCACCTTTTAATAATTTTAAAGTTCTTCCTTTTTG
>JAFXGW010000012.1 GCA_017536685.1 Clostridia bacterium | reverse complement strand
TATAACGAAAGTTTGAGGTCTCTTTTATACAAACCTTGGTTTTCCGCTGAATTGATTTATGAGTTTAAACCATCAGATTTTTATCCTGTGCCAAATGCACGAATATGTTTTGCTCACTTTCAAAGAAAAACATCAGCAGATGTTGAGGATGCGACAGACTATAGAAATTTTTTATCATATATATTTTTAGCGTCTGGAAATACTTTCAAAGATAAAACAAAAAAATTGTTTACTTATGAGCAACAAAAACGCATTTGCAAGTTTTTAAAAATCAAATTAGAGTCAACGCTTACTGAGATCTCATACGATGGATGGCTATACCTATATGATGTTTTTCTTAAATTTGTTTCCAACGAAAAAAAAGCTATTATATTAAATGCTGAACAAGCCATGAAAAACAATCAAAACAAGATTCAAAAAAAACATCGAAATCGTAATCATGGTTATTGGAAATTTGAAACTAAGCGCCAAAAGAAAATTTTTAAATTGAAAAATTGAAAATAAGAATTTTATCCAGTAGCTATATTTCCAATTTCTATATTATTAGCAATAGTGTAAACAAAGAAGTTGACAGAAAAAAGTAATAAGCAAATTATAAATTACAATTTAGTAGTTCGCAAAATAATAATTTGTAGGAGGAATAGATGTCTTTAATAAGTGTAAACAATTTAACTTTTGGATATGATGGAAGCCTAAAAAATATATTTGAAAATGTATCATTTAATATAGATACTGATTGGAAATTAGGATTAATTGGAAGAAACGGTAAAGGTAAAACTACATTTTTAAAGTTATTATTAGGAAAATATGAATATCAAGGTGCAATATCAAAAAATGTTGAGTTTGATTACTTCCCTTTTGAAGTAAAAAACAAAGAAAGAATGGCAATAGAAATAGTAAATGAGATTGCTCCGAATGTTGAAGATTGGGAAATTATAAGAGAATTAAATTTACTTAATACAGATACTGAAGTATTATATAGAAGTTTTAACTTATTAAGTGGTGGCGAACAAATAAAGATACTTTTAATAAGTTTATTTTTAAAAGGTAATAACTTTTTACTTATAGATGAGCCTACAAATCATTTGGATATTGAAACACGAAATAATTTAGTAAATTATTTAGAAAAGAAAAAAGGATTTATATTAGTATCTCACGATAGAAATTTTTTAGATAAAGTTGTAAATCATATAATTTCTATAAATAATACTAATATAGAAATACAACAAGGTAATTTTTCATCTTGGAAAGAAAATAAAAATAGGCAAGATAATTTTGAAAAAATACAAAATGAAAGATTGCAGAAAGATATAAATAGACTTGAAATAGCTTCTAAAAATTGTGCAAAATGGTCAAATGAGGCTGAAAAAACAAAAAATAAAAAATATAATTCAGAAACTACAATAGATAAAGGATATATAGGACATAAAGCAGATAAAATGATGAAAAAATCAAAAGTTATGGAACAAAGAATAGAAAAAGCAATAAATGAAAAGACTAATTTGTTAAAAAATATAGAGGTAAATGATACATTAAAAATTATTCCTCTAAAAAGTAATAAGAATCCATTAATTTTTGCACATAACTTGCAGATAAAATATAGTAAAGAAACGATATTTAACCCTATTACTTTTGAAGTTAATAATGGCGATAGGGTTGCACTAATTGGAAAAAATGGCATTGGTAAATCAAGTATATTAAAACTTATTTTAGGAGAAGAATTACAGTATAATGGAGAGTTTATGGTTGCAAATGATTTAAAAATATCTTATGTTTCTCAGAGTACAGAAGATTTAAAAGGAAATTTGAGAACTTTTGCTTACGATAATAAAATAAATGAAAGTATTTTTAAAGCAATGTTAGTAAAAATGGGATTATCACAATTTGATTTTGATACTAATATTCAAGATATGAGTGAAGGTCAAAAGAAGAAGGTTCTAATTGCAAAAAGTATTTCAGAACAGGCTAATATTTATATATGGGATGAACCTTTAAACTATATTGATATATTGACAAGAGAACAAATAGAAGATGCTATTCTAAATTATAATCCTACCATTATTTTTGTAGAACATGATGAGAAATTTATTGAAAAAGTGGCAACAAAAATTATAAATTTGGTAAAGTAAGTGAGAGACAAATTACAATTTGAAAAGCAAGTCATTAGATTTGCTTTTTTATATTGCGGAGATAAAAAAAGCTTGAAACATTGTAATATCATATTGAAAAAATTTTCGGGTGTGTCTATTCCATTTATAGTACAAATGAATTATAATAAAAATGTATTCAAAATTAATAACTATAAAGCAATAACTTTATAGTTATACCTGTTTAACAGGGTAAAACTGACATAAGTCAGTATCACTTTGCGATTATGCAAAGGTAAAGTAAGTAGCACTTTATATAATGCCACTTATAGTCTAAACACAGCTATAGGGGGAATTGTGCGTAAAATTAAATAACAAAGAAAAACAAGTTAGATTAAAAAAGTCAGACTTGTTATTTTTTTGTGTAAAAATAAGAAAGGAGGATAGATTAATAGTTTTTGAATACAAAATAAAAATTATAATTTATAAAAAAGGAGGGAAAGTACTTGAAAACTTTTAACTATGAATCAAATTGTGTAAAGTACAGAAATTGTTTTTTTGATGTAGGAGAATACGAGAAAGGTAAACTGAGTTTAGCTATTTATGGGTACGTAGAAGATGACGAGAATGTATCTCATATATCAAATGCAACAGTAAATGTAGAAGAAAAATTAGAAGAAAACGAAGTTGTGATTGACAACTATGCAAATACTAATTTGATAAGCTTTTTACTGGATTTAGGAATTGTAAAAAGTG
>JAFXGW010000011.1 GCA_017536685.1 Clostridia bacterium | reverse complement strand
CTTATAATTCATCTGTTCAAGTCCTAGCAGATAAGACCTGTTACATATTTCCGAGCATTTCAACAGAAGAAGAAAGATATATATATTATCCCAAAATGACTTTTAAAATAAATATTCCATATTATACTGATAGTGAAGGAAATAAACATTATTTAAATTTTAATATTAAGGAAATTACAAATGAAAAAAATTTTGACGGTTGGACTGTAAAAAACGTCTTGAAATATTCTTCTTATGAAATAAATACTGAGCAATTAACTACAAATGGTATGATAACACTTGATATATATGATGTTTATGGAACAAATGGATATTTGTTCGCGATAGAAATAGAACCATTAAGTGAAGAATTATTACAATTAGAACAAAATGAGTTTGTATTTTCTGATGGATATACAACAATAAGTGTTGACGGGAAAAATGGAATTACTGGTTCAGTAGTCTGTACAACAAATATATATAGTATTATTTATCAAAAAGAAGTATTAGAAAAAATAAGACTAGATATAGTTGGGAAAAATGTAACATATACAAACCGACCAGAAGATGCAGTATCAGTTGGTGGTGCTTTCCACATAGAAAATACAGGAACAGGTGATAGCTGTGAAAAAACTATTTATATAGAATATGATATTGAGGATACTAATTTAATAAATGTAACAACCACTCATATACCGTCAGATACAGTACAAGAATATATAGAATTGCAATATACATTAGTAGATGTGGATGGGAAAAAGGTATATCTAAATGAAGATGGTGAAAGGGTAGAAGAAACAGCTGAAAATGCGGTTGGAGAATGGAAATATTCTTTAAAGAATGCATATTATAATTCCACTGCTTTAACTCAGTTAAAAAATAAATTTATTAGAACTATGCTTCCAACAAGTCATCAACAATATTATTTTAAAACTATAAAATATAAATTAAAGACTATAAAAGTTGGTCAAAAGTTATGGACACCAGGAAGTTCGTGTTCGTTTACTGATGGTGGAACAGTTGTTGGATATTTTAAATCAAATGCAAAAAATAATAAACAAATAAAAACTAGAATAACAATAGAATCTTCAAATCCAAACATAGATACGCTTACAGGAATTATAAACACAACATTAAAGGAGGAAAGTTCTATTGTTGCAACTATAACAAATATTGCAATGAGTGAAACAACTATTAATGCAGGAAATAGTGTGACAGTTTCAGGAAATGTTTCAGTTGCAAGTTTTCCGTATGGATCTAGTACATGGCTAAAAGATATTTCAATAGGAGTTATTTTACCTAAAGATGTATCAATAAATGAACAAACAGTATCTATTACTACTGGAAATGGAATTAGTATAAAAAATTTTGTGACTAGTAACAGAGAAACAGAGGATGGAAATGTATTGTGGACTATAAAACTTCCAACAGAAGTCTATTTAGGATATTCAACTCAAACTCTTGGAATTTTAAATAATTACACAACAATTAAATTTAAAATGCAATTGGAAACAGCTTATACTATGAATAATTCAACGTTATATGCTAAAGATATGTTTATTGTAGCTGGATATAATCAAAAGGGAATAAAAGGACAAGGTGGATATTCTGGATATGAGCGTACAGATATATATGATTTAAATGAAAATGGCTTAACAACTGATTTGGTATCTGGTGCGAGAAATACTATTACAGACAGTTGTCAAATTATTCCACAAACAGCAACATTAGATATATCAAATAGTATATCTATAGATAGCCAAGGTTCTATAACTCAAGAAGGAACTAAGCAATCAATACAAGCGGAAACAGATATTGTAAATTATAATATTGATATAGGATGTTCTACTGGTGGTACAACAGAAAATTTTGAATATTATATACCAATACCTAAAACTACTTCTTCAATAGACAATTTCTTAATATCAAGTGAAGAAACAAAGTTGTTTGATTTTAATCTAGTCGAAGAAGCTGCCAAAACAGGTGATGACTTATTTGATTTACAGTATTCTTTTGAAACAGGAATAAATTATGAAACAGCTAAAGAACTTCAAACCTGGTATACGGCAGAAGAAATTGAATCAAACGAAAATTTATTATGGGAAAATGTAACTTTAATAAAGTTAACTTCAAAAACAGGAAGAATTGAAAATGGTAGCAATGCTAGAATTTCAGTTAGGTTAAAATACGCTGGAGATGATTACGAAAATGATGCTGGAATGAAAAATGTATGGCATGCTGGAGGATATTATCATTATAATCTTAACGGTAGAGAAGTTTCAGGAAATTATAATACCAATGCTATAACAGTAAATTTAGAATGTATTTTAGAATTAGAAGAAATAACATTAACAGCAGCACCAGATATGGCTCCAAAAACAGAAGGAAATGTAAATACAATTACAGTTGAAAGAAATGCATTTCCACAATTTAAGAATTCACATATCTTTTCAATAACGGCAGTAGAAGCCTATAACGTTATATTACAAAACAAAGAATATATACAAGCAAATGTTGATATGACGGGAAATGATGCAAATAAAACTTTTGCTGTTACTGTAAATATGGATGCATCAGAAAAAGATGTTTTAACTACTGCACAAACTACACCAATAGAAGTAGGTATATCTTTGGGAAATTCAGCGCCAGAATTTACATATAAAATTTATAATGCGAACGAACTTAGCGATAACTCACAAATTCGTTATATTATAGTAACTATAACGAGCGATAATGGAGTTACTATTAAACAAAGAATTAATATAAACAGAGAAATTAAACAAGCAACAGACCCTAAATCAGCAATTGCTGTTGGAAAAAGATTTGTAATGTTTGATGATACTACAGAAGAAGTAACAATAAGTCAAGATTCAGCATTTACAACACAATTTGTTTTAAACTATATACCAGACTTATATAATGGTCAAAGTATAAGTTTTTCAAATAATTTACCAGTAGGTACAAAAATTATTCTAGCAGAATTAACTAACAGCGATAACCCAATGTACTATTATTATCAAGTAGGAAGTGTAATTTCTACAATTGATATTCAAGATTTTATTGCAATGGGAACAACTCAAACTAAAAATTATACTTTATCTACTGGTGCAGATACAATTGAAGAAAAATTCTTAGTTATTGTTGATTTTTCGGGATGTTCATCAGGATATATTGACACTGGAAATTATACTATAAAAATGATTTTGGAAAGTAGCAATGATTCAGTAGAGGACTTTAATTCAAAAGAATTAACTTTTATAACAAAAGGTAAGAGAAGATTTGAACTTACAGTTCCACAAAATGCTAATTTCGGAAAAAAATTTGAAATATCATATGTTATGCAAGATACAGAAGGAGCGGAATCAAAATATGATGGAAGAAAACTTTCATTAATAATGAATGCACCAGATAATATTTCACCAGATATAAACTTAAGCATAGAAAATGAAAAATATTATTTAAATGCAAATAAACAATTTATAATTCCTTTAAATGAGATATCCAATTTAACAGATAGTCTTACAATACAAATGAATTCAGAAATGCTACCAGATACAGAAACACAATATGTGTTTGAAGTGGAGCTTTGGGTATCAGCAACTTCTAATGCTAATTTACCGATGCTTGGCGAAAAAGTTGGAAACGGAGAAATAACAATTGTTACAGAAGGAAAAGTTAATCCAGCTTTAAAAGTAACAAATATGAACAAAAGAGTGTTACATAAAAAAGATTTAGGTGAAAATTTAGAAACAACATTTGAATATGTAACAGCAACTAATTGCTCAGTAACAGTTGAATTACAACAAAAAGTTGGTACAGCATATCAAAAAGTAACAGATAGATTAAATCAAGTTAACAATACTACAAATCACACATTTGGAGTATTTAATGTAAGCTCAACAGAAGGAATAAATAAAGTAACAATGAGACTCTCTTCTGCGATAACAAGCTCAACTTATAGATTATTATTTAAGGTTAAAAATAGTCAAGGAGAAGAATTACTGACAATACCATATAATTTTATTGTGGCAAATGATAAATAGCATAAATTATAAAAAATAGAAGATAAGTAAAACCACTTATCTTCTATTTTTTATGTCAATAATTATAATTATTGACACGAAATTGAAAATGCTAAAATTATTTAATTGAAAAAACAAAATATTACATAAAAATTAAAAAAAGGTTAAATTTTTGTAACAGAATGTAAAGATATATACAAAAAGGTAGAAATATGTTATGATTCGAATAAGAATTATGTTGGGAGAAATTTAATGAAAAGTGTTGAGAAACTTATTAAAAATTTCGAATATAAAACTAAAAAATTAAATTTAAGTAAAGAAAAGAGATTATGAGCAAAAGCGTTTAATATAAAAAGTATATATAATCTTTGCATATAGGAAGGAAGAGGTAGAAATCAGTGAAAAAAATAAAAAAAATAGTTAGCATAATATTATTAATAATATTACTTCCAATTTTAGTGGTAAATGGAATAATTATACTAGATTCTTTTGTAAAACCAGATGAAGTCCCATCGTTTTTTGGATGGAAACCGTTTATAGTATTGTCTGGATCAATGGAAACTGAAATTTATTCTGGAGATATTGCAGTTGTAAGAGAAGTACCAGCAAGTGAAATAAAAAAAGATGACGTTATAGCATTTAAAGATGGAGATGTTGTAGTAACTCACAGAATTGTTGAAGTGGTAGAAGAAAACGGTGAAACAAAATATAAAACAAAAGGTGATAACAATAATATAGAAGACAGAGGATTTGTATTACCGGAACAAATAGAAGGTTTATATCAATTTAAAATATCAAGACTAGGTAATGTTGCATTATTTATACAAACTCCTATAGGAATTGTATCATGTTTATCCGTACCTATAGGTTTACTTATTATACTACAATCAATTGAAACAAAAAGAAATAAAAAATATGAAGAAGAAAAATTACAAAAAGAAAAAGCGTTAGAGGAAGAAATTGAAAGATTAAAACAACAAAATGAAGAACTAAAGAAAAATAATTCTTAAATTGTTTATAATAAGCATTTTGCTTTTATTATAAAAAGTAATATTCTAGAATATTATTGAAAAAATTACAACAGAAAGGAGGAATACACTAATGAAAAGTGAAAATACAATAGTAAAATTTGCTATATTTATTTTATTTTTCACAATGGTAGCATTAATATTAGTATCAGGAACATATGCAAGATATGTATCTACCTCATATGGCTCAGATACAGCTACAGTTGCAAAATGGGTATTCAATGTTACTGATAAAAATGGTAACAAAGTAAATGTTGCTGGAACAACAGCAAAAGAACTTGAATTTGATATCTTCAGTACATTATCAGGAGATACATCAGATTCAATAAAAAAAGTGGACGGGTCTTTAATAGCACCTGGAACAACAGGAAGCTTTACTGTTGCATTGGAAAATGCTTCAGAAGTAAAAGCTGAATTTAAAACCAAATATGAAGTAACAAATGCTTCAAATGTTCCATTAGAATATTCATTAGACAAACAAAGTTGGAGTTCTAGTATAGCTGATATTTGTGATTCTGATTTTACAGAAATTGGAATTGGAGCTACAGCAAATACAAAAACAATCTATTGGAGATGGGCATTTACAGATGATACAGATGCTAATAGAGATTCATCAGATACAGCGTTAGCAGTAAATACTACACTTCCAACAGTTACAGTTAAAGCTACAATTGATGTACAACAAGTAGATCAATAAACTAATTGGAATCTTACATATAATTAAATTGTTTTAAAGAGCTAAAACTTTATATAAACAATTATAATTACTACAATCAAAAGCTCTATTTTGAAATAGAGATAGAGCTTTGATAAAAATATATTGACAAAAATTACTAAAAAATTAGTGTGTTTTGTGAGTATATTTCATAATTTGTAAGAAGGAGTAAATATGAAAAAAGAAGAAAACATACCCTATACTATAGATGACTATGTAAAAAGACAAAAAAAAGATAAGAATGATAAAATACTATTGATAGTTGTTATTGTTATATTAATAATAATGCTAATATTGTTAGGATATAGAGTTGGGAAAATAGGATTATTACCAAGTGATAATGTAAAACTAATAAAAGTTAAGGATAATGACGGACTAATAGCTGAAGAAACAGAACTAAATATATTTAATAATACTTTATTTTCTGGGCAAAAGAAAATTGCACCAAAATCAAAAGGTTCATATAAATTTTGTGTAGAAAATGTAACTCGCAAAGATATTACATATGATATAAAATTTTTAGATGAAATGAAGTTCCCTATAAATGTGAAATATAGATTAAAATTAAATAATGTTTATGTAAGAGGAAATGAAAACGAATATGTAGGAATAGAAGATTTGAATGTTGAAAAAATAGTTGCAATACAAGATTCAAACAATATATTTACATTAGATTGGTATTGGGTAGATGATAATCTAAATGATACTTTAGTAGGAAGTCAAGAGGATGATGAATATTATAAATTGAATTTACAAATTGAAGCTGAAGAATACGTTAAAGTAGGAGAAGACTAGATGCTATATACAAATGATGAGATAAAAAGGAGAAAAAATAAAGAATTAAAAATTAAGAAAATAATAAGTACAATAGCTTATATAATCTTAATTCCTCTCCTAATATATAATACATCACTAATTATACAAGCAATAATAAAACCAGATAAAACTCCGAGCTTTTTTGGGATAAAAAGTTATGTAATAATTTCAGGAAGTATGCAACCTGAATTAGAAATTGGAGATATAGTAATTGTAAAAGATAGCTTAGAACAATTAAAAGAGGGAGACATTATATCATTTAGAAGAGATAACTTAATTATAACGCATAGAATTACTGAAATAATGTTTTTGTCTGATGGTAGCAAGCAATATAAAACTAAAGGTGATTTTAACAATGTAGAAGATATAGAAATTGTTAAAGATGAACAAATAGAAGGAAAAGTTGTAAATACAATATCAAATTTAGGAAATATCTTACTATTTTTAAAGAAATCCACTACAATAATTTTGGTATTAGTAATTTATTATTTATATTTATTATATTGCCAATCTACAGATGAAAAGAAACTAGCAAGAGAAAAAAAACGAATGAGATACGAAAAACAAAAAAATAAGGAGAAAACGAATGAGAAATGAGAATAAGATAAAATCTCATAATTTAATATTCTTATGTTTTATAACAACAATAATTATATTGTCTATATCATTTTCAAGATATGAATCGACTGTAGCAAGAGACAGTACAACAAGAGTTGCAATTATGGCTACAGATGTCTTAGTAGATGCCCAAATTCCAATTGAAGCATATCCTGGAAGTGACCCAGTTGTTTGCCCAATTGTCATTACTAATAAAGATGGTGACAGAGTGTGCGAAGTTGGGCAAAGTTTTTCATTAGAAATAAAAAGAAGTGCTATAGAAAATTTACCATTAACATATGGTTTGTATAAGGATGAATATTGTACAGAAATATTAGAGCCAGATGAAAATGGAATTTATAGTGAAGATGATTTTAAATTTACTGCAGATAGAGAACAAGAAATGACTCTTTATTTGAAAATAAATTGGCCAGAAGATAAAAATGATGAAGCCTATGCTTTAGAGATTGAACATTTTGCTATAAAAGTGCTAGCTACTCAAACTGATTAGAAAGGATATAAAATGTCTAAGAAAAGAAGATATAATACAAAAAGACAATTAAATTTTAATAAAATATTTTTAGTATTAATACCAATTATGTTAATTGGTGGGTCTTTAGCAAAGTATGTATTTGAAAAAAATAAAGATATTGTATATGAAGCGAAAAGTTTCTATTTTGAAAGTGATTTACTTTCAGATAACACAAATCCTAAAGCTTATACTTATGAAAAAGGAAAAGATTCAATTTCTTTTTCTTTAAGTAATAATATTGATGAATTAAGATATTCTGATGTAGAAACACAATATGTTGTAAATATAACTGATATACATGGAAATACGGTTCAAGATAAGGAAGGTAATATTATTAAAGAAAAGACAGGAAAGCTTTCTAACAAAAATGTAGAAGAGAAAACAATAGAATTTACTAATTTACCAACAGGAACATATTTAATAACTGCAAAAGCGATAAAACCATATGAAAGAACTCTTAGAGCATCTTTTGTTTTGACAGAAAAAGAAGAAGATATTATATATGAAATACATGATTCGGCTAATAGTCCGATATTACAACTAACAATACAAACGGAAGATTATTCTGGAGATATAAATATTAGCTGGCCAGCAGGAGTAGCACCTGATAGTACTAATGAGAAGTTTTCAGGGGTGAATACTGGGTATTTACAAGGAAGTGCAACGATAACATTTGAAGCTAATTCAGAATATACGCTTCCGTTTTTTAAAAAGCAACCAAGTTCAAGTTATAGCAAAGATGATTTTTCAGTAGAAAGGAATTAATATATATGCGCCATAAACGAAAGAGTGTATGGAAATATTTGTTAATGTTAATAATTTTAATAATAGCATTTTTACCTGGTAAAATGCTATTTTCTAAAGCTGATGAAATTGTGACATCAGCAGAAGAAAACGCATTAGATGCTTCACTAAGAACAGAAGATATAGTTCAAAATAATTTATCCCAAAACATAATAGATAACAATTCTATTTCAAATAATTTTACTAATTCAATAGAAAATGAAATTAATAACGATACAAATTCAAACAATGAATTACAAAATCAAATAAAAGAAAATATAGTTTCAAATACGTTAGAAAATAAGATAACAGAAAATACGATATCAAATTCTGTGTCAGAAAATACAACAATAGAAAACAACATTTCAAATAATGTAACAAAAGACGAAGCACTAAAATTTGCTACATTTAGTAGTGGTACTACAAATTTATTATCAGAAGATGCAACTTCAAGCAACACAACTCAAGGGGAAACAGTGGTTAGTAATGATACAACAAGTTATTCATTACAAGCAGTTTTATATGATACAAATCAATATAGTGAAGGAACTGGAACAGTACTTACAGAAGAAGGTGCACAAGTAGATGGCTGGAAATATGATACCAGTAAATATTTACAAATAGATCCAAATGTTCCAGCAGATGGGAATACATATATAGTTACAGTTGAATTACCAGAAGAATTTTATATTGTTGCTACAGAATTAATTGCACCAAGTGGATATCAAGCAGTAGAATTTACTCAAAACGAACCATTAGCAGTGAATAATGGAGGAACTTATCAAGTAAATACTTATAGTGGTACTGCAAAATTTGTTATGAATAGAATGGGAATAAGTGGAACTATTCAGCTTGAAATTAGATATGATACTAATTTATGGGACAAAAGGGCAAACTCGAATTTAACTCCAGATGGAGTTGCACCTATAACTGTAAGTCTTTCGAAAAAAGATACAGAAGAAAATATTACACAATTACAGAAATTATTAATTGGAAAAGCGACAGCAGGAACTAAAATTTCTTTTAGTTCAGCTAATTATTTGGCAATAGATGGAAACAATAATGTATCAGCAGTAACAGTTTTAAAGGACAAGACAGTTACAGCAACAATAACATATTCACCGTCTTCAGAGAGTGGAATAAAATTATTTTTTAATAAAGTAATAATGAAAGTACAATGTCCATATTATACAGATGCTGACAGTAATAAACATTTCTTATTACCAAATGTAGATGAAATAACATTTCCGAATATAAGTAATCCATCTTATCAAATAGAGTCGAGTCAATTAGAATCAAATGGTATTTTTACAATAACTTTTGATAATTATTATAGTTCTACTGGAACAGTAATAAAATTTAATCTTGGACCTTTAAGTGAAGAATTACTAGCTTTAGATGCAAACTCTTTTGCTTTTTATAATGGAAAAGTCACAGCAACAGTAGATAGTAAAAATGGAACAGAAAATATATCGTTGTTTTCACAAACTATGTATCAAATTACATATCAAAAAGAAAACTTAGAAAAGGTAACGTTATCGGCGGGCTCAAAGTCGGCAACAATTACAGAAAGACCTACTGGAGCAATTTCTGAGCTTGGTGGATTTTGGCTAGAGAATAAAGGAACAGGAGATAGCTGTGAAAAAACTTTTTATTGGACTTTTGATACTGAAAATACAAATTTAATTAAAGTTACAACTGTAAATACTCATGCTGATACTGTTCAAGAATATATAAATATAAAATATACTTTAGTAGACGAAGATGGAATTAGAGTATTTTTAAATGATGCTGGAGAAAGAGTAGAAGAAACTTTAGAAGGTGCTATTGGAGAATGGGAATATTCTATTAAAAATAGTTATTACAATAAAACTTCTACTGCAGGATTACGTAATACCATTAGAAGAGGGCTATTACCAGAATCACAAAGAAATTATTATTTTAAAACAATAGAATATACTTTAAATACAATTAAAGCGGGACATAAATTATATGCTTATCAATCAAATAATGAGCATACAGGTCCAGGAAACTATTTTGGATATATAAATGAAAATGCACAAAGTGGTCAATCCCCATCAAGTACAATTAAAGTTGTATCTTCTAATCCAGATATAGCTACACTTAATGGAACTGCAAAAACTCCTTTACAAACGTCAAGTAATCCTACATATATGTTAGAAAATGTAGCAATGAGTAAATCAACAATAGAAGCTGGCGAAAGTGTTGAACTTTCAGGACGAATAGAAGCAGTAAAATATCCTTATGGAAACTGTACGTGGATAAAAGGAATGACTTTAGGTGCAATTTTACCAAAAGATGTATCTATAAATGAACAATCAATAGCTTTTTCTACTTCTAAAGGAGTATCTATTACTGGCTTTCAAGTATCTACCAGAGATTTAGGGAATGGTACTATATTATGGATAATAAAATTACCATCGGATATATGTGTAGGATATGCTACAGAAAGTTTAGCGGTGCTTTCAACAGGTAGCTATGTAAAATTTAATATGCAATTAGATACTGCATATACTATAGATAGTTCAACTTTATTTGCTAAAGATATATTAGTTACAGCTGGGTACAAGCAAACTAATGCTGGTTCAGGAACTTATAGCTGGTCTAAAAAAACAGATATATATGATTTAAATGAAAATGGTTCAACAACAGATAATATTGCTTGCGTAAGATCAAACAATACAGCAAGTTGTCAAATAGTAGCTGAAACAGCAACTTTAGATATAACCAATAGTATATCTGTAGATAGGCAAGGTTCTATAACAGAAGAAGGAACAGAGCAATCCTTGTTAGCAGAAACAGATATTGTAAATTATAATATAGATATAGGATGTTTTAGTGGTGGAAACGCAGAAGGGTTTGAATACTATATACCAATACCTAAAAAGACTTCTACAGTAGATAATTTCTTAATATCGGGAGATTCGACAAAATTCTTTGATTTTGAGATGATAGAAAAAACTACTAAAACTGGTGATGATTTTCTAAGTATACAATATTCTTTTGCAGAAGGTGTAAGTTATGTAGAAGCAAAAGAACTTGAAAACTGGTATACTGCTGAAGAAATTGAAACAAACGAAAACTTATTATGGGAAAAAGTAACTTTAATAAAAATTACTTTAAATAAGGAAAGAATTGAAAATGGTGATAGATCAAGAATATCTATTAAAATGCAATATAGTGGAGAGGATTATGGTGTTGAAGCTGGAGCCATAAATGTTTGGCATTCTGGAGGTTATTATAAACATATAAACAATGATAGAGAAACTGCGGGAAACTTTTCGACATCATTAGTAACTGTTGATTTGAAATATTCTATGGAGCTAGATGAGATTACATTAACAGCAGCACCAGATATGCAGCCAAAGATAGATGGAAATGTAAATACTGTTACAGTTGAAGAAACTGTATTCCCTCAATTTAAAAATGCACATACGTTTTCAATAACAGGTGTTGAACTTTATAATGCAACATTACAAACAAAACAATATATAGAAGCAAATGTTGATATGCCAGGAACAGATGCAAATAAAACATTTGCAATAACGGCAAACATGGGGAGCTTAGAAAAAGATATATTAAGCAGTAGTCAAACAATGCCAATAGAAGTTGGAACTTTATTAGAAAATTCAGCGCCAGAGTTTACATTTAAAATATATAATGCAAATCAGCTTAGTGATAACTCACAAATTCGTTATATTATAGTAACTTTAACAAGCGATAATGGAGTTACAATTAAACAAAAAATTAATATAAATAGAGAAATTAAACAAGCAACAGATCCAAAATCATCAATTGCATCAGGGAAAAGATTTGTAATGTTTGATGAGATAACAGAAGAAGTATCAATAAGTCAAGACTCAGCCTTTACAACACAATTTGTTTTAAGTTATATACCAGACTTGTATGATGGACAATGCATAAGTTTTTCTAATAGTTTGCCTGTGGGAACAAATATTATTTTGGCAGAATTAACAGATTTTCAAAATCCAAATTATTGGTATTATGAAGTAAATAGTGCAATTTCAAATATTGATCTTCAAAATTTTACAGCAATGGGAACATTGCAAACAAAAGATTATGCATTGTTAACTGGAGCAGATACAATAGAACAAAAATTCTTAGTAATTGTGGATTTTTCAAAATGTTCATCAGGCTATATGAATATAGGAACTTATACTGTAAAAATGATTTTGGAAAGTAGTAATGATTCGGTAGATAATTTTAATTCAAAAGAATTGACTTTTACAACAAAAGGTAAAAGGACATTTGAATTGACTGTTCCAGCAAATGCTAATTTTGGAGAAAACTTTGAAATATCATATTCTATGCAAGATACAGAAGGAGCAGAATCAAAATATGATGGAAGAAAACTTTCATTAATAATAAAAGTGCCAGATAATATTGCCTCAGATACAAATTTGATTATAGAAAATGAAAGTTATTATTTAAATGCAAATAAACAATTTATAATTCCTTTAAATGATATATCAAATTTAACAGATACAATTACAATACAAATGAATTCAGGAATGCTACCAAATGCAGAAACACCATATGTATTTGAAGTGGAACTTTGGGTATCAGCAACAGCAAATGCAAATTTACCAATGGCAGGAGAATTAGTTGGAAGCGGAAAAATAACAATAAAATCAGAAGGAAGAGTAAATCCTGCATTAAAAATAACTAATATGAATAAAAGAGTATTGCATAAAAATGATTTGAGTGAAAATTTAGAAACCACATTTGAATATTTATCAGCCGCTGATTGTGCTGTAACAGTCGAGCTTCAACAAAAAGTAGGAACAGCATATCAAAAGGTAACAGACAGATTAAATCAAGTTAATAATACAACAAATCACAATATAGGAGTATTCGATGTTAATGCAATAGAGGGAACTAATAAAGTAACAATGAGGTTATCTTCAACAACAGCAAATTCAACTTATAGATTACTATTTAGAGTAAAAAATAGTGAAGGCGAACTATTAACAATACCATATAATTTTATAGTTGCAGAAGATTAATAAATGCACAAAAGAAGAAATTGTATGTGAAAATTTCTTCTTTTGTGCTATATAATTATTTGTAAGAAAGGAATAAATATAATGGAAAAAAATAATAAATGTAAAATTACTTTGTCATCATTAATAATGGTAGGAATGATTATAATTATTTGTATAATGGCTTGCATTATTTATGAAATGAAAATGGAATATACATATTTAGAAGAAAAAGACCAAAATGTAACAACTTATTATGAAAAAAATGGTAATTTAGATACTGATGATATTGAATATACAATTACTATTAGAGATGAAATGTATGCTACGATAAAAGCTATACAAGATGGAAATGAAATCTCAAAGGAATTTGAATTGGGAGCCATGATTGATAAGACTGGAACGATGGATATAAAAAATATTGGAAAAGTTGCGCTAGTATCATATTCTGGAGGAGAAGCTTGTGTGGTTAATGTTTATCAATTAATAAACAATGAAATTAAATTATTAGGAAGCATAGATTGTGGTGCAGATATGGTAAATGAAGCATCTTATACAGCTAATATTAAAGATGAAATAACAGTTGTTATAACTGCGAACAGAAATAATGAAACTATTACAAACGAATTTGAAATGGCAGCAGCAATAGATTATATGACTGAAGTTGATATATTGGACTATGGTAAAGTTGTTTTTGTTGCAGAATCAGGTGGGGAGCATTATGGAATACAAGTATATAGATTAAGCCAAGATTATATTACAGGAAAAACAGAAGAAATTAGAAATGTTGGTCTTATAGAAGATAATAAGAATGACAGTGAAAGACAATAAATTATATTATTTAATTTGTTGTAAAAAATAAAAAACCTCATTAATTGGAATTTACTCAATTAATGAGGTTTTTTGGAGCTTATAGGCGGAATCGAACCGCCGACCTACAGGTTACGAATCTGTTGCTCTACCAACTGAGCTATATAAGCATATTTGAATTATACAATTTATAAAAATAAAAATCAATATTTTATATAAACAATCTTTAAGATTTAAAAAAATTTTTATGATTGATAAATTGTTGAAAAAAAAGATTATTATATATATAATTATTTTGTAAAATAATTAATTCTAAGGGGGAGACAATGCATACAGAGTTTGAGGTAAGAGTTTTAGATATAAATAAAGAAAATGTTATGAAAAAACTAGAAAATTTAGGGGCTAAAAAGGTTTCTGAATTTAATTACAAACGAAGAGTATATAATTTTAATCCACCAACAGACCATAAATGGATAAGATTAAGAACAGACGGAAATAAAACTACATTAACGATAAAGAAAATAGAAAGTTTTTCGATAGATGGAACTAAAGAAATGGAGATTGAAGTTTCAGATTTTGAAGAAACTAATAAGATGCTAGAAGAATTGGGATATAAAGCTCATACTTATCAAGAAAATAAAAGAATTCGATATATTTTAAATGATGTTGAACTTGATATTGATTCTTGGCCTTATATTCCTACATATTTAGAAATAGAAGGAAAAGATGAAAATTCTGTTAAAAATATGATGGATTTGTTAGGGGTAGACCAAACAAAGGTAACATCGCTTGATGTACAAGGTGTATTTAAAGAATTTTACAATATCGACATAGCTGAAGTTCCTGTTGTAAAATTTGATGAACCATTGGATAAAAAATATTATATAAACAATTAGATATTAAATAAGTTAAGCAATAATATAAAATATAAATTACAAAAATAATTTATATAAATTAGTAGGTGCTAATTTATTATAAAACTTATATGTGATAGGAGCATAAATATGAATTTTAATATACCATTTGAATTTCAAAAAATAGATTTTAACCTTATAACAATTCTTTTTGGAATATATATGATTGCGATTGGTATTGCGTATTATTTTATATTTCATAAGCATCATAAGAAAAATAAGATTGAACTTGATGAATTAATTTCGTTAGTTACTAAATTTTATACTTTAACATTGTTTTCTACTTTAACAATTGCTATAGGAATTGCTTGTATATTAAAAGCCAATTCATTTAAAGATAGTAGAACTGATGTTATTGTAGGTGTATTTATAGGAATATCGATTATAGCAATAACGATTATAAATTATATTTTTTATATAAAAAGAAGTTTGAAAGATTTAGAACAAGGTGAAAGAGAAAGTACAAGAAAAGCTAATATTAAAATTGGTGAAGTTTTAGAATTAATATTTTTTATAATATTTATGCTAATGCCAATTTGGAGAATTCCTACTTTTATAGATGTTTTCAATAATAAAAAAGAATTTGTAGTAGAAATTATTAGAGCTTTTGGATTATCTATTGCTGCTATTATATTGTTAAATGCTTTAAATCCAGTAAACATAAAAGAAAAAATAAAAAATTTATTTACAAAAAGCGAAAAAGATAAAAAAATAAAATAAACAAAGTCAAATAAAGAGAATAAATTTTATGGTTAATATAAGATAGAAGGTACAAGCTTGTTATAATAACTAATTAATTTAAATTTAAAAATATACAAAAGAAAGGAATTTTTATGAAAAAGATTAAGAAGATACTTATATTATGTCTTGTGGCAATAATTATTTTAATAGTAGCAACAAGAATTTATCACTATTCAATTTTATCAAAAATTTCAAAAACTACAATGGATTTTGTTTCTTCATCAGAACCTTACTTTATAAAAATTACAAGAAACGATGTATTTATAGGTGATGGACAAATAATAATTGATGAATATTATAGAAATAATAATGCCTCAGTGCACAAATGTAGTACAAGTGATGGAGAAAATAATATTTTAGAAATTACTTCGTGGGAGTTTCTAAATGAAGAATTTTGCAATTCTTATATTGCAAATTACGAAAATGAAAATGGATTAAAAGAACTAACTTGTATAACTAGAAATAAAGAAAGATTGATGGAAGAAGAGTTCAATAATACAAAAGGTATCATTTATGATTTATATACTTTAGGAAAAATTGAATTTGAGACAGATAATATTTTTACAAAATTAAAAAATGAAATAAAATATAGATTTTTTTATCCAATTGTTGTAACAGAAGAATATAACGGAAAAAAGTGTTATGCAATTGATCCATTTGGTAGTGGCTATAAAAAAATATATGTAGATAAAGAAAGTTTGCTAACTGTAGCTGCACAATATAAAGATAAGGATAAAAAAATTGCAAGTATTATTGAGTATGAGTATTTAAAACAAGCACCAGATGGAGTTTTTGAAAAACCAGATCCAGAAGATTTCGATGTGGTTAATTTTTCGGATGAGGCTTTTGGTGAAATATATCATAGAAAGTTAATTGCTGAAAATCCGATAACAGGAACTGATTTAAAACCAGGAGAACAGCTGATTGAAAATGTTGAAATTGCTCAAGGAGAAGAGTTAAACTTTTTGAAATTAACACCAAATGAAAGCGGAATAATAAAATTTGGAATAGATTATTTAGACACCTATAATAAATTTAGAGAAAATTATTCTGGATTAAGAGAACTAACAGAAAAAGATTTCGAATCTTATTTTGTTGTAATTGCTTATAAAACAGGAGAAAAACTTAATTATTTACAACAATATGCAAGTAATGAAGCTTGGAGATGGAATTTTGTAGTAGATGGAGAAAAAAATAATAGAGAAAGTTTGTTACTAGCCATTATTCCAAAAGAAAGTGGAAATAGCAGCACTGTGTTTGTAGAAAGTGATAAAAAATTAAAAATTGATGCTGAAAAAGCAATAAGCATTGCAGAAGAAGTTCGAGGAGAATTTGAAGAGTATTTTAATTTTAAATTTCTACCTTACATTGGTTATAAAGATGATCGATTAGATTTATTAACAAAGGAAGAATTTGCTGAAATGGATTATATAAAAACACCAATATCGGGAGAAGAAAGAATTTGTTGGAAGTTACATTATAGAACTGAAGATGAAAAAATAAATTATATAGATATTTATGTAGATGCTATAACTGGACAAATTATTGGGGGAATCAAGTCAAACAATAAATTATTAGATAAATAAAAAAATAAACGATAGAAACTGAATTTGTAATTAATATAATAATTATTACAAAAGAAAGGAATAATATGAAGAAAAATGTTGTAAAAATATTATTATTAGTCTTAATTCTTGTTTTAGGAATTTTACTACAAGATAAAGCTCAAAATTATAATAATTTAGTTAAAATTTCAAAAGCAACCAGACAAATAACAGAGGAAAATAGAAACTTACAAATAAGAGTGACTGAAAAATATAATAATGGCGCAGAAAAAATTACTGAAACTTATATTAAAGATGGTATCATTGTAACAAGGAGAATTGACGGAAAAAACTCACCATCTAATAGTATAGAATGGTCTACTAATAATAAAGATGTTATTTTTAATTCTTGTTATGAGTACGAATTTGATTATAATGATAATGTTGTAAAAGGTTTGAATTGCTATTATAATCATGACGTTGATTCTAACAATCAAGTTTCTACAAGAAAATCAGTCGGTAATTTGCTATTAATGTATGACAAAGATGTTCCGTATTCGTCTGGATATTCAAAGATAAATGTTTTCAATATGCCAAAAATTGAAGAGAGTGAATATAACGGAAAAAAATGTTATGCTTTAAAAACAGAATATAAAACTTGGTTTGTTGATAAAGAAAGTTTACTTACTCTTGCTATCGAATGTAAAGTGTTTGAAGATGATTCGCCTTGTTTTTATACTTTTGAATATGATATAGAAGCTCCTGAAGGAATATATGATTCACCAAATGCTTCTTATTATGATAGAGTAACATTCCAAGAAGTAAATTATCCTTTAGATAAAATTTCTGATGAATCGAATAAAGAAAAAGCTATATCAGGCACAAATTTAAATCCAGGAGAAGAACTAATAGAGATAGTTGAAATTGCGGATGACGAAGAACTAAATTTCTTAGATTTAACAGAAAATGAACTTGGAGTAAAAGGTTTTAACATATATACTTTAGACACCTATAATAAATTTAGAGAAAAATATTCAGGATTAAGAGAATTAAATAAAGAAGACTTTGAAGATTATTATGTAGCAATTGCATATAAAAATGGATATAAATTAAATAATATTCAAAAAGTTCCATCAGAAGAATCAAGAGACGTAAACTATGTATTTAATACTGAAAAAACAAATAAGTCATCTTTAGTATTAATTGTAACTCCTAGAACAAAAGTATCAAGTGAATCGAAATTTATAGCAAGCAAAGAAGAATTAAAAATCTCTGAATCAGATGCAATAAAAATTGTAAATGATAATATAAAAGAAATAAAAGATAATATGTCATTGGTTTTAGATGAAGATAACTATGTAAATGTGGAATTTAGTGAGATAGAAATATTAGATAATTCTGAATTTGCAATATTGGATTATATTCAAACGCCAGTAAAGGGAAAAGAACCAATGTGTTGGTGTATAAGAATGGTTGATGCTAAAAATAAATTACTAGATATTTATGTCAACATTATGACTGGTGAAATGATTGGAGCTGTAAACAGAACATTATAAAATAGTATTAATTAGACGCAAATAAAACAATATAAAAAATAATTGACATAATTTTTTAAATGTAGTAAAATACTAATAGAGTAAATATGAACTATGAAGAGGAAAAGTAAAATAAAGGTTATCAAAAGAGAGAAAGTGTCGTAGGCTGAAAGCACTTTTTGAAAAACATATTTGAAAAACTACCTTGGAGTTCCCATTTGAAAAAATGGCGCGAAAAGATGGCGTTAATATCTTAAATGAGTTAAACAGTAGGGTGGAACCGTAAGAAATAAACTTACCCCTATAGGTATTTATTGCCTATAGGGGCTTTTTGTATTAGAAATAGCTTTTGCTCCCAGGGTTTAATATATTTTTTTCACTCGGTGTATCCCACCTAGGCTGTAACAGGCGAAGCCTTAACAGCCTGAGGCGGTCCCCACGGAACACCTCGTGGTTAAAAAATATATTGAGAACCCTTAGCGCAAAATTAGTTTTATAAAAACAAAAAGCCCTTTAGTCACTAAATACTTAAATAAATTTTAAATTAGCCAAAAGGGCAAGGAGGAATTTATTATGTTTAAAATTAAGTTACACGGAGGAAAAACAGCTGAAGTTGAAGAATCAATGTTTTTGCATTCATCTTCACACATTTTGGCACAAGCTGTTAAAAGATTATTTCCAGAAGCAAAACTTGCAATAGGACCATCAATTGAAAATGGATTCTATTATGATTTTGATGTTGCCAAACCATTTTCAGAAGAGGATTTAGCAAAAATCGAAGAAGAAATGAAAAAAATCATTAAAGAAGATTTAGAACTAGAAAGATTTGAACTTTCAAGAGAAGAAGCTTTAAAATTAATGAAAGAAAAAGATGAACCTTATAAGGTAGAATTAATCAATGACCTACCAGAAGGTGAAGTTATTTCTTTCTACAAACAAGGTGATTTTACAGATTTATGTAGAGGACCTCACGTACCAAATACAGGAGTTATAAAAGCTGTAAAATTATTGACATCTTCAGGAGCTTACTGGAGAGGTGATGAAAAAAATAAAATGCTACAAAGAATTTATGGTATTTCATTCCCTAAAGCAAGCGAACTAGAAGAATATTTAAATATGCTTGAAGAAGCTAAAAAAAGAGATCACAGAAAATTAGGAAAAGAATTAGATTTATTCTTCTTTGATGAAACTGCTCCAGGTATGGCATATTGGATGCCAAAAGGATTCAAAATGATGAATATTTTAATTGACCTTTGGAGAAAAGAACATGAAAAAAGAGGATATATGGAATTCTCTGGACCACAATTAAATAGCAGCGAACTTTGGAAAACATCAGGACATTGGGATCACTATAAAGAAGATATGTTTGTTTTAGAAGATTCAGATGGAAAAGAACAAGCATTAAAACCAATGAACTGTCCAAATGCTATTAAAATATACGCTTCAAAACTAAGAAGTTACAAAGATTTACCATTAAGATTTAATGATATAGACGTTATTCATAGAAACGAAAAATCAGGACAATTAAATGGTTTATTTAGAGTAAGAATGTTCCGTCAAGATGATGCTCACAACTTTATTACTCAAGACCAAATTGGTTCAGAAATTAAAGATATAATTGAAATAGCAAAATACTTATATGGAATATTTGGTTTAGATTTTGAATTAACATTATCTACAAGACCAGACGATTTCATGGGAGATATTGAATTATGGAACGAAGCAGAAGCTAATTTAAGAGATGTTTTAGATGAGCTATGTGGAAAAGATCAGTACAGAATTAATGAAGGCGATGGGGCTTTCTATGGACCAAAAATTGATATCAAAATGAAAGATTGTTTAGGAAGAGAATGGCAAATGGGAACTGTACAAGTTGACTTCCAATTACCACTTAGATTTAATTTATCATATATTGATTCAAATGGAGATAAGAAAACTCCAATATTAATCCATAGAGCATTATTTGGATCTTTTGAAAGATTTATTGGAATCATCACAGAACATTTTGCAGGAGCATTCCCAGCATGGCTTGCACCAGTACAAGTAAAAGTATTACCAATTTCTGATAATCAAAAAGCATATGCAGAAAAAGTAGTTTCTGAACTTGCTGCAAATGGAATAAGAGTAGAACTTGATGATAGACAAGAAAAAATAGGATATAAAATCCGTGAAGCTCAACTTTCTAAAGTACCATATATGTTAATACTTGGAGAAAAAGAAGTTGAAGCAGGAGCAGTTGGAGTAAGAGCTAGAAAAGAAGGAGATATTGGTGCAATGCCACTTCAAGATTTTATAGCTAAACTTGCTGAAGAAATTAAAAACTTTAAATAAAATTAAAAATATAAAGAGTATGTAAATTTATTTGCATACTCTTTTTTATATGATAAAATAGTTGTAGATTTATAGAAAGGAATTTATTTTGTAAATTTTAAGGTAAATTAAATGAGGAAAAAGATAATTTTAGGATGTGTTTTATTATTGATAATTACAGTAGTAGTTATTTTTTCGGTGAGTTTTTCTTATAATTATAATGAAAATATAGAAGGAGAAACTATGCAATATTTAAAGGAAAATAAAGCAGAAATCTATGTGGTTCCTACAATGAAAGATACAATAAAAGAAAATGCAGCTTGGTGCGGAACTTTCCAACTAGTTTGGAATGATATGCAAGATAATTTAGTTCAAGGAGATGTTATTTTTACAGAACCAAATGTATTTGCGGATAATTTAAATAAGCAAAGTTTTAAGGCAAAAGACCTTTCAGAAGAAAGTTATTATAAAACTTGGGGATTAGTAAGCAAAAGTTTAAGAGATGAAATAGAACATGGTATTAAAGATAAATTTAATGAAACTAGTGATATATTGAATTCTATTGATTGGACAGAAGAACCAGAAAAATATTTATTTTATGCAATGTTAAAAAAAGAATTTGAATTTCCGAAAGAATTTGATATTTTAGAAAAATCGAATTTTAAAAATATAGAAAATGTAGATTATTTTGGGATTGATGAAAGTACAGATTCTTCTGTAAGAAATCAAGTTGATGTTTTATATTATGAAAATAACAATAATTTTGCAGTAAAGTTAAATACAAAAACAAATGACGAAATAATTCTTGCAAGAAAAAATAATGGAATAAATTTTGAAGAAATATATAATGAAATTATAAAACGTTCTCAAGAATTTAAAGGTGAAAAAACTTTTGGAGAAAAAGATGTTTTAAAAGTTCCAAATTTAAATATGGATGTATTAAGAAAATTTGATGAAGTAATAGGAAAAACTTTTTTAGATAAAGATGGTGAGTCAATGTGTATTGCACAAGCACTTCAAACAATAAAAATGGAACTTAATAATAAAGGTGGAAAAATAAAAAGCGAAGCTGCAATTGTAACATTGAAATCAGCAATGGTTGCGGTAGAATACCAACCAAGAGAATTTATTTTTAACGATGATTATGTTATTTTCTTAAAAGAAAAAGATAAAGATGTGCCATATTTTGCTGCATTCATAAATGATATAAATTTATTTAACAAAAAATAATCAATATATAATAAAAATTACTTGCATTTTTAGAATTATATGTTATAATTCTAACTACGCCAAAGGGATAAGGCATCTATTGAAATAAAAAATAGATGCCTTTTTTTATTTGCACAAGTTCTAAAAGTAAAAAATAAGACGGACTTTTTATTTGCAATATACTAGAAATCAAAAAGTCCGTCGCTCTTTTGCGTGTATTTGACAAAATATTTTCTAACTGAAAGTTCTGATTTCAAAAATTTAATTGATTTGAAATTAGATATCTATTTTAAAGGAGGATTTTAAAAATGGACGAAAAGGAATTTTTAAGAGAAAAAGAAAAGTTAAAGGAGGTATCAAAAAAACTCGAAGACGAGGAAAAAGTAATCGAATCAAACTTATCGACTGCATCAACTAATTACGAGAAAGACTCTTATGTAAGAGCACAACTGGTTTATGTAGGAAACAAAAAATTAAAAGACTTAAAGAAAATTAAGGGGAAACCTTATTTTGCAAGAATTGATTTTACAGCCAAAGGTGAAAATTTAGAAAAACTTTATATTGGTAAATTGTCTGTGTTAGATAGTAAATCTCAACAGCCAATAATTATAGATTGGAGAGCACCGATTTCAAATCTTTATTATGATGGGAGAGTTGGAAAATCAAGTTATGATTCTCCAGGTGGAAAAGTTGAAGGTGATATTTCTTTAAAAAGACAATATTTTATTGAAGAAGGAGAATTAAAAAAATATTCAGATATTGATTTGAAAGCAACTGATGAAGCTCTTCAAGTTGCATTAGAAGAAAAAGCAGATGATAGATTAAAAAATATTGTTGCTACAATTCAAGGAGAACAAAACAATATCATAAGAGCAGATATGAATAAAGCATTAGTTGTACAAGGAGTTGCAGGAAGTGGAAAAACGACAATAGCACTTCATAGAATTGCTTATTTAATTTATAACTGTGATAAAGAATTTGACCCAGAAGATTTTATGATAATTGCACCAAATAAATTCTTTTTAAATTATATTTCAAATGTACTTCCAGACTTAGGAGTTGAAAACGTAAAACAATATACTTTTGAAGATTTAGCATATGAAATAATAGGAAAAAAATTAAAAATATCAGATAGCAATGAAAAAATAGTAACAATTGTAAATAAAGAGTTTGATGAAATTAATAATGGAGATGTTGATACTATAATAAAAGAATCTAAAATGAAATCTTCAATAGAATTTAAGACTCAAGTAGATGGTTTTTTAAAAGAATTAGAAGAAAATTATTTGCCTAAAAAAGATTTTATTTTAGAAAATGTAAGAATAATGAGATATGAAAATATCCAAAAATTATTTACAGAAACTTATAAAGATTTAGATTTTGAAAAAAGAATTAATGAAGTAAAAAAACATGTATTTTCAAAAATTAAAAACAATAAAGAAATAATAGAAAAAACAATAACAGCAAAAAGAACAGCTAGAATAAATGCAATGCTTAAAGATGAGTCTTTAACAGATGAAGAAAAAAGAGGAAAAAGAATTGAGATTTTTGAAGAAACAGAAGACACTTTAAAAAAATTAGATAAAGATGATATAAGAATTGTTGATTCATATTTTAATGAAATAAATAAAAAAGATGCATTAGAACATTATAAAGAGTTTATAGAAAATTATATATTTGATAAATTAGATGATGAAATAATAGCAAGTTATTTAGTACGAAATACTATGAGAAATTTAAATAAAGGTGAAGTTACTTTTGAAGATTTAGCACCAATAATTTATATTCATTATAAAATTTATGGAACAAAAGTAAAATCAAGACTAAGACATGTAATAGTTGATGAAGCTCAAGATTATGGAGAATTTCAATTTAGTGTTCTGAAAACAATTTTAAAAAGTAATTCTATGACAATACTTGGCGATATAGCACAAGGAGTTCATTCATATAGAGGAATAGAAAATTGGAAAAAATTTATTGATGTTGAATTTCCAGATGGAGAAGTTGTTTATACAACTTTAGAAAAAACTTACAGAACAACAAAAGATATAATGAAAAAAGCTAACGAAGTAATTGAAAAATTGCCAGAATTCGAAAAACAATTTATCGTGAAAGGTGAACCAGTAATTGATAAAAAAGACTCAATACATATTGAAAAAATGCAAAATGAAGATGAAATAATAAAAGCTTGTATACAAAAAATAGAAAAATATATCGATAATGGTTTTAAGTCAATTGCAATTATAGGGAAAGATATGAATGAGTGTAAGACTATAAAGAAAAAACTAGATAAATACAACAAAAATGTTAAACTTATACAAAGTAAAGATTCAGAATACAATGCAGGAATTTCAATTGTTCCATCATATCTTGCAAAAGGTTTGGAATTTGATAGTGTAATATTATTTAATGTAAATGATAACAATTATAAAAATACAATTTTAGATATAAAGTTATTATACGTGGCAATTACTAGAGCAATGAGTAAATTAGATCTGTTTTATACAGAAAAACTTGCTGAAATAATGGAATAAAAAAACTTGCAATTATGGTAAACTAAATAATTGATAAAATAAAAGTTATATGATATACTGACCATGAATTTGTAAGATATTAAGGGGAGTAAAAAAGTGGAAAAGATAACAAAAGGTGATTTAAAAAAGAAACTAGAATATTTGAATTTAGATTTAGATAATGTTCCAGGAGATGTAATAGATCATGAACCTCTGAATTTTAATGTTTCAAGATTAAATAATGATAAAGATCATAGAGTTTTTAAATTTGTTCCAATTGATAAAATTGAAATTTTAATAACACCAACTTTGAGAACTGATCCATTAAAAGAAAAATATGCTAAAGCTATGCCACTTCATAAATATATGTTGCCAACAGAAAATGAAGAAGATTTAGAAAAATATACAATTTTTCTAAAAATGCTTAAAGATGTTTCTATAAATGAAATCGAAAATGTTGCTTCCCTTCAAAAAGGATTAGAGAAAAAAGAACCATTTAAAGTTAAGTATAATAAAGATCATTTATGGCAAATATATTATTCTGAGGCTACTGGCAAATATTTTATGCTTGTTTGCAGTAAAGAAAAAACTTTTGCAGAATTTTTCTATTTGTTGAAAAGAAAAATAGAATTTGCAAATAGTAGAGCTAGAATAGCTCCTAAAATTTATGTACCAATAAATGCAATGAACTATTCAGAAGAATTTTTAAATAGAAATGAAATTGCTGATTTGGAAAACTATATTTGGCTATTTACAAAGAACTGGGCTTTAACTTTTGAGGTATATAATAGAACTAATGAACTATCACTTCAAATTGTAGGTGAAACAGTAGTATATGATGATGTAAAAAGTAGTTATAAAGTAAAATTAACAAGTAGAGAAGAGGCTGTTAAATTTTATAAATTATTAAAAGCTTTATTTATAATGCAAACTGAAATAAAAAATCACTTTAATTTTACAACAAAAATTGATAGTAATAACAGCTTAGAAATATATTTGGGTGAAAAAAGATTAACATATGATATGATAACTGAATTTATAAGATCAGAATTTAAAATTGCAGAAGAAGAAATTAGAGTACAAAATGATAATATTACAGAACTAGAAGAAGAATTAGAAAATATAAAGTTTGCAGTTAGAGCAAAAGAAGAAGAATATCAACAAAAACAAAGAGAGATATCTACATATTTAGAATGTAAAAAAACATTTATAGGAAAAGTTAAATATTTTTTCAAAACAGCTAAAACAACTAAAAAATCAAAGGACGATCAATCTAAAAAAGTTGAAGTTACAGAACAAGAAACAAGCAAAGTTATAAATGTAGAACCTATGAATGAGTCTTTAAAAAATAAAAAATACTATACAATAGAAGATTTAGTTACAATATATTCACTTTTAGAAAAAGGTGAAAGAAATTACAAGAATTTAAATCAAGATTTAAAAGCATTGAGATTAAAATTAGAAAACATAGTTTCAAAGGTGAAAAATGCAAATCTTTATATTGAAGAGATTGATAAACATAGAAAAAGTATTTTTGATTTCTGGAAATTCTCAAATAAAGATGAGAAATTAGGACTAGAAATGGGAAATGAAAATGAAAAAGAAGAAAATAAAAATACATTAAAAAAATATTTTGATTACAAAACAGATTTAGAAGATCTTGGAGCTAAAGTTGATACAATACAAAGAAAAAAATTATCAAGAGAAGAAATGGATGCATTATTTGTAGCAAAAACAGAAGTTTTATATTTACTTAATATGCTAAGAGAAAATGATTTGAATAAACGAGCTCTTGAAAATACTCTTCAAGAATTAAAGGAAGAATTCAATAACAATAGACTTTATATAGATAGTGAAACATTTGATATATTTGGTAATGTAGATGATGATTCTAGAAAAGTAAAATATATTGGAAGCAGAAGTCATAGAGAAAATGAAAAAAGCAAATTTAAAATATTAAATATTAATAAAAAAATTGATGTATTTGATTTTACTGAAAAATTACAAAGTATTATTGGATTCTTAGAAGGAGCAATACCAAAGTCTAAAGCTGAATATGATTTTTCGTTATATAAAGTATCTCAGATAACAGAAAAAGTTAAAACAAAATCTTTTGATGTATATAATTTAAATGTAGAAAAAGCATTAGAAGAATATGATGATGATGGAGAAGGCGCTTTAAATTTAATAAAATTAAATTTTAAAGAAGGATTACCATTACTTTATTATTCAAACATAATTTTTTATGACAATAATAACCAAACTTTACCAATAGGAATGGATGTATCTTCTAGCGTATTTATGGATTGTAAAAAATTTAGTTTTAAATTGGTTAAAAAGAATAAATTTAGAACTAATAATTACTTTACAGAAAGTAATAATTTAATTTTACCTAAATCAAAAGATGTTTTTGTATATGAATATGATGTTGATTTGAAAGAAAATGATGATGAAGATGAGGAGGAAGAGGATGATAAATAGAGTTGTTATTATAGTTTTAGATAGTTTTGGAGTTGGTGAAACTCCAGATGCTATTGATTATGGAGATGTTGGAAGCAATACATTAGAAGGAATATATAATAACACAAAAATAAATCTTCCTAATATGAAGAAACTAGGTTTGTATAATATTCAAGGTCTTAGTATTCCAGAAAAAGAAGAGAGTCCAATAGGAATTTTTGGAAAAGCAGCTGAAAAAACTAAAGGGAAAAATAGCCCTGTTGGTCATTGGGAAATTGCTGGATTTATAAAAGAAGAGCCATTTAAAACATACTATGAAGGGTTTCCACAAGAATTACTTGATGAAATTGCAAAAAGAGGAAAAATACCAGGTTTTATATGTAATAAAAAAGGATCTGGAACTGATTTCTTAAAACAATATGGAGAGGAATCATTAGAAAAAAATATGCCTATTGTATATACTTCAGCTGATAGTGTACTTCAAATTGCTATGCATGAAGATATTATGCCGGCAGAAAAATTACACGAATTATGTCAAATTGCTAGAAATACGATAGATGAACTTGGATACGGAATTGGTACAGTAATAGCTAGACCTTTTATAGGAACTTGTGCAGAAGATTTTAAAAGAACCTATAATAGAAAAGATTATGAAGCAGAAGATTTTGGAAGAACAATGTTAGATGTATTCCAAGATAATAATAAAAAAGTTTTAGCAATAGGAAAAATTGAAGATTTGTTTACTGGAAGAGGAATAAATAGATCAATTCATACAAGTGGCAATGAAGACGGAATAGAAAAAACTCTTGAGGCTATAAAAAATAGTAATGAAGATTTAATTTTTACGAACTTAGTAGATTTTGATATGTTATATGGACATAGAAATAATATAGAAGGATATGCTAAAGCTTTAGAATATTTTGATAGTAAATTACCAGAAATAATGGATAGCTTAAAAGAAGATGATATGTTAATTTTGACTGCGGACCATGGAAATGATCCAAGCACACCAAGTACAGATCACTCAAGAGAATATATTCCAATATTAGTTTATGGAAAAAATCTAAAGCAAAATGTAGACTTAGGAATAAGAAAAACTTATGCAGATATATCAGCAACAATATTAGATATATTTGAAATGGAAAAATTAGAAAACGGAACAAGTTTCAAAAATGAAATAATGTAAAAATAAAATAAAAAAATCTAGACAATCTTAAAATTATATGTTAAGATTGTCTAGTCAAATTAAATAATTAAATTTAATAAAATGCCCAAGTTAAGATAGCTGTTCGAACGAAGTGAGTTACAGATATCTTATATGGTAACATTTGTAGATATTAGAACTTGTATTTGCCCAAGTGGCGGAATTGGCAGACGCACACGACTCAAAATCGTGCGGGAAACCATGCGGGTTCGAGTCCCGCCTCGGGCACCAAAATAGCAGATACTTAAAATCTGCTATTTTTTATTTTAAAATAAAAAATATTTCAAAAGTGTAAATTTTATATAAAATTTATTTTAACAATTCTATTTAATTTAATAAAACAGTTGAAATGTCAGGATTTTATAAAAATATGCTATAAAATACAAAATTTGACAAATATTTAAATAATGATATAATAACTCTATCTGTGAAAGGAAAAATATATGGAAAGAGAAAATAGAAAAGTATTAATATCAGTAAAGGTATCAACACTTTTGTTAATATTTATATCAATTATTGTAATTATAGGTTTAGCAAATACAATAAAAAGTAATTTACAAAAGAATAAAGAATTAGTAAGTAATACAAACTATCATGAAGTAAATTCTGCAAATGTGCAAGTCAAAAAAACAATAAAACCGGAAATAAGTTCAAGAGGAACGACTTCAGAAGAAAAAAGAACTTCAGAAATAAAAAATGAAGAATCAAATAATGTTGTTGATGAAGAAGCAGAAAGTATAGAAAAAATAGATGATGACACAAAAGAAAAATTAACATCAGAACCAAATATTTTATATGGAACTATTGGAAGTATAAATTTTGAAGCAATTGAAAATTCGATTGAAGAAGATGTTGTTCCAGAAGAACCAGAAACAATTTCTATTGAAGAAGTTACGATTTCAAAAGATATGGACTTAACTATAACAACTGGCTTATCTAGAAATGATTTTATAACATTGATTTCTGGAGTAGAAGAAGATAAAGCAGGATTCTTTGAAGAAAATGCGGGGCTGATATTTGATATTTGCAAAGAGTATCAAATAAATGAAATTTTCTTTTGTGGTTTAATTGCTGGAGAATCTGGTTGGCATATCGCAGAAAATCATAGAAGAACTCATAATTATATAAGTTTAATGACAAATGGTGGATTAATAAGATTTTCTTCAGTTGAAGAGGGATTGAGAAAAGCAGCAGAAGCTTTGCATAACAATTATTTAACTGAAGGTGGCAGATTTTATTATGGACCAACACTTTCTGGAGTAAAAACAAAATTTTGTCCGTCATCTACTACTTGGATAAATTTAATATATGGAAATATGCAAAGGATATTAAAATAATTAAATACATAATAAAAAGAATATATAATGAAAAAAATCTAAATTCATTATATATTCTTTTTTGTATATTTTTCAAAATTTAAATAAAAATTCCAAATTTGAGAATAATAATTTTAAATTATTTTAGGAGGAATTTTATGAAAAATATATTGATAAAAGCAAGTATTATTATTTTATTTATATTTTTTTTGCAAGGTAATTGTTATGCATTAACACTTGAAAATTTTAATATAGAAATTGATAAGAAAATTGTTCATCCAGGAGAAAAGGTGACATTAAAGGTTGATTTTGGAAGAAAGCTAAATGAATTTGAAATTAATGTTGCTTATGATAAAAATTTATTTCAATATTACTCAGCAAACAAAGATATAAATTTATATGATAATGGAGATGTCGTAACTATAACGTATCCAACGATGTCAACTAAAGAACCAGTAGAAGAAATAGAAATAATTTTTAAAGCAAATCAAGATATAATTTCAAGCAATCCAACAAATTTTAAAATAACTCTTCAAAACATGAAAGATGAATTAACAAAAGAAGCGATTGACAATCCATTACTGCCGATCGAAGAAGTAGTTTTATTAGAGCCGGTTTATGAGGCATATGAATTTGAGTTAGAATATAATAAACCATTGCTAGCAAATCGAGAAAATGATATAAAACTAATTTTAAAATCTGATATGGGACAAATTTATTCTAATACTAAAATTTATGCAAATGTTGTAAGTGATACTGAAAGCGAAGTGCAATTTAATGCTATAGATTCTGTAGGAATAAATCATAATATATTAGAAGATGGATGGGGTGGTGAAAACGGAGAATCTATTGGTGGCTTAAATGTAATGAAAGAACTGAGTTTGAATAGTAAATTTTCAGACCCTGGAAAATATAAAATAACTTTTGAATTACGAGATTTAAACAATCCTGATTTTGTTATATCAAGTCAAACTTTTAATGTGATTGTAGATGAAGAAAACTATATAAATAGCATTGTAGATAATCAAATTGAAAATAGCATTACAGCGATTCAAGAAAAAATGAATTTTGAAAATAATGTAGATAAAGGTACAATTAATCGAGTAGAAAATAATTCTAATGAAATTGAATACAAGCCTACTACTTTACCTAAAGCTGGGAGTACGATTTATTTTTTAATACTTCCAATTGGAGGAATACTAATTTTAATATATTGTATATTAAAAAAGAAAGATGATGAACTATAGAAAAGTTATTTTAATTAGTTGTATTTGTGGATTATTTTTTATATTAAAAGATATTTACAAAGAAGATAATATAAGACTAGAAGAAGTGGGTAAAAGAGATAAATTACTGATTGAAAAGAATTTTGATATTGTATATACCAATAATTTATATACAATAGATAGTAATATAGAAATATATAATAATGAATTGAGTTATAATGAAGAAAAAAGCTTGATTTACAATGATGGAATCATGGATTCTGATATTCCAAAAGAACATTTAGGATTTGAGGTAGATTGCGAATTAGAAATTCCAGTAATTAATTTAAAGACATATGTTTTTAAACAATATTCTGAAAGTGCTATGAATCTTTGTCCAACTAAACTTTGGGGGCCAAATCCAAATTGCATTGGAAATTATTCTATAGTAGGTCATAACTATAAAAAAGAAAATATGTTTAATAAATTAATTGAATTGAAAATGGGTGACGAAATATTTGTAACAGAAAATACTACAGGAAAAAACAAATATAAAGTGACAGATATTTATAAGGTCAAAGCAAATAACGTAGAACCTATAAAACAAAATTCAAAAAACAATATAGAATTAACATTAATAACATGTGTAAATTATACAAATAATAGATTAATTATAAAAGCACAAAAATATTAATATATTTTGATATTGTTATCTAGTCGTTAGATATAATAATATTAATGTTTAATACAAAAGATTAGTGTAAAGTCAACAACTATTTAGATGAATTTCTAAATAGTTGTTGACTTTTTCTGGCTTAAAGTATATAATCTATTTAGAAAGATTTCTAAATAGAAAAAGGAGAGTGATAAAAGTGGGAATGTCTGAAACATTAAAAGCAATATCAGATCCAGTAAGAAGAGATATCTTAAATATGCTAAAAGAAGAAAAGAAATCAGCAGGTGAAATTGCAGAAAGATTTAAGTTAACTGGCGCAACAGTATCATATCACTTATCACAATTGAAAAAAGCCGACTTAATAACAGAAAACAAATATAAAAACTTTATTTATTATGAATTAAATGTATCTGTTTTTGAGGAAGTCTTAACTTGGATTTATAGTTTGGGAGGAAAAAATAATGAAAAAAATTAATTGGAATTTTATAATTTTTACATGTTTATTATGTTTAATGCCTATTTGTTTAGGATTATATTTTTATGAAGAATTACCGGAATCTATGGCAATTCATTTTAATATAAATAATGAAGCAGATAACTGGGCTTCAAAGAATTTTGCATTATTTGGACTTCCAATGATTACAGCTTGCTTACAAGCATTTTGCTGTATAGTAACAGATATTGGTGAAGATAAAAAAGGAAAAGCTCCCAAATTTGTTAAAATCATGAAATGGTTTATTCCAATGGTAACTATTTTAATATATACTTTAACAATATTAATTGGGCTTGGAAAGACTGTTGATGTAGGAAAAGTAGTTACAATCTTTTTAGGTTTAGTGTTTATAGTAATGGGGAATTATATGCCTAAGATGAGTTATGCAGATGCGAAAGGAAATATAAATCCATTGCCTAAAACAGAAAAGGAATTTAAAAAAATGATAAGGATTTTAGGATATAGCTTTATAATTGGTGGAATTTTAATGATTGGAGCAATTTTTATATCTGGTAAAGCTGGATTTATTACAACATTAGGATTATGTTTTGTAGTATTTATTGAAGGTTTATATTTTTCTTTTAAATAGAATTTTGAAGTGAAGCAATAATCTTTAATTGAAAATATTTATTAAGAATATAAAAATATTTGTTAGAAATATAAAAAGTTTATTAAAATATAAAAAATACTAATTCTTAAAATTGTTGAAATATAAATAAAAACAGATTTGTAAAGCAAACTTTACACAAAAATAAAGCAAACTTTCTTGTGAGTTTGTTTTATTTTTTTTACAATTTTTATATAATAAACAAAGGAGGAATAAATATGCAAGAAAAAGAAGCGAAGGAAGTAAAGTTTGAATTTTATAATGAGAAATTATTTGAGTTTAGAAAAAATAAAAATTTATCACAAGAAGAACTAGCTGAAAAAATAGGAGTATCTAGGCAATCTATTTATGCTTGGGAATCCGGAAAAAGTGTTCCAGATATTGAAAACATGTCTAAACTTTGTCAAATATTGGAAATAAAGGCAAATGATTTAACTAATGGATTAAATATAGAAAACGATAACAAAGTAGAAAGTAACAATAAATTAGAAATAAAAAAATCAAAATTAAAAGAGTTAAAGAAAATTATTGCTTTAATTTTTGGAATAATTTTTCTTATATATTCAATAGATTCTATGAGAAAACTATTTATACTAGAAAAATTAAATTGGTTGCAAGAAAATATTTCATATTATAATAATTACTCATATGTTCAAATAACAGATAATACTACAGGTAGTGGAAATAGATATAAACTTCCAACAAAACAAGAAATAAAGCATAAAGATAAATGTGTAAAAGTTAGATGGGACATGATTAATAGTGAAGGAAACGTAGAATCAAATTATAGCTGGATTAATTTGTTAACAGGAGAAGGCTATGCATACAATATGGAAAGAAAAACGTACAAAAAGATAATAAATATAGCTGGTACGATATCTAGTTATAATACAGATCGAATAAGAAATATTTCAAATTCTGGAAAGGTTAATGATAGTCTTTTAATAAATATTATTAATGCATTTACCCCTTCAATAAAGATAAAAGAAGAATGGGATAGATACTTTTTAGAATATGAAGTAGAAGGTGGTGCTTATCCTGCAAAAATTCAAGAATATTTTTATAAAGATACTGGAATTCCTTATGGTAAATGGACTTGGAATATGGATAATACTTATATTAGTACAAGATATGTAATTGACATAGGAACTGTTACAGATGAAGATGTTGCAAAACCAGATTTTACCGATTATAGATTTATTGAATCCGAAGATGAAGAACTTTAAATAAAAAATTAAAGCAGTAATTGAAAAATTACTGCTTTTTTGATATAGTTTATATATGAAAGTTATGTTTAAAATATAATAATCATTTATGAAAAAAGATGTTAAATATATTTTTTAGCATAATAATTGTAAGAAACAAGGAGATAAAAAATTATGAAAATATGTGTTGAAAAAAGTACTTGGAGTGGATGGGATAGTGAAGAAATTCCAGCGAGTGCAAATTATGAGTTTGAAGTAGATTATGGTACAGAATATGTTGTGGATGAAGTAGAAGCAGATGCAGATCATGTGGCAAAAATATTTTCTTTTAAAATAAATAAAGTTAGAGAATTATATATTGAGATAAAAACTAATATTAAAATGATAGATACATCAAAAACAAATGCTGAAGAAAGTGAAGGAGACTATTATTTTGAAATAAGAGAAGGAAAAGTTCTAACACTTACAACTCCAACTCTTGACGAAGGAGATACATATAAATTCACATTAAAAGATGCGTAAAATATGAGCATTTTAGATATTGATATTAGAAGTACTACAACAAAAGTTATAGAATATTTAGATGAAAAGATTGTAAATAAAACAATTATAAGAGATGGATTTTTAAAACAAAAATTTCTAATAAAGTAAGTTGAATTTGCAATTGTTAGAAATATCTTTTTTGTTTGGAAAAAAATCTCCTTGCTTTATTTTTTATTAAATGATATAGTACAAAATGCGTGAGCAAATTTATAAGTATTATAAATGTATTTAAAGGAGATTTATTTTGGAAAATTTAAGCAGTCAATATATAGCTTCTCAAATTGTTACAATTTTTGTGTATATTTTTTTATCTTTAACTTATTGTGTGAAAAATAGAAAAGTAATATTAGCATTTAGTTTTTTATCTAATTTTTTAAATGCAATTGCTTTTATATTGCTAGGAGCATATACAAGTTCAGCAATGTGTGCAATATCAATTTTTAGAGACATTGTGTTTATAATTGATCAAAAAATAAATGGTAAAAGTGATATTATTACTAAAAAAGATTATTTAATTTTAGCAATGATATATGGAATTTCAATTATATCAATAGTGCTTACTTTTAAAGGTTTTTGGACATTATTATATGCGGCAGGATCTATGCTTTATACATATTCGATTTGGCAAAAAAATAATAAATTATATAGGTTTATGGGAATACCAGTAACACTTCTAGTAATTGTTGATAGTATTTATATTAAATCTGTATTTGGGGTAATTTTGCAAACTGTTGTATTAATATGTTCTGGCATTGGATATTTTAAAGATGGAAAAGAAGAGAAGAATAACGCTATAGAAAAAATAAAATTATTAGGCATGATTAATAAAGAAGAAAGCGTTGAAGAATATAGTATGTAAATAAAACTAAAAAAGACTTGTATGATATAGGCGAATTTAATTATTCTCTTATAACTATAAGTCTTTTTATTTATTAGGAAGTTATTTGTTCATTTTATATTGATTTAAAAATAAATTTATAGGATAATATTTTATATTATGAATTGAATTTGAGGAGAAAAATTATGGATGAGAAAAATAAAATAAAAAGACATTTCAAAATATTATTGAAAATTGTATTAACAGTAGCTGTAATGTGGATAAGCTTTATAGTGGGGATATATTTTATTTTAATTAGTATGTCATCAAATATAAATATAATATCAACAATTTTAGGTGTTATTATATGTCCATCTTTATTACTACCACTTATATATTGTAAAAATAAGAAAAAAGTTTTAAAATGTTGGATAATATTTTTTATAATTTTTATAATAATTTTATTAATAGACATAGGAATAAAAAAGTACGAAGAAAGTATAACTATAAATACTAGTCCTAATATTAATACATCAGAATATTTACCATTTGTAGAAAATACAAAGATTGTAAAATTACAAGAAGAATCTACTTTAAAATTAACAGAAGAACTACCTATTTTGGATGGTGCTGCTGCTTGTTTTCCTATGTATTCAGCTTTTATAAATGCAATATATCCTAATAATGTACAATTGGATAGAAGTGGTGTATTTCAATATAATAATACAGTAGATGGATATAAATTATTAGCTGAAAAAGAAACAGATATATTTTTTGGTGGATATCCTTCTGAAGAGCAAAGGCAAAAAGCGATAGAAGAGGGAACAGAATTTGAATATACAGAAATCGGAAAAGAAGCTTTTGTATTTTTTGTTCATAAAGATAATCCTGTATCGAATTTGACAACAGAACAAATAAAAGGAATATATTCTGGGAAAATTACAAATTGGAAAGATGTTGGTGGAAAAGATGAGAAGATAATAGCATTTCAAAGAAATCCTGGAAGTGGTAGTCAAAGTATGCTTATAAGATTTATGGGAAATACGCCGATTATGGAGGCTCCAAAAGAACAAGTAAATGATTTTATGAGCGGGATTATAGAACAAGTATCACATTATAAAAATACTTCAAGCTCAATTGGATTTTCTTTTAGATATTATTTAGAAGGAATCATAAAAAATCCAAATGTAAAAACAATTAGTGTGGATGGAATTGAACCTAATAAAGAAAATATAAGAGATGAGAGTTATCCAATTACCGCTTCAGTGTATGCTGTAACTTATAAAAACAATGATAATGATAACGTAACAAGGTTATTAGAATGGATTTTATCAGAACAAGGGCAAGAAATTGTAGAAAAGACTGGATATGTAAGAATAAAATAATAATAAAGAAAAGAGATAATATATGAAAAAAGTTTTTAAAATTTTAATCGTAGCATTAATAGTATTTTGCACAATATTAATTGGAAGAAAAATATATTATGCAAAAGTAGGAATTGGACCAGAGGAATTGTATTTATCAAAACAATCTTCAAAAGAAGAATTTAAAATGAATAAAGGTGCTTACCAATGGGATGATAAAGGAATGCAAGTGATTGCAGACTCTATAAGTCCATTAGAAATACATTTTATAAATAGTATAGAAGTTAGCTCAAATGACAAATTATATTTTAATGACTATGGATGGACAATGGTAAATGCGTTTGTAATATTACAGCAAGATAAAAAAGAAATTGCAAGAATTCCAATAGAGACTAATTTAGAGGAAAATTATATAGTTGTACCTGATATTGTAGCTGGAGAATATATAATTCAAATTAATTTAGAATCTGAAAATGGCAAAGTTTGGTATGCTACTAAAATTAATATAACAGAATAAAGTAGGTTAAAAAATAAAAAGGGGACAAGATAAATGAATAGAGAAGAAGCAATTAAATTATTAAAAAAGTACAATACAGAAGAATTTCATATAAGACATGCTTTAACAGTTGAGCAAGTTATGAAATACTTTGCAAAAGAAAATAATGAAAATGAGGAATTTTGGGGATTAGTTGGACTTTTGCATGATGTTGATTATGAAAAATATCCAGAGGAACATTGCAAAAAAGCACCAGAATTATTAGCTGAAATAAATGCAAGTGATGAAATGGTACATGCAATATGTAGTCATGCTTATGGGAGCTCGTCTGATGTTAAACCAGAGCATAAAATGGAAAAAATATTATTTGCTGTTGACGAATTAACTGGACTTATATGGGCAGCTGCTAAAATGAGACCTTCTCAAAGTACAAAAGATATGGAAGTTTCAAGTTTAAAGAAAAAATTTAAAGATAAAAAATTTGCAGCAGGATGTTCTAGGGAAACAATTAGCAAAGGTGCAGAACAATTAGGTTGGGAACTAAATGAATTGTTTGAAAAAACAATTTTTGCAATGAGAGAAGCAGAAGATATAATTGAAAAAGAAATAAAAACAATATAATACATAGAAGAGGTTGATAAATTCAATCTCTTTTTAAATTAATTATTAAATTTATTTTTTATTATTTTAATTACAATTGCAAATATTATTATAAAAACTATTTTCAAAATAAAAAATAAATAGTATAATATATAAGTTATTGAAGAAAAATAAATATAAATTATGGAGGAAAAATATGGAAATCATATTACCAGCTATATTAATTATAATAGGATTTATACTTCTTATAAAGGGAGCGGATTTTTTAGTTGAAGGTTCAAGTGACATTGCTAAAAGATTTCATATTCCTGAAATAGTAATTGGGTTAACTATAGTTTCAATAGGAACATCATTACCAGAATTATTAGTAAGTATTAATTCCGCCACTAAAGGTTTTTCAGATATGTCTCTTGGAAATGTAATTGGAAGTAATATAGCAAACTTTTTATTAATTCTTGGAGTATCAGCATCTCTAAGAAGATTAAAATTAAAAAAAGAAACTAGATATATAGAAGTTCCACTATGTATTTTATATACAATAATTTTTACAATATTATGCAATACTGGAAATATGATAACTAGAATTGAAGCGGTTATACTATTAGTGTTATTCAATATTTTTATTGGCTATACAGTTGCAATGGGAATTAAAGGTGAGAAATATGACGAAGAAGCGCCAATAGATGAAGATGATGAAACAGAAAAAGCAGCAAAAGAAAGGGATCCAGGCTCAATTTGGAGGAATGTTGTACAAATATTAATAGGTATTATTGCTTTAAAATTTGGTGGTGACTTTATTGTAGATAATGCAGTTATAATTGCAGAATATTTCCACATTAGTGAAAAGATTATAAGTTTAACTATAATAGCAATAGGAACTAGTTTGCCAGAACTTGTAACAAGCGTAATTGCTGCAATAAAAGGTAATAGCGATATTTCAGTTGGAAATATAATTGGTTCAAACATATTTAATATGACAATGATAATAGGAATTGCAGCATTAATAAAACCAATTACATTTAATATTGAATATAATACAGATCTAATTATTTTATTTGTTGCAAGTGTTGGATTATTTTTATTTCAATATATACCTCCAAAAAATATGATGAGCAAAAGAAATGGAGTAATGTATTTAATTGGATATGCAGCTTATATGATAAGCTTATTTATATAAAAGATAAATTTATAATATATAACAATAGAAACTTATGAGGAAAGTACTCGTAAGTTTTTTTGTGCTAAATTTAATTTTCTTTTTTATGTTTTAATATAGAAAATTATTATTATATATGTTAAATTAATATTATGTTAGGAGATTTATATGAAAAAAATAAATGAAACTTTAAAAGCAAAAAATATAGCTACAGGATATTTATATTTTTATATACATTTAATTACAGAAATTGTTTGTTTTTATTTTTTGACAACAATTGCAAACAATTCAAGATTTGTGTGGTTAATACCATTTATATATGATGGAATGGCCTTTGTACCACAAGCTATAATCGGATATATAAGTGACAAATTTCCAAAAATAAAATTTAGTATAATTGGAATGTTTATGATGTTTGTAAGTTACGTAATGTTCTTTGGAATGAATGTAAATGTGTATATAGCACTAATAATACTATGTTTAGGAAATGCTTGTGTACATATAAATGGTGCAGAAGTTACCTTAAAAACATCAAACGGAAAACTTTCACATAGTGCAATATTTGTTGCGGGTGGATCTTTTGGAGTAATTTTAGGAAAAGTTTTAGCGTCTACAATTATTCCATTTTTGGGGATCTTAATATTAATTATTACTACAATTCCATTTATAATGTTAGCAGAAACTTATCAAAATAAAAATGATAACTGTGAAAATTTTAAATATGCAAATAAAAAAATTAGCCCTAAGATAATAATTTTTCTTGCAGTTTTAGTGGTTATGATAAGAGGTTATATAGGTTATGGACTACCAACCTCATGGAACAAAACAATAATACAAACAGTTATACTTTATTTTACAATGGGGCTAGGAAAAGCTTTAGGCGGAATTTTATCAGATGCGTTTGGAATAAGAAAAATTGCAGTATTAAGTACTCTTGCAGCAATACCGTTCTTATATTTTGGCGAAAATATAATGATTATTTCTTTAATAGGAGTTATGTTTTTTAGTATGACAATGTCAATTACTCTTGCTATATTAGTATCTGTTTTAAAGAAAGCTCCAGGACTTGCATTTGGACTTACAACAATTGGATTATTTTTAGGAACAGTACCAATATTTTTTGTAAAAATTACAAATCCAATTTTTAATTTTGGTTTGATTTCTGTAATGTCACTTGTTTGTACGATAATATTATTATTTATTTTAGATAAAAAGGATGAAAGAAAAAATGGAATTGACGTTTAATAAAATATTTGTTATGAATAATTTAGGAATATTTTATGGATTTTTATTTTCTATGTTACTTGGAATAATAATTGCTATTATATTAGTTTTAAAGGAGTTAAAGAAAAAAGATGATAATAAATGATTTACCATTTATAATGATTAATTGTTTATTTTTTACTATAGTTATTGAAATTATTTTTGCAATTATATTAAAAGTGAAAGATAAAAAGGATATATTAAATATTTTACTTGTAAATGTTATGACAAACCCAATAGTTGTTAGCTTACCAGTTTTTGTAAATATAAGGTATGGATTAATGCAAAGAAATATAATAGTAATTATTTTAGAAATAATTACTGTACTTATAGAAGGCAAAATTTATAGTAAATATTTGAAATTCAAAAAAATAAATCCTTACATACTGTCATTAATATTAAACCTATGTTCTTATATAATAGGTGATATAATAAAATATATAAATTTTTAGGAGGGAAAAATGAAAAATAAATTATTATTTATAATGGTATTAATATTAGCTTTAATATCTATACAAATTGCTGTTTTTGCTGATATGGATGCACCTAGTGTGAAGCCATATACTGCTACAATTTCTGTTGTTGATGGAGCAGATTATTATAGATATGTTTATGATGAAACTTTAAAAGAAAGTAGATTAGAAAAAGACGGAAAACTTAAATATGGAGACACAATAACGATACATTATGAGCAAGAAATTGAAGATGAACTTTATGGGCATTATTATTTAGATGAGGAATATGCATCATCTGCTTATTATGTCAAAATTAGTGACATTAAAGTATTAGAAGAAAAACAAATAGAACTTTCAAAAAACTCTTCAAAAGTTGGAACAAAATCTGTTGTGTTACAAGATGGGGTGGAATTATATAAAGGTCCTGCTTATGGTTACGAAAAAGAAGGAACTGTATTAAAAAAAGGAACAGAAATAGAATTATATAATGATAATGAAAACGCTGGAAATCCTTGGTTCTTTGCCAAAACAAGTAATGGTTCAGGATGGATTTGCATTTTAAATGGTACTGTTGGAATTAAAGATGCTTATGATGAATATTCTGAAAAAGATAAAGAAATTATAAGCGGTAAAGAAGTAAAAGTATACAAAGATACTACTTATACTAAAGTTATTGGAAAAATACCAGCAAATACAAAAATAGAAAATTATTTAGAAATAGACGATTGGAGCTGGGGATTATATGTAGAGCATAATGGAGTTTCAGGATATGTTAGGCATGAAGATTATGCAACTAATATGACATGGTTAGAAGAAAGCATGGAATATATTGTAGATTATCCAGCAAAAATATATAAAGAAGCAGACTTAAGAAGTGAAGTCTTAGTGGATGAACTCCCATTAGAAACAAAATTAGAGGCAACTTATGCTGTAAATACTAAAATGATTACTTGGATATATGTAACATATAATGGAGTAAGTGGCTGGTTATTTAATGTCGATGAATTATTATCTGAAGGAGAAACATATCAAGATATTTTAGACAGAGAATTAGAATATTATGAACTTGAAGAAGATAGTACAGAAATAGAAGATATAGAAGATGAAGTTGCTTCTGACGAAAAAATAGAAAACGAAAATGTTGTTAATAAAGATCTTCAAAATGATGAAGTTGTTGCTAATGAAGCAGATGCAACACTATATTCAATTTCTGGAACACAAATAGTTTTAATTTGTATTGGTTTTGCAGTTGTACTTGCTTTAACTGTATTTGTAACAATTATTTTGGTAAACAAAAAACAGAAATAAAAGTTGATGATAAAAAAGAAGACTAAAAGAAAATATAAAATATACTAAAGCGATTAGAATATTATAATCTAATCGCTTTTTGGATTTATAATATAAAGAATATTTTAATATGTATATTATTTATTAAGTAAATATACTCCTAAATTTAAATATGCAGCGAATAATAACCATAGAAAATATGGTATTTGAAGAAGTCCAGCTAAATCATTTTTATTGTAAAATTGGGTAATCATATTTGCAACTAATACGATAAGCAAAATAATCCAAAGGAATGCAAAAAGCCTCCATTGTAAAACAAAAAAAACTATTGGCCAAAGTAAATTTACAACTAATTGAGAATAGTATATTAAATTAATTTTTGAATCAACTAATCCATTACTTTTTAAAATTCCATAAGATACTCCCATTAAAATATAAAGTATAGTCCAAACTATTGGGAAAAGACTACTAGGTGGAGAAAATGGTGGCTTTTGAAGTGAATTATAATCAATTGATCCAGAGATAATAAAACCAACAAGACCTCCTAAAATGACTGTAGTAAGAATTGACTTTGCATAAATTTTTAAATTTGACATAGATTCTACCTCCTAATAAATGTTTATTTTTGATAAATTGAAATATGATTTTTTATAATTAAAATAGATAAAGTTTTTATTATGGAATAAATCTTTATAGAGGATAAAATAAATTATTTTGAAAATACTACCATTATGAATAAATTATATTTAATTAAAAATCCTGAAATTTTTCAAGGAGAAAAATATTTAGAAACAAATAAAACGTATTTTGAAGGTTGGTACTTTAAGAATACTAATAAAGAAAATGGAATTTCGGTTATACCTGGAATAAATATAAATGAAAATGAGAGAAAATCTTTTATACAAGTAATAACAAATAAGGAATCATACTATGTAAATTATAATATTGATGAATTTGAATTTTCTGATAAGCCTTTTTGTATCAAAATAGGGAAAAATTTATTTTCAAAAACGAATTTGCATATAGATATTGATGATAAAAAGCAAAATTTAAGAATATATGGCGATATAAAATATTCGAATAATAAAAATATAAAAACAGATTTTTTAAATCCTAATATAATGGGACCATTTTCGTATATACCATTTATGGAATGTAATCATGCAATACTTTGCATGAAAAATAAAGCTTGTGGAAAGATAAATATTAATGGTAATGAAATTAACTTTAATGATGACGTTGGTTATATTGAAAAAGATTGGGGATGTTCTTTTCCTAAAAATTATATTTGGTGTCAGGGAAATGATTTCAAAAATTCAGATGCTAGTTTCATGATTTCCATAGCTGATATTCCATTCAAAGTGGTTAATTTTAGAGGTGTTATTTGTGATTTAATAATTGAGAATAGAGAGTATAAATTTACAACTTATAATAATTCTAAAATAATAAAATACAATATTAATGATAAATATTTAAATATAACTTTAAAAAGAGGAGAGTATAGTATAAATATAAAATCAAAATATAATAATGGTCTAAAGTTAAAAGCTCCTGTTAAAGGAAAGATGGACAAGAATATTTTTGAAAATATTAATTCTAAAATAGATATTACATTAAAAAAAGATAATCAAATTATTTTTGAAGATACAAGTTATAATTGTGGATTAGAAATTGTAAATGTTAATTAAAAGTATGAATAGATAAAATGGGAGTGTAAGAACTTTTTTATTGTCTTTTTGAAAATAATAATGTATAATATATGGTATAAGATTAAATTAAAGGAGTATATTATGGCAAATTCTGAAGAAGTATTAAAAAAGATAGAAGAAATTTCGGGATTGGAAGATGAAATTATGACTATCATTGCAAAAAGTGATTTCAAAAAATTCTATAATGAGAATCTTAATGATGACAGATTAATTGAACTTATTGGCAATACAGATGGATTAACAGAAGAAGATGTAATAAAGAAATTGGCAGATAATTATAAAAATCCTTCAGGTATCTATCTTGGTTTTTGTCACGGGTACTGGAGTGTTAAAAAGAGTATTTTAAAAAATAAATATAATATAGAATGGGAAACTCCTCAGGAAGAAAATCCACATATTGAGTATGACTAGATAAAAAAGAATAGCTTTTATAGCTATAAGAATATTTTCACTTTCATACATAATAATTGGGCTAAATATTGAATTATATAAAATAAATTAAAAAATTAAAGACTAAATATCAAATAATAAAAAAGAATAGTATAAAACTATTCTTTTTTTTATAATTTTATGATATACATTAAGAAAAGATAAAACTAAAATGGATTTTTAACAAGGAGTATTGTATGGAATTTAAAGAAGAACTAAAAAATTATCAAAGTATAGTAAATAAAGAACTAGAAAAATATGTGAGAAAAGAGGAATGCTTTGAAAAGCTATTAAATAATTCTGTAGAATATAGTTTGATGGCTGGAGGAAAAAGATTAAGAGCAATATTAGTAATAGATACTTATAGATTATTTAAACAAGATTACGAAACGTCTTTTTCTTTTTCAATGGCATTAGAAATGGTTCATAATTTTTCATTAATACATGATGATTTGCCAGAAATAGATAATGATGATTTACGACATGGAAAACCTACAAATCATAAAGCATTTAATCATGCAACAGCACTTTTAGCTGGAGATGCTCTTTTTAATCAAGCATATATTACTATTAGTAATGAAATGAATAAACAAGCTAAGAATAAAAATTATGATTTATTAGAAAAAGAAGTAAGAGCATTTAATGAATTTTCTATTGCAACAGATAGAATGATTGCAGGAGAATATTTAGATACTGAGTTAGAGGGGAAACAAATATCGAAAGAATTGCTACAATATATTCACGAGAATAAAACTGGAGCACTTCTTAAATTAAGTATTAGAATGGGAGCAATTTTAGCAGGAGCATCAGAAAAAGATATAGAAGTTCTTTCTAAATTTGCTGATAAAATTGGCTTAGCATTCCAAATAAAAGATGATATCCTTTCAGAAGAAGGAGACCAAGAAATAATGGGGAAACCTGTTGGAAATGATAAAGAACTTGAAAAATGTACATATGTTTCTTATTATGGTTTAGATGGAGCAAAACAAGAATTAAATAAAATTATAGAAGAGGCATTAGAAGATTTAAAACAATTTAATGAAAAAGCAGAATTTTTAAGAGGATTAACTGTTTATATAAGAGATAGAAATAAATAATAATTATTATTTATAAAAATGAAAAATAAATTAATGAATTTAATAAGTATTTAATTGACTTTATTTATTTATATATTATAATGTTTATAGAAAAAACAAAAGAAAGGAATTACAATTATGAAAAAATTAATTATATGTATTATAGTTGTGGCTATAGTGGTTTTAGGATTTTTTGCATTAAATAAAAATCAAGAGCCAGCAGTGGATAATATTACTCCAGAAGAACTTGAAGCTCAAATGCAAGCAGCACAAGGAAACAACAAAGAAACACAAAATATAATTTCTAATTTTGAATCTAACTCTAATAATGAAGTAGAATTAAATATTAATTCTGCAGAAGATTTAACAGCTTTTGTTGATACGATTTATGCTGGAAATGAAGAATTATTTCCAAGCCTAATGTCACAAGCTGTTGATGTTACTGATTCAGAATCAGTTTCTTATATGACAGGTTTAAAAAATGGAGATGATTTAGAATATCTTGTTGTATCAGAACCAATGATGTCTTCTCAAGCTTATTCTCTTGTAATTGCAAAAGTAAAAGATGGATCAGATGCAGATGCTATTGCAAAAGAAATGAGCGAAAATATCGACATGAGAAAATGGATTTGTGTATCAGCTGAAGTACTTTATGCTACAAGTACAGAAGACTTAGTATTTTTAGTAATGTCTTCTGAAGAAATGGCGAAACCAGTATATGAAGCATTCAAATCTAAAGTTGGTAAAGTTGGACAAGAATACAATAAAGCAGAAGCTGTAGAAGAACTACCAGAAGATATGTATTAAAATAAATATCAAATCGATTGAATTATTGTTGGTATTTTACCTTTCATAATTCAATCGATTTTTGTTTAATAAGGAAATTGATAATAACAATTAGATGTATTATTGTTATTAAAAAACAGCATAGTAATTAATTTATATATTTTATGACTTGGGAGGATTTATGGTATTTTCAAGTATTGCTTTTTTATTTTACTTTTTGCCAATAACTTTGGCTTTATATTACATATTACCAAAAAGATGTAGAAATTTTGTGTTATTAATTGCATCTTTAATTTTCTATGCATATGGAGAACCAACTTATGTTTTAATAATGATTTTATCAATTACATTTTCATATATTTATGGTTTATTAATTGATAAATTTAGAAAACATTCGAAGATATTTTTAGGATTATCAATATTTACAAGTATTGGTTTATTAATATATTTTAAATATACTAATTTCATAATTGAGAATATAAATTTATGGCTTTCTAATAAAGTTGATCTTATTAATGTTGTACTTCCAATAGGAATTTCTTTTTATACATTTCAAATGCTTACATATATAATAGATCTTTATAAGGGAAAAGTAAAAGTACAAAAAAATATTTTTAGATTAGGTCTATATATAACATTATTCCCACAATTAATTGCAGGACCTATAGTAAGATATGAAACAATTGAAGAACAATTAGAAAAGAGAGAGCATTCTTTTGATAAATTTGCTTTTGGAGTTAGAAGATTTGTTATAGGGCTTGGAAAAAAAGTTTTGATTGCTAATTTATTAGGAGAGCTAGTGCAAGTATTTTTAGCTTCTAATGATAAAAGTGTATTATTTTATTGGATATACGGAATAGCAGTAACGCTTCAAATTTACTTTGATTTTTCAGGATATTCAGACATGGCAATTGGACTTGGAAAAATGTTTGGATTTGACTTTTTAGAAAACTTCAATTATCCATATATTGCTAAAAGTGTAACAGATTTTTGGAGAAGATGGCATATTTCTTTAAGTAGTTTTTTTAGAGATTACGTATATATTCCACTTGGAGGAAACAGAGTAAGTAAAGTTAAATGGTTAAGAAACATCTTAGTTGTTTGGATGTTAACTGGAATATGGCATGGAGCTGATTGGAATTTTATTATTTGGGGATTATATTTTGGCATAATCTTAGTTTTAGAAAAAGTGTTTTTAGGAAAATATTTAGAAAAAATGCCAAGTTTTCTGTCAAGAATTTATGTGTTACTAACAGTAATGATAAGCTTTATAATATTTAGTGGTGAAAGTTCAAAACAAATCTTTGAACATTTAGGTGGTTTGATTGGATATAAAGATATACCGCTTATTTCTCAAGAAAGTTTATATTACTTTAAAAGTTATTTTATTGTGATGTTAATCGGAATTATAGGGAGCACACCTTTAATGAAAAATCTTTTCTCTAAAGATAGATTGAAAAAATTTGTGAGTGTTGTAGAACCTGTATTTTTAATACTTATATTAATACTTTCAACAAGCTATATTATAGATGATTCATTCAATCCATTTTTGTATTTTAGATTTTAGAATGGAGGAAACTTGATGAAAAATAAGATTATTACAATTAGTTTTATAATTTGTTTATTTGGAATATTTTTTACGAATTTAATTGTAAAAGATACTGATATTTCTATATCAGAAAGAAGAAAACTTGCGAAGTTTCCTGAAATTAATTCTGAAGATTTAATAAATGGGAAATGGACAGAGGAGTTTGAAGATTATACACAAGATCAATTTGTAGGGAGAGATTTATTAAAAAATGTAAAATCATTTTGGAGTATAAACATATTCAGACAAAAGGATAATAATAAAATGTTTGAAAAAGATGGTGCTCTTTATAAGATGGAGTATCCTTTAAGTGAAACAAATGTTAGAAAAAATGCAGAAAAAATAAAGAATGTTTATGATAAATATTTGACTGGTAAAAAAGTTTATTTTTCAATAATTCCAGAGAAAAACTATTATTTAAATGATGAACATTTATTAATGGATTACAATAAAATAGAAGATATAATGAAAGACAATTTATATAATTCAAACAAGTTTGAATACATAAGTATATTGAATGAATTAAAATTAGAAGATTATTACAAAACAGATATACATTGGAGACAAGAAAATATTTTAAAAGTGGCTGATAAGATTAGCACAAGTATGGGACAAGATATTGTATCTGATATTGATTATGCAAAAGAAAATGTAGGAAAATTTTATGGTACATACTATGGACAAATAGCAAGCAAAGTAGAGCCAGATGATATGTATATTTTAACAAATGATACAATAAAAAATTCTATTACATATAACTTTGAAACTCAAAAAGAAGGAGAAGTTTACGACAGAAAAGAGACAAATGATAAGTATGATATTTATTTATCAGGAGCAACTCCTTTAATCAAAATGACAAATATAAATGCAAAAACTGATAAAGAATTATTACTTTTTAGAGATTCTTTTGGAAGTAGTTTTGCACCACTTTTAGTTGAGAATTATAAAACAATAACTTTAATTGATTTAAGATATATTTCAAGTGAAATATTAGATAGATTTATCGAATTTGAAAATCAAGATGTGTTATTTTTATATAGTAGTTTGATATTAAATCAAAATGTTTTAAAATAATTAAAAATGAAAAGAAAAAATAGGGTATAAATTTTTATACCCTATTTTTTATGTTTTGAATAAATAAGTGAAGAGTGCTAAATACTTGAAAAACAAGAAAAAATATAGTATACTAAAAATGACCAAAAGTTAACATAAAAACAATCACATATGGAAAGGGGTTATAATATGAGCCTATATTATCAAGATGGTGGAATAAAAATCTACCAAGAGGACAACATTGAGCTTTTACGGAGGCTTCCTGATCGTAGCATAAACCTTATCTACTGTGACATCCTTTATAACACAGGAAAAGTGTTTGATGATTACAGTGACAACCTTGGTTCGCCGAAAGAAGCTATGGAATGGTACAGACCTCGCTTTGAGGAAATGAAGAGAGTCTTAGCAGACAATGGTTCGATTTTCATTCATTGCAATTGGCGCCTGGATTCCTATATGCGAATTCTGATGGATGAAATTTTTGGAGAGAGAAACTTCAGAAACAGAATCTACAGAAAGCATAGTGCGGAAAGAGGATTCTATGCAAACTTTGATTCTCAAGTGGACATCATCCTTTACTACGTGAAGGATTCTGGAAACTTTGTTTTCAAAGAACAGCACGGAACTTCTCCAAGAGTAGTTCCACTTTTTGAAAACGGCTATCTCGAAGGCCGTTCTGAAATCAGAATTTTCAATGGCGAAGAAATCAATCTGGAGAAGAGAAACAAACATTGGCTTATCAGCCAGAAGCAGTTTGATGATATGGTTAAGAAGAATCAGGTGCAAATCATTAACGGGTTGCCATATCGATTCAGCACTGTTGTTCCTGTTGGAAATCTCTGGTATGAAGATTGCATGCTGGATGATTACACCAGGACTGATGTCGCTGAGGTATACGATACTCCGAAACCGGATGCGGTGTTGGAAAGAATCATCTCTACCTGCAGTAATGAAGGGGATACGGTTGCAGACTTTTTTATGGGTGGAGGAACAACCGCTGTTGTTGCTAAACGGCTGGGAAGAAAAGGCGTATTCTGTGACATCAACAGAAAGGCATGCTGTGCTACAATGAAAAAACTCGAAAATCTTAAGTGATTGGTCATCCTCAAGATGAAGAATAAGAAACCTTGCATAATGCAGTAATCTGCTGTGCAAGGTTTTCTTGTATATTTACAAAAAAGATGATTACAACATTTTAAATATATGATATAATTTATAATACGTTAATAATTCACAAAAAATTAACAAAACAATGATATAAAAATTAAAAAGTAATAAGGAGAATTTTATGAATACAGAAAAACAAGAAATAAAAAAATGGGCAAAAATTATATTTATAGCTTTATTTGGATATTTAATTGTAGAAAATGTAAAAGTTGTTGGAGATATTATTGGAAAAATAATAAGTATAATAAGTCCTTTTGTTATAGGAGCTGCTATTGCATTTATCCTAAATCTACCAATGGGATTCTTTGAAGAAAAATTATCGAAATTTAAAACTAAAAAAGGAAAAAAATTAGGAAAAGGTTTTATAAGAACTGTTTCTTTAATTCTAGCAATACTTGTAATTGCACTTATTTTAACGTTAATTGTTAATTTAATATTGCCAGAAATAATTAACATTATTACATTACTAATTGAAAAATTACCATATTATGGTGCAGAACTTAAAAATATCGCAACTAATATAACACAAGATGTTCCTCAAATAAATGAAATTATAAAAGGAATAGATATAAACAATAAAGAATTACAAGAACAAGTTAAAAACTTAGCAACAAGCTTTTTATCTACATCAGTTTCTTTTGTTGGAAATATAATTGGTTCTGTAGTAAATGCAGTTGTTTCAATTGTGTTTGCAGCATACATATTAACTAGTAAAGATAAATTAAAAGGACAAGCCAAAAAGATTTTATATGCATATAATGAAAAAGAAGAGGCTGAAAAGATTATAGATATTGGAAGAATAGCAAGAAATATATTTAGAAGATTTATATCTGGACAATGCTTAGAAGCTACAATTCTTGGTAGTTTAAGTATAATCGGAATGTTAATTTTAAAAGTTCCTTATGCTGTTCCAATAGGTGTTTTAATAGGTGTTACAGCTTTAATTCCGATTGTTGGTGCTTTTATAGGAATTATAATAGGTGCTGTACTAATACTTTCAGTAGAACCTGTTAAAGTTATTACATTTATTATTTACATATTAATATTACAACAAATTGAAGGAAACTTAATTTATCCAAAGGTAGTTGGAAATTCAGTTGGATTACCAGGAATTTGGGTATTAGTTTCAGTTGCTGTAGGGGGAGACTTGTTTGGAATAATAGGTATGCTTTTAGGACTTCCAACAGCTTCAGTTTTATATACATTATTCAAACAAAATGTATACCAAAAACTAGATGAAAAAGGAATAAAATAATTATTGTTCCATACCCAGCAAACGACCAGAAGGGCTGCCTTCTGGTTTTCGCTTTTTTATAGAGAATTATATAAATAGTAAAATATAAATAAAAAATACTTTAAAATAAGTTCAATTAAATATAAAATATAATTAATTTTAAGATTAATTTAATAATTATATTTTATATTTAATTTATAAATTCTAAGGAGGAAGAATCGATGACAAAAAGAATTATAAAAAATATTATTATGATTTTATCAATTATAGTGCTTTGTATAGTTATGTTTTTTTGTGGAAGAATTTCTGTAAGAAAAGATTTTGAAAACAGAGATAAAATGATGCAAAAAATGATGGAAGATGGAAAACTTCCTGAAATGCCTAGAGATGGAAAAATGCCATTTGAAGAAGAAATAGAAAGAACTACTAAAGCAGAAGATGTAGAAGCAGGTGAAAATGTAAATACAGAAATAATTAATTTAAGTGAGCATACTACAAATATAACAATAACTGAAGCAGGGAATTATACTTTAACAGGAGAATTTGGAAATACAGTTTTAATAGATGCTGATGGAGAAGTTACTTTAAATTTAGACAATGCTAAAGTAGAAAATAAATTAACAGCAGCTCTAGCAAATATTTCAACAAATCCATTAACAATAAATTTATTAGAAGGAACGACAAATGTTTTTTCTGATGGTGGCTCAAGTGAATATGATGCTTGTGTTTATTCAGCAGGACCGCTTACTTTTAAAGGAACAGGGATTTTAGAAGTATATGGAAATCAAGAAGAAGGCGAAGGAATTGCTACTGAAACAAATGATTTAACAATAGATGGTGGAAATATTAAAATAGTATCAAATGATGATGGATTAAACGCTGGTGGAGATGGAGGTACTATAAAGATAAATGATGGCACAGTCTATATTAAAGCTAGTGGAGATGGAATTGATTCAAATAAAAACATCGTTATAAATGGTGGAAAAGTTTATACAATAGGTTCTTCAAAAGGTGGAGACGCTGGTGTTGATGCTGATGAAGGAACAACAATAAATGGAGGAGAGCTAATTGCTCTTGGATCAGATATGCTTGAAAAACCATTAAGCAATTCTAAACAAAAAGTAATTGCTCAAAATTTATCTTCAAAAATAGATAGTGGAAGTCAGCTTGTATTAAAAGATAGTAAAGGAGAAGAAGTTGTATCTTTTATAGCAGATGATAGTTTTAAAACAATTATTATAAGTTCTTCGAAATTACAAGAAGGAAAATATAATTTATATAAAGCTGAAGAATTAGTTGCCGAACTTGAATGTAAATAAATTTTTTAAAGACTAATGCGAATTACAGTATTAGTCTTTTGTTTTTTTATTTTAAAATAAATAACATGGATTGTAATTTTTATATGAATATTTTATTAGATAATTGCTAAGAAAATATTTTTATGATAATATCATTTTACAAAAAAGTTATTTAATAACTAATTAAATTTTAGGAGGTATTTATTATGAAAGAAGAAAATGTAAGATTTTATAGATGCCCAATTTGTGGCAATGTTATAGGATTAATAGATGGAGATATGGCTCATGTTACATGTTGCGGAAAACCAATGGAACTAATGGTAGCAAATACTCAAGATGCATCTGTTGAAAAACATGTTCCAGCATATGAATTAGTTGAAGATGAAATAGTTGTAAGAGTTGGAGAAGTAGAACATCCAATGGAAAAAGAACATTATATTATGTGGATTGCTCAAGTTACAGATAATAGAACAACAAGAGTAAGATTATTCCCAGAACAATCTACAGAAACAAGATTTCCTTATATTAAAGGATCTGTTTTATACGCATATTGTAACAAACATGGTTTATGGAAAAAAATTGTAGAATAATAAATTCAATAATATTTATTAAAATGATTATTTTCTATAAATATTCATTCAAAATGAGAGAGGCTAAAAATGAAAATAGGATTAGTATTAGAAGGTGGAGCAATGCGTGGCATGTACACAGCTGGAGTATTAGACACTTTCTTAGATAACAATATAGAAGTTGATGGAATAATAGGTGTTTCAGCAGGAGTTTTATTTGGAGTAAATTATTTGTCAAAGCAAAAAGGAAGAGTAATAAGATATAACAAAAGATTTATTAATGATAAAAGATATATGGGACTTTGGTCGCTTTTAACAACTGGAAATGTAATTAATAAAGAATTTTCTTTTTACGAAGTTCCTCAAAAACTAGATGTGTTTGATAATGATACATTTATTAAATCAAAAATAGATTTTTGGGCTACTGTAACTAATATTGAAACAGGAGAAGCAGAATATATAAAACTTGAAGATTTATTCGCTCAAATAGAAGTATTAAGAGCAACTTCTGCTATGCCATATGTTTCAAAAATTGTAGAATTAGAGTCCGGAAAATATTTAGATGGTGGAATTTCAGATAGTATTCCAGTAGAAAAATGTAAAGAACTTGGATATGATAAAATAATAGTTGTTCTTACAAGACCTTTAGATTATAGAAAGAAAAAGCCAAAAGAAATTTTTGCAAAAACCTTTTATAGAAAATATCCTAAATTTGCAAAAACATTAAACAATAGATACAAAATGTATAATGAAACAGTAGAAAAAATTATAGATATGGAAAATAAAAAAGAAATATTTGTAATTAGGCCATCAAGACTTGTTAATGTAAAAAGAATTGAAAAAGATCCAGAGAAGCTTCAAGAAATGTATGACTTAGGATTAGAAGATGGAAAAAAATGTTTAGAAAAACTAAAGGAATATATAAACGCTAAATAAATGGAGAAACCAATATGGAAATAAGATTTAATGATAATGAAAAAGTAGTAAACGCAATAAGAGAAGGATTAAAAAAGAAAGACGGACATTGTCCTTGTAGATTGGAAATGAATGAAGATACAATGTGTATGTGTAAAGAGTTTAGAGAGCAAATTGCAGATCCAGAATTTGAAGGATATTGTCATTGTATGCTTTATTACAAGTCAAAATAATTTGAATTAAAAAAGATAAAATACAGACAATAAATAAAGCAATAGTAAAGGAGGTATTTTTATGGAAGTAAATTTAAATAAAGAAAATTTCGAAAAAGAAGTTTTAAAATCTGATAAAACAGTATTAGTAGATTTTTGGGCAACATGGTGTGGACCTTGTCAAATGATTGCACCAGTTGTAGAAGATATAGCCAAACAAGGAATTGTTAAAGTTGGTAAAGTTAACGTTGATGACAACCAAGATTTAGCTATAGAATATGGAGTTATGAGTATTCCTACTTTAATATTTTTCAAAAATGGAAATAAAGTGAAAGAAGTTGTAGGATTTCATTCAAAAAGTGAATTAGAAGAGATTATAAGCAAATTATAGGAGTTATAATGAATCGAACCGAAAATCTTGCAGAAACTCTAAATAAAGTTTTTGGAAATAAAAAGTTTATTTTAAGTTTAATGAATGGATTAAAAACTTATACATCAGAAGTTATAGAAAAAAGACTTTCAAAAGTATTATGTTATTATATCGCAACAAAAGATTCAAGAACAAATTATTCATATCAAGAAATTGAACTACGAAGCAAAGAAATATATAGTGAATTTAGAGATACTGCAAGTTATAAACATATAATTGAAAATGGAGTATTAACACATGCTTTTAACGGAAGTAAAAGACATAGATTAGAGAAATATGGCTTTAATTATATGAATTTGATGCCAGGTAAAGAAAAAAGGCAAGTTGAGGAAATGAGAAAAAAATTAGAATTTTTGGAAGGAGTATTAGGAAAAAGTACCTATGCGATAAGTAGTGGATATAATGCTAAACTTCCTGAAGGAGCTCATGCAGTTTTTGTATCTTCGCCTGGAACAAAAACAATACATTATACTTTAAAGAAATCTCCTGAAAGATTTTATTTGGGACCAGCTAAACAATCTTCACAAGAGGGAATGGCAGAACCTATAGTGGTTGGAGAAACGAAAAAAACTTATATAATGAGAGTTTTGAAAAACAAAATTGATAAAAAAATTTCAGATAAGAAGTCGATACAATATATAAAAGCAATAGAGGCTGCTAAAGCTTTAACTGAATATTATTGTAGTAATAGGCCGGCATTTGTTCTTCTTAGTATGGAAAAGCTGAAGAATGTAAATATAGGATACAAAGAATTTCATGAAGGGAATACTTATGTATTAAATGAACTTATAAAATGGAATATGCCTAGAATAAGATTAGATGGCTTTTTTACAGATAAAGCTGGAGATGCAGATGAAACAAATAATTTTGAAAATTTAGTCATTGCTTCAAACGAAATTCCAAACGAAGCTATAATAGGTATTGTGGAAATGATGGATGAATTTGAAATGAAACAATTATTTGCTAGAAAAAAAGGACTAAAAATAGGAGATCTTATGTATGAAAATTGTTTTTATAAGGGTGAACCGAATATAGAACAATTAATGGGAACTATTACACCTGAAAAAACATTAGAAGAACTAGAAGAAATTTACAGAAAATTTTTAAAGATTAAAACAGAAAATGTAAAAAAGATAGATGATTTAAAAAATCAATTAAATGAAGTTTTTTTGAGAAGTTTTTCAAAAAGAGATGGGGCAAAATCTAGTATAACATTAAAAGAAGCTATAAGTAAGCTTGAACAGACAGGGAAACTTTCAGAATTATTAAAACAAGATGAAGAAATTTGTATGGATGATCAGCAATTTCCTAGTTTTACTCACGGTTTTGAACATACAAGAAGAGTAAATTTTTTGGCAACGATTCTTATGGAAATGGAAGATGTAACAGGAAGAGAACGTGATATAATATTCCAAATTGCCAAGAATCATGATATTGGTAGATTTCATGACTGGGAAGATGAAATACATGGGTATAGAAGTGCAAGAAAACTTGAGGATTCTAGTCATAGACTACAAGATTTTACTCGTGAAGAACAAGAACTAATAAAATTTGTTATATCGCAACACTCAATAAGTTCTAAAGAAAATACGAGGATTGTTGCCGATTTGCCAGATGAAATACAAGAAAAGTATGCTAAAATATTATGGCTTTTTACAGATGCAGATAAACTAGATAGGGTGAGATTAGAACCAACAGGTCGATTAATTAATGTAGGTTTAAATATTTCAAGACTTTCTTTGGATTCTAGTAAAACATTAGAAGGTTTTGCTTACGAAACATATGACAAATTGTTTGATGTATTAGATATATATAAGCAATTATCAGAGCTAGAACAAGAGTGTAATTTAGAAAGACAAGTGGAATTTGAAAAAAAATTAGATAATGCTATTGCTACAAGGAAGTCTAAAAAAAATAAAACGATTGGAAGATTGAGTCAGAGAGCTAAAAATCTAAGAGATTCATCTCTTATTGTAAAAACATTTCCTAATATAAAAGCAGGTTTAAATAGGTTGTTTAATAAAGATGATGATGACGATGAACGATAAACTTAAAAATAATTATAATTGAAAATAAAAATTTAGATTATGTCAGCAAAATGGTTGATAAATATTGTACTTGAAATAGATGTATAACTTTATTACATAATCTAAAAGGAGATAATAACATGATAGATATGCATATACATACAAAATATTCTGATGGAACATATTCTGTAAAAGAATTATTAGAAAAAGCTGAAGAACTTAGTTTAGAGTGTATCTCTATAACAGACCATGATAATTGTAAAGCTTATAATGAATTTGAAAATTTAAAAGTTGAAGATTATTTTTCTGGAAAGTTAGTTCAAGGAATTGAACTAAAATGTTTATATAAAGGCAGATTAATTGAAATATTAGGATATAATTATAATAAAGAAAAAATGGAAAAATGGCTTGGAGAATTTTATAAAAATAGACAAAGAAAAGATACTCAAAAAAAATATTTTAATATTTTATATGATGCTTGTATAAAAATGGGGTTAGAAATGGCTCCGAAGGAAAGTATTATTTGGAATCCAGAAAATGATTGGGCAAGTGTAACTGTATATAAAGAATTAAAAAGTCATGAAGAGAATAAGGAAATGATACCAGAGGATTTTTGGAATGATTTTACAACTTTCACTAAAAAATATTGTGCAGATATGAATGGACCTTTCTATATTGATAAATCAAATGATTATCCAAGTTTATCTGAAGCAATAAATGCTGTAAAAAAATCTGATGGAATTGCAATAGTGGCACATGCTTTTATTTATAAATGGGCTGAGGATAAAAAAAGCTTTATAAAAGATTTACACGAAAATTATGACATAGATGGATTCGAATGCTATCACAGTAGTTTTTCGAATGAACAAATTGATTACATAGTAAATTATTGCAAAGATAATAATTTGTTAATGAGTGGTGGAAGTGATTGTCATGGGGACAATAAACCGGGAATAAATTTAGCTGTAGGAAAAGGAAATTTAAGAATAGACAAAAAAATTGTGCAAACATGGATAAATATATAATAATGTAAAGGTGGACTATAAGATGATAAAAAATAAATTCAAAAGCATACTATTAATAATATTTTCAATATTATTAGTAATGTTGCCGAACTGTTCTAATGCATCTCAAATTACTTCTATTCCCCAATATTCAGAGAGCGATTTAAATGATAATGATTTAGATATTACAGAGTATACTCAATTAGATAGTGGTAATTTAGATTATTCTATAACAAACTATAAAATAGATATGGTAATTAATAATAATAATGACATTGATATTATTGAAACTATTACAGTGAATTTTCATACTAATACACCAGAGTTTATTAGAAAAATAACTGTAGATGACTCAATAAAAACACCATTTGCTGGTATAGAATATAATTATTTTGCAAAAATAACGGATATTGAAGTTACAGATAATTTTACAACTTATTCAGAGGATAGATATAAAGTTATAAAAATTGGAGACGAAAACGAAAGCTTAAAAGGAAAAAAAACATATAAAATAAAATATAACTACAATATATTCAAGAATTTTGAGGGGTTTTATTTAAATTTGATTGGCAATGAATGGGGAACTCGTATAGATGATATTTCCTTTAAAATAACTATGCCAAAAGAAATTGATTCTTCAGATGTTCGTTTTTTAATAGGTGAAACTGATTCTATGAGTTCATCACCAGATATTGATTATAAAGTGTATGGGAATATTATAACTGGTAAAATAGACAGAACATTAGAATATGGAGAAAAACTAGCAATTAAATTGAATTTGCCAGAAGGATATTTTATTAATTTGAATACTAAAGAGGATAACAATTACGCAAATAGGATTGTCATTTTTTCTATAGCATGTGTCATAGTAGCATACATATTATGGAGAACTTATGGAAAAGACGATGAGGTTGTTGAAACTGTAGAGGTTTATCCGCCAGATGGTTTAGATTCCGCTGAGGTAGGACTATTATATGAAGGTTCATCTTCTCTTAAAGGAGTAGTTTCATTATTAATTGAATTAGCAAGTAAAGGATACTTAAAAATCGAACAATTTGGAGAACCTGATTTTACAAAACAAAAAGATAGTTTTAGAATTTTTAAATTAAAAGAATATGATGGAAACAATGAAAATGAAAAAAACTTTTTTAATGGATTATTTAAAAGCGGTAGGACATTTGTTGCAGAATATGAACTATATGACAAATTTTATAGAACTTTAGAAGAAATACAATATGAATTGAATTCAAAACTTAGCAAATTTAAAATATTTGATAAAACTGCAAGCAAAATAAAAATATTGCTAGTTATGATGATGATTACGATATTTATTTTAATAACAATTAAACCAATATTAAATTCGAATATGGATAATGGACCATTAATGTTCGCAATAGCATTTCCATTGATTGCTTTTATCATAGTAGATAATTGGGTATTTAATACCCCAAAAGGAATTGTTCGTGACAGAAGGTCAGGAATACCTATTACTGATCCGTTGGCTAAAAATTTTTCTATTTTAGTATGGGCTAGTCTTTTTGGTGGTGGATCATGGAGCGTTTTGATTCTTCCAATATTATTACAAAATAAGAGATATATTTTAACATATGCAATAGGATTAATTTGTATTGTAATACTTGCAATTATAAAAAAATATATGGACAAGAGAACTACTCATGGAAATGAAATTTTAGGAAGAATTAGAGGGTTTAAGAGATTTTTGGAAACGGCAGAAAAAGAAGAACTTGAGAAAATGCTATATCAAAATCCAAACTATTTTTTCGATATGTTACCTTATGCATATTCTTTAGATGTTTTAAGTAAATGGATTTCTCGCTTCGAAAAAATTAATATAAAAGCTCCAAATTGGTATGAGTCAAATCATAGTTTTAGTATAAATTCATTTAAGGACGATATAGCAATTACTATGTTTGCAGTAACAGATGCTTTAGCAAAATGCCCTGGCCAAAGTAGCTAGAAGAGATGTTTTCGGGAACTTATGCGGAAGTGAATATTTATCAAAAAGAACTTTAGATAATAATTATCTAAAGTTCTTTTTTGATTTGTGATTTAATAGTATAATATTTAAAATTAATGTAAAATCTAAAGTTTGACAATTTTTTACTAATTACTATAAAATTTTGACCAGTCAGTTTAATTGTTTTTTTTTAAATTATATGATATAAATAAAATATAGATTTTACTAAGGAGGTATTGATGAGTAAAAAAGAAGATGTATTGCAAATACATGACTTAAAAGATATGCTAAACAAGACAAAAGAGATTTTTAAAAATAAACCAGCATATAAAATCAAAGATGAAAATAAAAAATATAAAATAATTACACATAAAGAAGTAAGGGATATGATTGATGCTTTAGGAACAGCTCTTACAACATTAGGACTTCAAGGAAAACGTATTGGAGTAATTGGTGAAAATAGATATGAATGGGAAATTTCATATTTAGCTGTAGTTTGTGGAGTTGGTACAGTAGTTCCATTTGACAAATCACTTCCGGAAAACGAACTTAAAAGATTAATTGAAAGATCTGAAGTTGAAGCAGTTATATATTCAGAAAAATATGAGCAAACTTTGAAGAAATTAGTTTTAGAAGAAACAGGAAATTTAAAACGTTTAATTTCTATGGATTCTAAAACTCATAAAAACGGAATTTATTCTTGGTCAGAATTAATTGAGTTTGGAGAAGTTTTATTAAAAAATGGAAATAGAGCATTTATTGATAGCGAAATAGATCCAGAAGAAATGAGAATAATGCTTTTTACATCTGGAACAACTTCTGAATCAAAGGTTGTAGCATTGTGTCATAGAAATTTATGTAGTAATTTAATGGATATAGCTACAATGTTAAATGTAAATTCAGATGATAGATTCTTATCATTCTTACCAATACATCATGTTTTTGAATGTACAGTAGGATTTTTGCTTGCATTATATAGAGGTGCTCAAACATCTTTTTGTGACGGAATAAGACATATGCAAGAAAATTATAAAGAATATAAAATTACTTTTGCAGCATGTGTTCCAGCAATTTTTGAAAATATGTATAAAAATGTTTGGAAAAAATTAGAAAAAGATGGTAAAAAAGAAGATACTTTAAAATTACTTAAAAAATATAAAGATGCAACAATGGAGAAAAGAAAAAAAGTATTTAAAGATATTCATGAAATGTTTGGTGGACATGTAAAAACATTCATAAGTGGTGCAGCTGCAATAGATAAAAATGTAGTTCAAGGATATAGAGATTTTGGTTTAAATTTATTACAAGGTTATGGATTAACAGAAACTTCTCCTGTTGTTGCAATAGAATCTGATGAATTTAAAAAGGCTGGTTCAATAGGAAAGTGTTATCCGAGCTTAGAAGTTAAAATAGAAGAACCTAATAGCGAAGGTGTTGGAGAACTTTTAGTTAAAGGTCCAACAATAATGCTTGGGTATTATAATAATGAAGAAGCAACAAAAGAAGCAATTGTAGATGGATGGTTCCATACAGGAGATTTAGCCAAAATTGATGAAGATGGTTTTATTTTTATAATGGGAAGAAAGAAAAGTGTTATTGTTCTAAAAAACGGAAAAAACATTTTCCCAGAAGAAATGGAAAATTTAATAAACAGAATTGAAGGTGTAAAAGAATCTTTCATTTTTGGAAAATCAAACAAAAAAGATAAAGATGATATAAGAGTTCATGCAAAAATTATATATGATAAAGATATAATGAAGCTTGCTTATAAAGCTGAAACAGAAGAAGAAATTCATAAAGCAATCTTTGATAGAATAAAAGATTTAAATGAAACAATGCCAGCTTATAAAGGTATAAAAGGAATTATATTATCAGAAAAACCACTTATAAAAACAACAACAAACAAAATTAAAAGACAAGAGGAAATGAAGATGATTGAACAATAAATTAAATGCAAATGGTTTTGAGAAGAGAAATAGAATTTAAAGAAATTTATTCGAGAAATGACAATTTGACATAACAAAAATTATGTGATACAACATAGCTATGAATTGATTGAAAGTAATGCAAAACATTCCCGCCTGAAAAATATTATTATGTAAAGACTGAATACAGACACCTATGTTAATATGCGGAAAAATCACGGTAACAGTGTAGGAGCCCGAATTTGGGCTCCTTGTTTTTTTATAAAAATTAAAAATATTAAAATTTAATTAATTTTTTATGAATTGAATTTTATAAACCTCGCAAACCTGGTATTTGAAACTAGATTAGATGAATTGTGAAATTAAAATAAATAGTTTTGACCACTTAGTCTAATATTTACAAAAAACATTTTGTGTATTATAATCACTTTGAAATATATTATAAATATACTTTATTTTGAATTTATTATAATTATTGAAGCAAAATAATTATAATATGAAGGGAGAAATATGAAGTCAGAAAGAATATTTAATGTTCCAGAAGTAAAAAACATGAAAGAAGTTATTTACAATGCAGTAAAAAAATATAGTGAAAATATTGCATTTGTAATTAAACATCAAAATGGAAAAGAAGTAGAATACGAAAATGTTACTTATAAAAGATTTTTAGAAGATATTAATAAACTTGGAACAGCTCTTTATAAATTGGGATTAAAAGGAAAAAGAGTTGCAATAATAGGAAAAAATAGATATGAATGGGCTTTAGCTCATATATCAAATTTGCTTGGAGGAATTGTTTCAGTTCCACTTGATAAAGACTTACAATATGATGAACTTGAAAGATCATTAATTAGAAGCAAAGCAGATGTAATAGTATTTGATGAAAAATTATCAGAGAATGTTACAAAAATTAAAAATCAAGAAAAAACAAATTTAAAAAAATTCATTTGCATGAGTGAAAATGATGGGTTCGATTCTATTCCAGAACTATTAAAAATTGGAGAAAAAGAACTTGAAAACGGAAATAATAATTATATAAATCATGAAGTTGATAATGATGCAATGGCAATTTTATTATTTACATCAGGAACAACAGCACAATCAAAAGCAGTTATGTTATCACACAGAAATGTAGCTTCAAATGTCCATGACTTGCAATCTATGGAAGATATTAACTCAACAGATACAAGTATTGCATTATTGCCATTTCACCACATATTTGGTTCTACATGTATGGCTTATACATTAGCTTGCGGTGTAAAAATAGTATTTGCTGATGGATTAAGATATGTAAAACAAAACTTAGTTGAATACAAAGTAACAATGTTTGTTGGTGTTCCACTTCTTATGGAATCAATCCATAAAGCAGTAATGAAAGAGATTGAAAAACAAGGAAAAACAAAATTAATTAAAATAGCAACACCAATTACTAATTTTTTATTGAAAATAGGAATTGATATTAGAAGAAAAGTTTACAAAGCAGTTATAGATGGTTTAGGAGGAGCTTTAAGACTTGTAATAGTTGGTGGTGCTCCTGCAGATCCGAAAATATTACAAGCATTTGATAATTTTGGAATAACAACTCTTCAAGGATATGGACTTTCAGAAACGTCTCCTGTTGTTTGTGCTGAAAATGCAAAACTTAAAAAGAACGGAACTTGTGGTCATCCAATGCCAAGTTTTGAAGTTGAAATTGCAGATAAAGATGAATGTGGAATTGGAGAAATTAGAGCAAAAGGTCCATGTGTAATGCTTGGATATTATGAAATGCCAGAGGAAACAGCAGAAGTTTTAAGAGACGGATGGTTCTACACAGGAGACTTAGGATATTTTGATTTAGATGGATGTCTTCATATAACAGGAAGAAATAAAAATATGATAGTTTTAGCTAATGGTAAAAAAGTATTTCCAGAAGAACTTGAAACATTAGTAAACAGATTAGAATTAGTTGAAGAATGTATGGTATTTGGAATGCCATCTGAAGAAGATAAAAATGATGTAAAATTATCTGTAAAAGTTGTTTATAACAAAGATACTGCAGAAAACAAATATCCAGGAAAAACAGAAGAAGAACTTCATAAAATTTTATGGGAACAAATTAAAGAGATTAACAAATCATTCCCAAGATATAAATATATGCAAAATATGATTTTAACAGATAAAGAATTAATTAAAACAACTACTAAAAAAGTAAAGAGACAAGAGGAAATGAAGTTGATTTTAAATAATAAATAAAAATGATAATAAAAAAGCAACGAATAAAAACAATAAACAAAAGTGATAATAAAACAACAAATAAAAATAGAAAATAATAAAAGCTATAGAAAACTGAAGAGTTATGTAAGTAAAATACTTCAGGATACTATAGCTTTTTATTTTTTTATTTAATAGGAAAGTTCTCCTTTTCTATTAAATAAAATGCTTTGCATGATTGTTGTACACAAATTTTATTATATAAAATTTGGCACACGAACAAAGACGGGGCAAATAAGTTTTTTTGAAAAATGACAATAATTATTGAATGAAAATGAGCTATATGATATAAAGAATTTGTAATTATATTTTTATAATAAGGAGAATTACTTATGAAGAAAAAGTTTTTGATAATATATTTATTTGCAATACTTTTGGCTGTTTTAATAGTTGGAATGTATGTGTTTAAAAATGAATATGGTTATAAATTTAAACTTGTAAAGCCAAGATATGAGACTTCAAAAGTATATTCAAAAACAGTTAGTAATAGTAATTTAGATACAATTTGGTGTGGAACTTTTCAAGTAGCATGGAACGAGCTTATGGATTATGCAGGTGGAACAGTAGAATTCGAAGAAACAGAAAGTTTACTTGCAAGCGAATTAAACCAAAGAAATTTCACTAAAGAGATGCTTTCTGAAAATAGCTATTATGTAAAACAAGGAAAAGCATCAGGAAAATTAAAAAATGAAATCGATAAAGATTTAAAAGAAAAATTTAATATAAAAGATGGTGCGAAAATTCTTGAAGGACAAGAATTAGATAATTCAAATGGAATTTTAATATATTCAATGCTAAAAAAGAATTTTACTTTTTTAGAAAAATTTGATGATTTAAAACCAGGAATTTTTACAGGAAAAGATGGTAATTCTGAAAAAGTAAAAATATTTGGTATAGATGAAGATAGTGAAGCAAAATTATGTGATAATGTTGAAGTTTTATATTGGGATCCTAAAAATGTAGATAATACTGGTGTTATATCTAATGAGTGTGCTGTTAAATTAAAAACAAAAGAAAATGAAGAAGTTATTTTGTATAGAACTGATAAAGAAGATAATTTCGAAAATTTATATAATGAACTTTTAAATTTATCTAGCAGTTTTGAAGGGAATAAGAAATTCTCAAATTATTATGATGAGTTAAAGATTCCTTGTATAGATATTGATGTAAATATTAGTTATGATGAGTTGTGTAATAAAATAATAAAAAATACGAATAGTGAATATATATCAAAAGCTATTCAAAACATTAAATTTAATTTAAATAGCGAAGGTGGGCTAATATTTAGTGAAGCTGCAATTATTACAGATTCAATGTCAGCTCCAAGTACAAATGCAAGACTTTTCTATTTTACAAAACCTTTTGTAATTTTTGTAAAAGAAGAGAATAAAGAAAAACCATATTTTGCCATGAAAATTAATAATTCAGAATATTTACAATTAGAAAGTGAAAATAAATAAAGTACAAAATCGTCGTAACATAAATTATTTGTACGGCGATTTTTGCTTTTAATATAAAATGTAATAAAAGATATAATCTATTTGAATTACACTATTTTAAATGTTAAATAGAAATAAATATGCAAAATTATAAAAAAATTTAAAATTTTTGAAACCAAATGGCATTTTGATTTGTATTATTAGTAGATAGGAGGTTAAAATGCAAAAAGATACATATTTAAAAGAAAAAATAGAAGAATATGCAGACTTAGTTTATAGAATTGCTTTAACAAGATGTAAATCTATTGAAACAGCTGAAGATATTTTTCAAGAAGTATTTATGAGATTTAGTGAAAAGAATCCTAAATTTGAAAGTGAAGAACATGAAAAAGCATGGTTTATTAGAGTTACTATAAATTTAACAAAAAATATAAAAGAATCTGCATGGAACAAAAAAGTAGTTAGGTTAGATGAAAATATAGTTTTTAAAACTAAAGAAGAAAATGATGTTTATGGTGTAGTTTGTACATTACCTCAAAATTATAGAACTGTAATCTATCTACTATACTATGAAGGATACAAAGTGCATGAAATTTCTAAGCTTATGAGTAAGCCAGAAGGTACAATTAAAATATGGCTTTATAGAGCAAGAGAAATTTTAAAACAAGAATTAGAAGGAGGTTTTGAGAATGAATAATCAAGATAATTATAAAAAAGCAATAGAGCAAATTCATGCAAGCGATGAACTAAAAGAAAAAGCTTTTGAAAATGCAAAATATGCAGCTAAATCAAAAAAATATTCTGCTTTAAAATATTTATCAACTTGTGCTGCAGTATTAGTATTATTTTTTGTTGGAATTAATTCTATGAATAAAGTTTCAAATCCAATTGACACAGAATTTGCAGATAAATCTAAAGATGAAAAAACAGAAGAAATAATAATTGCAAATGCAGAGCTTCCAAGATTTGAAAGTATAGAACAATTAAAGGAAGCTTTAAAACTAGATTCTAGCGGATATAACAGAATTTATTTTGATGATGCTATTAACAAAGGGGTAACAAGTAATTTAGAAGTAGAACAAAGTGTTGCAGAATCAAAGACAAACAGAGATACAGTAAGTGATTTGGTAGCGACAGAAGCTTTATCTTCTGCTTCAAAAAACGACTATTCTACAACTAATACTCAAGTAGAAAATGTTGATGAGGCAGATATTGTAAAAACAGATGGAGAACATATTTATTATGTTTTAAATGGAGTGCTTCATATAGTAAAAGCAGATACTTTAGAAGTTGTTTCAAATATAAAGATAAAAACTGATGATGAAAGATTTACAATTTCAGAAATATTTTTAAAAGGTGATAAAGTTGTTTTACTTGGAAATGGTTATATTCTAGGAGAGCCTATTGCTAAAACAAGTGAAGAAGAAAAATCAATGTCTAATACAGTTAGAGTGAATACACTTCAAACTGCTAAAGCAATTGTTTATAATATAGAAAATAAAAATGCTCCAGAAATGATAAGAGAAGTTGCTCTAGAGGGAAATTATATAGATTCTAGGATGGTAGGCGATAATCTATATTTTATTAGTAGAAAATACGCATACTTCTATGGAGATGTTGAAGATTATACAATATTACCTGTAATGAAAGATTCTATTGAAGCTACAGAAGAAATAAAAAGAATTGATTGTACAGATATAGTTTATTTTGAGGGAACAGAAGACAGAAGCTTTATGATAGTTGGTGGCTTTAATATAAATGAAAACGAAGAAGTTTGTGTAGAGACTTTCTTTGGTGCTGGAGATACAGTCTATGCTAATGATAAAAATCTATATTTAACACAAACAACTTGGGGAGATAATTATAAAACAACTATTTATAAATTTGGATTAGAAGATTCAAGAATTAAATTACTTGCAAAAGGTGAAGTTGAGGGGGAGCTAAATAATCAATTTTCTATGGATGAATATGATGGCAATTTAAGAGTAGCAACAACATCTTATATAACTGTAGAACCAGAAAAGACAGAAGATCTTGGTGATGGAATTATGAGAACAACTTTAGCTACAAGAAAAACTACAAATAATCTATTTGTATTAAATGAAAACTTAGAAGAAATAGGAAAAATTGAGAATTTAGCGGAAGAGGAACAAATATATTCAGTAAGATTTATTGGTAAAATTGGATATATTGTAACATTTAAAGAAGTAGACCCTTTATTTGTAATTGATTTATCAGATCCAAGCAACCCTACTGTTAAAGGAGAATTAAAAATTCCAGGATATAGTTCATACCTACATCCATATGATGAAAACCATATAATTGGAATTGGATATAATACTAAAGATAATGGATATGGTGGAGTAACAAATTCTACAATGAAAATGTCTATGTTTGATGTTTCAGATTTAGAAAATCCTGAGGAAATCTTTAATGTGGATATCGGAACAGAATATGCAAACTCAGAAGTAATTTATAATCATAAAGCATTATTCTATAAAAAATCAGAAAATTTAATTGGCTTTCCTGTAAATTATAGAAGTAACAATTACAGAAATAGTGAAAATGGATTTATAATTTTTAGAATAAATTTAGAAAATAATCAATTTGAAAAATATGGTGAAATACTTCAAAAAATGGATTATAGAAGTGATGTAAGAAGAGTAATCTATATTGAAGATGTTTTATATACTTTAGGATATTCTAGTATTGTATCTTATGATTTAAATACTTTTGAAAAACTAAATGAAGTTGAAATAAAAATGGATAATGATGATATGGTATACGAATTACTTGTAGACTAATTTATGAAATATGAGGTGATACTTATGAAAAAGAATTGGTTAATTATAGCTCTTACAATTATAATTGGCATTGGAATCATTATATTCACAATGTATTTGATCGATATGGAAAGAATGAAACATAATTATGATGTTGTCTTTAGTACTTGGGGACGTAAATATACACCAGCCTATAAGATTCCATACGAAGATAATAAAGAAAAAGATAATGTAGAAATAACTTCTAATATTGTTAAAATTAAAAATGGAAAAATTAATAATGAGGAAATAATTGAGAATTTTTTAAAAGAAGTCGGAAGTGAAACAATAGATGAAAAGAAATTGATAATCCAAAAATTTGATTCTTATGATGGATATACCGAAGAAGTATTGAAGTTTATTCCTTATATAGCTAAATGTAAAGAAGATGAAGAAGAATCAGCTAAAGAAAGTTATGAAGAGTTCAAAAAAGAACAAGGTATGTTTACTTTTAAAACAGGAGACTATGACCATAATATAACATTAGAATTTAATGCATTTGATTATGAATTAAAAAGAAAAGTAGAAGACGGAGTTGTAACATTTTATTTGAAAGCAAATCATACTTTAGTAGATGGTCTACAAGAACAAGAGATTTGTAAATATAGTTTAGGTAGTTCAAATTATAAAAAAGAAATTGACTTGAATTTTTATCAAAGAAAAGATTTAGGAATAAAAACTATAAGTGAATTTGAAGACTATGATTTTAATATTTTTACTTATGGTGGTGATGTCTCATTTACTTTTGATACTGATATGGTTTATACTTTTGAAACTGCTTTACAAGAAAATATTGTTACGGCCGATAAAATATTAGAACAAGCAAGAATTGATTCAGAATATGGTATTTGTGAAGAAGGATTCTATTCTGACGGAGGAAGCGTAGAATATTTATATGATGATTATACAATTTTAAAATATGATACTTTAGATGGAAGAAAAGATTTAGTAATTGGGATTAAAGGACAAATAATAAATGATGTTAATGATTTGATTGAAGAGGTATCAGATATTCCATATACATTTGATGCAAAAATAAAAGAAGTAAAAGAATATAATGGAAAAAATTCGATTTTGGTAGATGGGCTTGATACAAATGACGTTAATTATAAAGCAGAGTTTTGGTGTAGCATAAGAGAATCAACAAAATTATTAGATAAAGAAAACAATAAGATAGAAGTAATAGATTTAAAAGAAGGTCAAACTGCATCTATAACTTATGTTGGAGGAGTACAAGAAACATATCCTGCACAAATAGGAGATGTACTAAAAGTACAAATATTAGATTAAAACTGGCGAAAATAAATAATAATAATAAAATAAGAAAACTCAAATTGTAAGATTAAAATTCTTAACAATTCGAGTTTTTTTATATTTTAGAAAAGTCCTAATCTGTATGATTTACCTGTAATTGCTAAAGCTCAACAGCATGAAAATAAAAATTTTTGAGTTGTCCGAAGTTTACTTATTACATCCTAAATATGCAAAAGATTTAGACGACAATTTATTTTTTTGATTTTAACTGCAACTCCTTTTTGAAATTAACATAAAATATAATGAGATTTCTTAAATTAGATCGTCGTCGCAATTTTCAATTTTGCCCCGATGATTATAATTGTTGCAATCAAACTATCGTTTTGAACTTTATTTTTATGTCGATGGTTATAAATGGAATAAAAGGAGGAAAAATATGCAAAATGTTTTAGAAGTAAAGAAACTTAGTAAGAAATATCAAAGTAAGGAAAGTGAAATTTTGGCTATAGATAATGTAAACTTTTCAGTAGAAGAAGGAGAATTTGTAAGTATAATTGGGCCAAGCGGATGTGGTAAATCTACACTTCTATCAGCTATTGCAGGCTTGATACCTAAAACTAGTGGAGAGATTTATATAGATGGTGAAAAAATAACTGGAATCACTGAAAAAATGGGATATATGCTTCAAAGAGATTGCCTTTTGGAATGGAGAACTATATTAAGTAATGTTCTATTTGGATTAGAAATCAAAGGAAAAATAACGAAAGAGTCTAAAGAATATGCTGATAATCTTTTAAAAAAATATGAGCTATATGATTTTAAAGATAAATTTCCTCACGAACTTTCAGGGGGAATGAGACAAAGGGTTAGCTTAATTAGAACTCTTAGTACACGTCCTAAAATATTACTTTTAGATGAAGCTTTTTCAGCACTCGATTATCAAACAAGAATAATGGTAACAAATGATATTTATGACATTCTAAGAAAAGAAAACATTACAGTGCTGATGGTTACACACGATATTTCCGAAGCTATAAGTATGTCTGATAGAGTAATTGTTTTAACCAAAAGGCCTGGAACAATAAAAGAAATACATGAAATTAAATTTGATATTCCCAATAGAACTCCTCTAAATTGTAGAGAAAGGCCGGAATTTAGTAAGTATTTTAATACTTTATGGAAGGAGTTGGGAGTCAATGAAAAGTAAAAAAACAAAGCTAAAAGATAAAAAATTGCATTTGAAAAATACAAGAACAATTTTGAAAAAAGAAAGTGAAATATCAGTGGATAGAAAATTGTATTTAAAGAATATAAGAATAAAGAAATTCGTTATTCTATTTTCACAAATTGCTATATTGGTTGGATTTATAGCTATTTGGGAAATTCTAGGGGACTTAGAAATTATAGATACTTTTATAATGAGCCAGCCAAGTAGAATTTTAAACACATTTATGAATTTAACATCAAATGATTTACTAATGCATATAGCTGTAACTACTTATGAAACTGTAGTTGGATTTTTAATTGGAACGGTACTTCGGAACAATAATTGCAATTATTTTGTGGTGGTCAGATTATTTATCTGCAATTTTTGAACCATATTTAGTAGTATTAAATAGTCTTCCTAAAGTTGCTTTAGGGCCTATTATCATAATTTGGGTTGGTGCAGGAACTCCAGCAATTATTGTAATGGCAGTTGCAATTTCTTTAATTGTAACTATTTTAGAAAATTTAAATGGATTTTCTAAAACAGATAAAGAACTTATAAAAATGGCTCAAACTTTTAATGCAAGTAAATTGCAAATATTAACAAAAATTGTAATTCCAGCTAATATCAGTACTTTTATAAATTCACTTAAAGTAAATATAGGACTTTCTTTAGTCGGTGTAATATCAGGCGAGTTTTTAGTTTCAAAAGCTGGGCTTGGATATTTAATAGTTTATGGTGGTCAAGTTTTTAAATTAGATTTGGTTATGACAAGTGTATTAATTCTGGGAATCTTAGCAGGAGTTATGTATGGTGCAGTTTTGCTTTTGGAAAAGATAATTTCTAAAACAAGATTAAAGGTATAAATATAAAAATAAAACACAATAAATAAAATGTTGTATATTAAATAAATGTTTGAAAAAATGATTAGAATTTATATATTAACTGAAATTAATTAATAAAATATCAAACTTTTATTATAATTATTCACCAACAATAAAAATATGCATAATATAGAATATCAAAATTAAAAAGGAGGAGTTATGAATAAGAAAGTTATTATTGGAATTATAATAACTATAGTAATTTTAATACTTGCTATAGCCGTATCAATTAGTGGGAATGAACCTGTAAATAATATTGTAGAAAACAATACTATAGGAGAAGTTCAAAATCCAGAAGAACCTCAAAATTTAAGAACTATAAATGTTAGTGAGGTAACAAGATCTGTTTTTTATTCACCACAATATGTTGCGATTGAAAAAGGATTTTTTAAAGAAAATGGAATTGAAATTGAGTTAATAACAGGGCAAGGTGCAGATGCTGTTATGACATCAGTTCTTTCAAATCAAGTCGAAATAGGTTTTGCTGGACCTGAAGCGTCAATTTACGTTTATAATGAAGGAAAAGAAGATCATACTCAGGTATTTGCTCAACTTACTAAAAGAGATGGTTCATTTTTAGTTTCAAGAAATGATACAGAAGAATTTAGTTGGCAAGATTTAAAAGGAAAAACAGTAATTCCAGGAAGAAAAGGTGGAGTTCCATATATGACTTTAGAATATGTACTAAAGAAAAATGGATTAGATCCACAAAAAGATGTAGTATTAGATGACAGTATAAAATTTGATTTAATGGCAGGAGCTTTTGCAGCAGGAAATGCTGATTATGTTACATTATTTGAACCAACAGCTTCAATGACTGAATTGCAAGGAGCAGGATATGTAGTTGCATCAGTAGGTGAAGAATCAGGAGAAATTCCTTATACAGCATATTTTGCAAAACAAAGCTTTATAAAAGAAAATGAAGATGTAATTCAAGGTTTTACAAATGCAATTTATGAAGGAGAACAATGGGTTAAAAACCATACATCTAGAGAAATAGCAGAAGTTGTTCAAAATTTCTTCCCAGATACAGATTTGGATATGTTAGAAGCAGCAATACAAAGTTATAAAGATATAGATGCTTGGAATGAAACTCCAATTCTTGAAGAAGATAGTTTTAATAGACTACAAGAAGTAATGATTGAAGCTGGAGAATTATCTGAAAAAGTACCATATAGTGAAATTGTAAATAACACTTATGCAGAAAAAGCTATTAATAAATAGGTAATAGTAAATAAAAAATATTTAGCTTTAATATTTTTATAAGAGTGTAAATTTTTCAGAATATATTTTATGAATTAAGAAGTATAAATGGGTGCATGCTTTTTAAGTATGCACCCATTTTGTGTTTTGGTTTGAATAGTAAGTACATCTGGGAGTTATAAATTAATGTCGGAATCTAATGTTTGATAAACATCTTCCAAATTGTCACAGAAGACGATGCCCTTCATGCCAGCTCTTTCAGAAGCGGCAATGTTTTGAGGAAGATCATCTAAGAACAGACATTCTTCGGGAATTACATTATTGTCTTTGAAAAAAGCCTTGTAAATTTCAGGCTCTGGTTTTAAACAATGGATCATATAAGAATATGTTCCAGAAGTTACTTTATCCCAGAAACCTAAAGTTTTCACATAGTTTAATACGTATTCTGAAACGTTAGACAAGATGTAAATTCGATAGTTACTGGCTGCTTTTTTTAAAAACTGGATTGATTCATGCTTAGGTTTTAAAAAGTTAGCAGTCCAGTTTCCAGAAAACATTTGCTCAATTTGTGCTTTGTATTCTGGATGCTCAACTTTTAGTGCAGATGTGTATTCTTCGATTTTTAAAGTACCTCGATCAAACTCACTCCAGCGTGTATCTTTGAAAATAATCTGGAATAAGGAATCGATGTCCTCTGTGGAAAATCCCAACCTGTCCATGTAGTCTTTTGGCTTGAATTCGACTAAAACATTTCCGAGGTCAAATACTAAATTTTTAATCATTATAAAACACCTCTTACAATAGAATAAATAAGCCTAACCTTATAATAACACGATTGGAATATTATGTCAAATTGTAAAGAGTTATATATAAAATAGTAGAATTTTTTTATAATTTGTGATATAAATTATGTGTTAACAAAATTAATTAACTAGTTTTAATAATATAAGTGTAATCTTATAAAATAATTTTGTTAAAGCACAATGATGCTTAAGTTAGAAAATGCACATAAAATATATTTATTAGGGAGAGAAAAGATGGAGTGGGTAATGTTTGTAATATTATATTTGATTTTTGCGGTAATTTTTAATCAAAGTTATAAAGTTGCAACAAAGAGTTTAACCAAACCAGGAGCATTAACGATATTGCTTGAAGTAATTGGTTCACTTTCGATTTTATTATTAATACCGTTTTTTGAAATAAAATTTCCAACAGATCCTAAAGTTTATTTATTTTTGGGATTATCAATAATTTTTTATACGGTAAATGATAGATTAAATACTACAGTAAGAAGTGGAATAGAAGCTTCAACATTTAGCATAATTCATCAGCTTGCAACAGTATTTATGATATTTGCTGGTATATTGTTTTTTAAAGATCCGTTTGTGTTAAACAAATTTATAGGAGCCTTATTAATTGTATTTAGTAATATTTTAATTTTTTATAAAAAAGGAACAGGAAAGCCAAATAAATATATTGTACTTGGAGTAATCGCTAATATATTTTTTACTGTTGCATTATTCTTAGATGTAAATATTTCAGATAATTTTAATTTGCCAATATATACAGCTTTAACGCTTGGAGTTCCAGCTATATTAATATTTATTTTTGAAAGAATTAAAATTTCAGATATTAAAGAAGAATTTAAAAATGGAAATAAAAAAGCAATGTTAATAACATCTTTAAGTTGGTCTTTATCTATAGTTTCTCAATTAAGAGCTTATCAATTAGGTAATGTGAGTGTTGTAGCTCCGCTTTGTTCTTTAAGCGTAATCTTGAATGTTGTAATGGGCTATTTCTTATTAAAAGAAAGAGAAAATCTTCCAAAGAAAGTAATTGCGGCGATACTTATAATATTAGGTATTATTTTAATAAGAATTTAAATATTGTTGAAGAAATATAAGTAAAAATATTCTTAACATCTAAGCATCAAAACTCAAAAGAAAATTAAAAATAAAGGAGAGTGTTTGTATGAAAGAATTAAAAGATTATATTAGAACGATTCCAAATTTTCCAGAAAAAGGAGTAATGTTTAGAGATGTTACTACTGTTCTTCAAGATCCAGAAGGACTTAAACTTGCAATAGATGAAATGCAAGAAAAAATAGAAAATTTAGAATTTGATATAATAGTTGGAGCAGAGTCAAGAGGTTTTTTATTTGGAATGCCAATTGCTTATAATTTAAACAAAGCTTTTGTTCCAGTTAGAAAAAAAGGAAAATTGCCAGCGGAAACAATTTCAGAATCCTATAATTTAGAATATGGACAAGCTACTTTAGAAATACATAAAGATGCGATAAAACCAGGACAAAAAGTTGTTATAGTAGATGATTTAATTGCGACAGGGGGAACACTAGAGGCAATTATAAAATTAGTCGAAAGACTAGGTGGAGAAGTAATTAGAGTCTGTTGTTTAATAGACTTGCCAGAGCTTGGCGGAAAAGAAAAAATCAAAAATTATCAAGTAGATACATTAATAGTATTTGAAGGAAAATGAATTTATTTATAAATTAGCTATTGGTATATGTTAAAACGAATTATAAAAATATATTATTGGCAAAAATAGGAGATAAAATTTATGATAGAAAGACAATATTGTGCTTCTGCATATACAATTGATTTTGAAAATAAAAAAGTTTTATTAATGTATAATAAGAAATTAAATAAATGGCTACAGCCAGGTGGTCATATTGAAGGAAAAGAAACACCAGAGGAAACTGCAAAAAGAGAAACTTTTGAAGAAACAGGAATTGAAATAAAAATAATAGGACCAACTTTTGATAATCGAAAATATCATCCAATTGCTATTGAACGTTATATAAATAAAGTTGGAGATATGATTGATATTCAATTTGTTGCGATCCCAATAACAAAAAAATTATTGAATGATGAAAATAATAAAACAATGTGGTTTTCTATTGAAAATTTAGAAACGCAAGAAGATATAGAAGATGACATAAAAAATAAAGTGAAGGCTTTATTTGAAAAATATAAATAAGAGATTATTTAAATCGAAATATTTATAATATTAAAATATAATTGATTCAAATATGAATCGAAGAAAGATAGTTCAATTTTAATTATAAAATTGACAGAGAGTTTATATGTTAAGATTAGAAAATATTAAAATTAGAGAAGATATATCAGATGAAGATGTTGTAAGAGAAGCATGCAAAAAATATCAAATAAGTTTTTCAGATGTTGAATATTATAATATTTTCAAAAAGTCTATAGATGCTAGAAATAAAGATGATATATTTTATAACTATACTATAGATGTAAAATATACTGGTAAAGGTGGAAAAGATATAAAAAAAGTAACTAAGGAGAGTTATCAAATTGCAATAAATGCAAAGAGAAAATCTGAAAAAAGACCTGTTATTGTTGGTGCTGGACCAGCAGGTTTATTTTGTGCGTTACTTTTAGTTCAGAATGGAATAAAACCAATAATAATTGAACAAGGTAAAAAAGTAGAAGACAGAAGAAAAGATGTAGATGAATTTTTGAAAACTGGAAAATTAAATGTAAATTCTAATGTCCAATTTGGTGAAGGTGGAGCTGGAACTTTTTCTGATGGTAAACTGACAACTGGTGTAAACAACCCTTTATGTAGAAGAGTTTTAAAAGAATTTGTGAATTTTGGTGCTCCAAAACAAATCATGTATGTAAATAAACCTCATATTGGAACAGACAATTTAATAAGTGTAATTGCTAATATGAGAAATTATATTATAGAACAAGGTGGAGAGTTTTTATTTGAAAGCAAATTAATTGATTTTGAAATTAAAGATAAAAAATTAGTTTCTGCAAAATATATTGAACTTTCAAATGAAAATAAAGAAATAAAAGAAATTGAAACAGATTCTTTGGTTTTAGCAATAGGTCATAGTGCAAGAGATACATTTGAAAAAGTTTATGAAAAAGGACTAACAATGGAGAAGAAAAACTTTTCTGTTGGAGTTAGAATAGAACATAAACAGTCAATGATAAATGAATCTCAATATGGAACAAAAACAAAATTGAATTTACCACCAGCAGAATATAAACTTGCATATCATGGAGAAAATCGTTCTTGCTATACTTTTTGCATGTGCCCCGGTGGAACTGTTATGGCTTCTTCTAGTAATCCAGGAGAAATTGTAACAAATGGAATGAGCAAATTTGCAAGAGATGGCGAAAATGCAAATAGTGCAGTTTTGGTAAGTGTTACACCAGAAGATTTTAAAGGAGAATCAGTATTAGAAGGAATTTATTTCCAAAAAGAATTAGAAGAAAAAGCTTTTGTTTTAGGTGGAAGTAACTATTTTGCACCAATTCAAAGAGTAGAAGACTTTTTTGGAAATAGAAAAACAGAAAAAATAGGTGAAGTAAAACCAACTTACAAACCAGGTGTTACTTTATCAAATCTTCAAGAAATCCTACCAGATTATGTAGTAAAAACTCTACAAGAAGGGTTACTTGATTTTGATAAAAAAATAAAAGGTTTTGCAAATAAAGATGCAATTTTAACAGGAGTAGAAACAAGAAGTTCATCACCTGTTAGAATTGTAAGAGATGAACTTGGAGAATCTAATATTAAAGGAATTTATCCATGTGGTGAAGGTGCAGGATATGCTGGTGGAATTATGACTGCTGCAATGGACGGAATAAAAACTGCCATAAATATTTTAGAAAAAGAATAAACAATAAAAACAATTTAATATAATAATAAAAATTGGAGGTACAAATGGAAAAATTAAAAGCAATGATAGAAAAGTACAGCCCTGTTTGTGAACAAGAAGAAGCAGATAAAGAGTTGATGCTTAGTTATATTGAAAACTTTGAAGATACTCTTACAAGAGAAAACAAAACATGTCACTTTACAGCATCAAGCTGGATTGTAAATAAAGAAAGAACAAAAGTATTAATGATTTATCATAATATATATGATTCTTGGGCTTGGACTGGAGGGCACTGTGATGGTGATCCAGATGTACTTCATGTGGCATTAAAAGAAGCTGAAGAAGAAACTAGTTTAAAAAGTGTTAAGCCAGTAAGTAATGATTTAATATCTTTGGAAATTCTTACTGTGGATGGACATGTAAAAAGAGAAAAATACGTATCGTCCCATGTTCATTTAAATTGTACTTTTTTATTAGAGGCAGATGAAAATGAAAAATTACATATAAAAGCCGACGAAAATAGTGGTGTTAAATGGGTAGATATTAATGATGCTTTAAAACTTACAAGTGAAGCAAAAATGGTTGAAATATACAAAAAACTAAATAATCGAGTTTTTGATTTAAAATAGATTTTAGTAAAATATAAATTGATTTATTTATAAAAAATAGAATTATTGTATATAAAATTAAAAAAGTTGAGGTAAGAATATGACTGAAAGTTTTGATGTATTAACTGAAACAGGAGAATATGCGGGAAGAACTGAATCGCGTGAAGACTGTCATAAATATGGTTTCTGGCATAAAGCTGTTGCTATGTTTATAATTAATTCTAAAGGGCAAGTCCTTTTGCAAAAAAGAAGTGGTAATAAAAAATTATGGCCTAATATGTGGGATATAACAGCGGGTGGACATGTGTTATCTGGAGAATTTGGATTTGAAGCTATAATTAGAGAAATTAAAGAAGAATTAGGAACAGATATAGAAAAAAATGATATCTTATTTATTGGAAGTTCGATATCAACAAACATAAAAGGAGATGTTATAAATAAGCATTTTAACGAATACTATATTGTTAATAAGGATTTAGACATTTCTACTTTAACTCTTCAACTTGAGGAAGTTTCTGAAGTAAAATGGTTTGAGAAAGAAGATATTATAAATAGAATAAAAAATAATTTTGATGGTATAACAGATAAAGGTGGATGCTGGGATTATTTAATAAAATTTTATGAATGGAAAGATTCTAAAAAATAAAGAACGTAACTTTACATAATTTTAAAAATATTCTTGACTAAAAACTTTTAAGAGAGTAAAATATTTAGGTAGAGTAAATTAAATAGTCGCTTGTAATACTCGAAAGGGTATGCAAGAGGAAAGTCCGGGCTCCAAAGAGCAATGGTACTTGATAACGTCAAGCGTGGGTAACCATAGGGAAAGTGCAACAGAAAATAACAACCAATTTTGGTTCAGGTGAAAAGGTGGAGTAAAAGCCCACCAGCGGTATAGTGATATATCGGCTGTGTAAACCCTACCTGGAGCAACACCTTGGTAGAAGAAATTAAGACTGCTCGTCGCTTCTTCGTAAATCCTTGCGTGGCTTGAAATATATAGCAATATATATTCTAGATAAATGACTATTCACGACAGAACCCGGCTTACAGATTTGCTCTATTTTATGAGATTAAAGAGTACTAGATTTTGAAAATAGTACTCTTTTTGTATTATTGGAAAACGTATTTAGTGTAGGAAAATTAATTTAGAAATAAGATGTATATTGTTGCAAAATGATATTTTTTAAAATATAATACACATGGATTAACAAAAGAATATATAACAAAAAATATAATAAAAGAGGAGAAAAAGGATGTACGATATATATGCAGATTTACATGTTCACATTGGGAGAAGCGAGAAAAATAAACCAATAAAAATAACTGCTGCAAGGAGTTTAAATTTTGCTAATATTGCAAAAGAATGTGTAGAAAGAAAAGGAATAAATTTAGTAGGAATTATAGATTGTGCTTCACCTTATATAATAGAAGATATTGAAGATTTTTTGGCTACTGGTGAAGCTTATGAAATAGAAGATGGTGGAATAATTTACAAAGATAAAGTTTGTATCATTCTAGGAAGTGAGATAGAAACATCAGAAATAAATGATGAAGGACATACTGGAAGTGCACACAACTTATGCTATTTCCCAAAACTATCTGATATAAAAGCATTCTCAAATGAGATGAGTAATCATATTAAAAATATTACTTTAAGTTCTCAAAGAGCAGATATATCAGCATATGAATTAATAGATATAGTAGAAAGACATAATGGTGTATTAGTACCAGCTCACTGTTTTACACCACACAAAAGTTTTTATGGAAATTGTACAGATTCTTTAAGAAAAATATTTAAAGAAAAATATGAAAAAATTCCAGCAATAGAACTTGGATTAAGTTCAGATACATTTTTGGCAGATCAAATAAGTGAACTTGAAGGAAAATCGTTCTTAACAAATTCAGATGCACATTCTCTTCCAAAAATTGCTAGAGAATATAACAAGATGAAGCTTGAAGGAATTAGTTTCAAGGAATTTATAAAAGCTTTAAAAAATGAAGATGGAAGAAAAATAGTAGCAAATTATGGAATGGATCCAAAACTTGGAAAATATCATAGAACATATTGCGAAGTTTGTGATAAAAGAATTCCAGGAGATGCTCCAGTTACAAAATGTGATACATGTGATAGCAAAAACATTACAATGGGAGTTTTCGACAGAATAGAAATTATTAAAGATAAAAAGGAGACAAAAAGCCCAGAAATAAGACCTGAATACATTTATCAATATCCACTTACATTTATACCGGGTGTTGGTGGAAAGACAATAGATAAGTTATTAGAACATTTTGGAACAGAAATGACAATACTTCATCAATTATCAGATGATGATATAGAAGCTGTTGTTGGTGCTAAAGTTGCTCAAAATATAATAAAAGCACGTGATGGAAAAATGCATATTATCGAAGGCGGCGGTGGAGTTTACGGAAAAGTAGAATAAAATCAAAATAAACTGAATACACTTTACTAATATTATAAAGCGGGATTTGATAATTAAATTTTAATTATCAAGTACCGCAATTTTATTTCAAAATATAATTACTAGTTATAGATTCAATTGTTTGAAAACGATTAAATCTAAGGAAGAATAAATAGTAAAGGGTGTAAGATGAAAAAAGAGTTAATAGAATATCTAATAAGAAATAAAAAGAATTTTATAATAATTGGAATATTGTTTGTTATAGGAATTGCTATTGGAACATTTTCTGTAAATAATTCTGATGAATCACAAAAACAGGAACTAAATACTTATATAACAAACTTAATAAAAAAGATTAAAGAATCAGATAAAAATTCTATTGATAATTTAGAATTATTAATGTTAAGCATAAAAGAAAATGCTACTATAATACTAATTATTTGGTTTTTAGGGTGTACTATTATTGGTGGAATTTTTATATATTTAGCAATTATATACAAAGGTTTTTCAATAGGATATACAATATCAGCAATGCTTGCTGTTCTTGGAACTAAACAAGGAATAATAATTTCTATAGTTTCACTTTTATTACAAAATGTGATTTTTCTTCCAGCGTTTTTTATAATTGCAGAAAATCGGAATAAAATTATATAAAGGAATTTATACGAAATGTATAAATTTAAAAGAAGAAGTAATAAGGCATAGCATAATTATGTTGATTGCAATTATGTTATCTATTTTAGCTAGTTTTATAGAAGTGTATATTTCTATGAATTTATTAATATTTTTAAAAGAAATTCTTTAAAAACACTTTACTTTTTTGAAGATATTTGATATAACATAAATACCTTATGTAAATTATGTTATTCATATATAATTTTAAGGAAAATACGAATATGGATTGGAGAGTTATGTAATGGAAAAACAAATTAAACTTTTTTTAGAGTTTCTTGAGAATGATAAAAAACTATCATCTAACACATTACAATCTTACAAAAGAGATATTACACAATATCAAGAATACATAGATAAAAATGGTTTAAATTATTTAAAGATAGATAATGAAGATATTGATAAGTATTTTGAAAATTTAAAAGCAATGAACAAAAAAACATCAACAATATCTAGAAATTTAGCAACAATAAGATCTTTCTATCAATTTTTAGTAAGAACTAAGAAAATTAAAAAAGATCCAACAATCGGAGTACAATCTCCAAAAGTTGAGAAAAAAGTTCCTAGTATATTAACTTCAAAAGAAGTTGAATTATTATTAGAACAACCAAAAAATATTGACTTAAAAGGAATTAGAGACAAAGCAATGCTTGAATTTGCTTATGCTACAGGAATGAGAGTTACAGAAATCATTTCATTAAACATTTCTGATGTAAATTTAGAACAAAGTTATGTTGTATGTAACGTAGGTTCTAAAAAAAGAAATATTCCTTTAGGATCAATTTCTTTAAAAGCTTTAAAAGATTACATAGAAAAAGCTAGACCAATCTTAATTAAAGATGAAAGCGTAGCAGCTTTATTCGTAAATATAAATGGAAAAAGATTAACAAGACAAGGATTCTGGAAAATCGTTAAATTCTATAAAGAACAAGCTCATATTACAAAAGAAATTACACCACACGTTTTAAGACATTCTTTTGCAACACATCTTTTACAAAATGGAGCTGATTTAAAAGCAATCCAAACAATGCTTGGACATTCAGATATATCTTCAACACAAGTATATATGCAATTCCAAAATGAAAATTTAAAAGATATTTATAAAAAAGCTCACCCAAGAGCTTAAGGAATAAAAATTAAGACAGACTAAAAGTCTGTCTTTTTTGTATTGCAATAAAATTAATTATAGTATAAAATTTTTCTATAGATAAGGTATTATAGGAGGTATATATGAAAAAGTTTCTAAAGAGTTTAATTATTATAATTTTAATTATTCTTTTTGCCTTTATAATATTTGTTTCGGTAGACTATTTTAGATATAAAGAACATAAAAAACCAATATTTGCATTATTTCCAGTTACAGCAATGGATGGAGGGACAACTGAATATTGGGGCCTTGGATATAAAATCGTATATTTTAATAGGTTAGACGAGTGGATTTGGAAAGAGAGGTCTAATATTAAGTATATTGGACCAATATGGGTTGATTATGATGATGCTCATAAAATAGCTGTATCAAATTTAGTTGGTAAAACTTATGAAACATTACAGAACAATACAAAATTAGTTTATTTATCGTTATTAAATCATTATGAAATAGAAAAAGTAGAAGAATTATTTAAAGAAAAGAAAAATAATGAAATAAATTACTATTATAAGTTAATGGAAGCTTGTGATGAAAAGATATTAACAGATGAAGAAAAAGATATTTTAACATATGAAATAGAAGATTATTACTTAAATAATATGTCTACAATGGAAAAAGATGCAAAAGGAAAATTCGATGTGTTTTTATTTGGATTTGATTATACGACAATTGATTATTAAATATAAAAAAAGAGACAATTTATATTGTCTCTTTTTGTTTATATGTTATTTTTTTATACTTTTTTATTTAGCAAGTTCATAAAGTGCTTCTGCATAAATTTTAGAAGCTAAAATCAAATCGTCAATCTCAATAAATTCATCAACTTGATGACACATATCTTTTTTACCAGGCATAGTCACTCCATAAGAAATAAAGTTATCAAATGCTCTTGCATAAGTTCCACCACCAATTGCGATAGGAGAAGCATTTGAATTTGATTTTTTATTAAAGATATCAACCAAAGTTCTTACTAAATAGCTATCTTTTTCAACATAAAGAGGTTCTTGAACAGATAATCTGTCTACTTCGATATTGTTAAATAGAGAAGTATATTTGTTTTGAATTTCATCTAAAGAAAGTGTAACAGGAACTCTTAAATTTATTTTTATAACTAATTTATTATTTTCATTTTCATATTCTAAAATAGCAACATTAGAAGTAAGCACTCCTGATTCATCTTCTAATTTAGCTTCTGACATAAATCTTGGAGATTCTATATCAAAAAGTCCAGCATCATAAACTGTTTTTAAATATTCTGTTTCAAATTTAAAGTTTTTAAGTAAAAATTCTACAAGTTGTTTTATTGCATTTTTTCCAAGTTCTGGATGAGCAGCATGTGCTGCAATTCCAAAACTTTCAATTTTTAAAATATTATCATCAAGCTTTGAAATAGAAATATTTTCTTCTTTTTTATTAATAATATTTTCAAGTAAAGAACAGTTTGATGGTTTTAAAGTAATTGATGCATATTTTGGTACAACATTTATAGCATTGTTATTTGTAGAAATGTCTAAAATTTCAAAATCTTTTATTTTGAAATAGTTTTTAAGTTCAATAGATAAAATTCCTTTTTCAGCAAATATTCCAGGAAAGTTAGCATCTGGACTAAAACCAAGCTCTGGCCATTCTTCATGTTCTTTATAATAGTTTATACATTTCCAATTTCTTTCTTCATTTAAACCAATAATTAATCTAACTCTTTTTGATACTTTACAAGAATCTTTAACAGCTTTCATAGCATAAAGACTTGCAATAACTGGTCCCTTATCATCAATTGAACCTCTACCGAAAATTTTTCCATCTCTAATTTTTGGAGAAAAAGGAGGAGTAGTCCAACCATCTTCTTCTAAAGCTGGGACAACATCTAAATGTCCTATAATTCCAACTAACTTCTCTCCTTCACCAAATTCAATATAACCACAATAATTATCAATATTTTTTGTTCTAAAACCAAGTGAAGTTCCAAGTTCTAAAACGTGATTTAAAGCTTTAGTACAAATTTCTCCAAATGGAAGAGTGGGATTTTCTGTTTCTACAGAAACGCTAGGAATTTTTATTAATTCACAAGTTTGGTTGATTATTTCATTTTTATTTTCTTTAATTAATTTATCAAACATAAAAGCTCCTTTCTAACTTGAAAAAGTATTTTTTATAAAGTCTTAAGTATTCATGAAATTTGTATATATATATTTAATACTTATAGATAAATAAAAGTAAATTTATATCACAATTTATAAAAATGTTACAAATATTTTCTGTATTATATACTAAATTATGATAAAAATTAAATAATGTTATAAAAATGATATATAAAAAACTTGAATTAATTTAAAATATTGTATAAAATAATAACAGTAAACAAAAGTTAAAATATTAGGAGGAAAAAAGATGAGAAGTGAAAAAGGAATAACATTAGTAGCATTAATAGGAATTTTCGTATTAATCGTTATTTTGGCAGGTATCTCAATTTCAATAGCAGCAAAAGGAAATAATGAGGTTCAAAATCCAGAAAATAGTGTTGTAACAGATTCAAATAATGACGGATATGAAGATGAAGAATTAGTTGTTAATCCAACAACAGGAGATACTACAAATAATGAAGTGAAAAATTCATTATTTGAAAAATTCAAAACAAACACAGTTGCTAATGAAGTAAAATAATAAAATAAATTTATAATACAAAAGTAAAAGTGAATTCAGAAGCTGATTCAATATAAGAATTTTGCTAGGAATTCGCTTTTTTTATAGAAAGGTAAAAATGAAAAGTTTTTTAAAATATGTGTTAACGTACATAGTATTAGTAGTAATATTTTTGGGGGCACTATTAATTGTATCGTGTATTCCACAAAAAGTAATTCAATATAATGCAAAAAAATCTGCAGTAAATTTAATATATGAAAGTGAAAAAGTATATTTTAGATCTTTAGGAAGAAATCTTTTTGATGATAATTCGTCAGATGCTATAATGTTTAATTTAGCATATACAATAGATGAAGAAAATAAAATGGAATCTATTATAAAGGCAAGAAGAAATTTTATTCCAGGAATCACTAAAGAAATAAAACCAGATATGGTTGGAAATTTACCACATGAGAATAATGTTTTTTCAATGACAAGAGAATTTCTAAATACTGTAAATGATAAAGAACAAGTGTCTTATGAATATGCAAGATATTGGCATGGCTACATTGTTATTTTAAGATTATTATTATGTGTGTTTGATATTAGTGTTATAAGATTACTTACTCAAATAACTATATTAATATTAATATCAATTTTAATGTATTTTTTGATAAAAAATACAAATTGGAAGATTGCTGTAGCTTTATTTTTGGCATTTGTTGCTGCTGATTTATTTGTGTGGATTTATACATTACACGGAAGATACGTTGTAATAGTTGCGCTTTTAATATCTATTTTTATTGCAAATAAAAAAATTAATGAAAAAAATATAAATATTTGGCTTTTTGTATCAGGAGCTTTAACAGCATATTTTGATTTGTTGACAACTCCAATATTTAGCGCGCTATTGCCGATTGTTATCTATACAGCAGTAAATACCAAAGATACAACTATTAAAAGTGAAATTATCAGGCTTATAAAAAATTTTGCAGCATGGGGAATTGGATATTTAGGATTGTGGGCCACGAAATGGGTAATTTCAGATTTGCTTTATGATACGGAAATTATAAAAGTTTCTTTAACACAAATTTATTACAGATTATTTGGAAACATTAAAAAAAGCAATATAGGAATTAAGAATTTTAAAGTGTTGAAATTAAATGTAAAGACTGCAACTAATTATTTGACTATAGCTCTTTATATATGTATGTTTGCTTATGCAATAATAAAAAAGAAACGCTCTAGAAAAAATAATATGTTTTTATCTGCTCAAAAATTACCATATTTTTTATGTATTATTATAACAATAGCTTGGTATTTGGTTGTCTCAGAACACTCAAATAGACATTATTTCTTTACATATAAAACTATGCTAATTCCGTTATTATCAACTATGTTAATAGTTTTAGATGATAAAAATGTAAACAAACTATTAGCTGAAAATAATGAAAAAAAGGAAATAGATGATGATTAATATAAATATTATATGTGTTGGCAAATTAAAAGAAAATTATTTAAAAGAGGCAATTTTAGAATATTCTAAAAGATTGTCTAAATATTGCAATTTAAAAATAATAGAAATTTCTGATGAAAAACTTCCAAACAAAATTAATGATAATACAATTGATGAAGTGAAACATAAGGAAGGGATGAAAATATTAGAAAATATAAAAAAAGATTCTTATGTTTTTCCTTTGGACTTACATGGAAAACAATTTACTTCTGAAGAATTTTCTGAAAAAATTGAGAATATTACTGTTAGAGGATTTAGTACTATTACCTTTATAATAGGTGGAACTTTGGGAATTTCAAATGAAGTTTTAAATAAAGCAAATGAAATGATTTGTTTTTCAAAAATGACGTTTCCACATCAACTAATCAGAGTATTTTTATTAGAACAATTATTTAGAGCTTTTAAAATTTCAAATAATGAAACATATCATTGGTAAATGTTAGTATAAAATATATACTAAATTAGTGAATTGATAATTAGAAAATTTAAAAGCATTTAGAAACGAAATAATAAGAAGAAGGATATTATGCAAGGAATTATAATAATAAATAAACCGCAAGGATTCACATCTCAAGATGTTGTTTCAAAAGTTAAAAAAATATTAAATATAAAAAAGGCAGGACATACAGGGACATTAGATCCATTGGCAACTGGAGTTTTGCCTGTGCTATTGGGAAATTATACGAAACTTTCTAAATATTTAATTGAACACGATAAAACTTATATAGCAAAAATTAAATTAGGAGAAAGAAGAGTTACAGGAGATAAAGAAGGGGAAGTTATAGAAACAAAACCAGTAAATAAAGAAATGCTTTTAAAAGAAAATGTTGAAAGTGTTTTAGGAACTTTTTTAGGAAAACAAATGCAAATTCCTCCAATTTATTCTGCAATAAAAGTTGATGGAAAAAAACTTTACGAATATGCAAGACAAGGAATTGAAGTAAAAATCGAACCAAGAGAAATTGAAGTTTATAAATTAGATTTATTAAACATAAACTCTGAAGAAAAAGAAATTGAAATTTCTGTAAGTTGTTCTAAAGGTACTTACATAAGAGTTTTATGTGAGGATATCGCTAAAATGCTAGATACAGTTGGGTATATGAGTTATTTGAATAGAATAATTGTAGATAAATTCAGAATAGAAAATGCGATTGATTTTGAAACTTTAGAAAAAAATAAAGATAATGAAGAATTTTTAAAAAGTAACATAATTACAATGGAAAATGTATTTAAAGAGTTTCCAAAGCTTAATTTAAATTCTAGAAAATTAGAGTTGTTTTTAAATGGTGTTATGCTTACATTTAAAAATGAAGATGGGATTTATAATATATATGATGAAAATAATAAATATATTGGTACTGGTACTATAAAAAATGAATTATTAAAAAGAGATATAATAATTTAAGATTTTAAGAAACAAACGAATTTTAATAGTATCAGAAAATAGGATGAATGGAATTTATAAAATAATAAATAATTTTATAAATTCCATTTGCCTTTATTACAATTACAGTTTTCAAAGGAAATTGTAATTTCTCACTACGTATTATTTCGATAATTTATAACATGTTAATTTTAATTAATGTGTTATTTTAAATAATTACATATATAGTATTTACAAATTAATACATTTTTTGATAAAATGTAAAAAATTCGAAAAGGAGTATTTATATGAAACATCTAATTGATATTAAAGATTTATCAGTAGAAGAAATCGATAAAATGATAGAAGTAGCTAAAGATATCATTGCTAATAAAGAGAAATATTCTCATAAATGTGATGGTAAACTATTAGCTACTTTATTTTTTGAGCCAAGCACAAGAACAAGATTGAGTTTTGAAGCAGCTATGCTTAGACTTGGCGGAGAAGTTTTAGGATTTTCTGAGGCATCTTCAAGTTCAGTATCTAAAGGAGAAACAGTTGCAGATACAATAAGAACTGTAGGATGTTATGCTGATATAATTGCAATGAGACATCCAAAAGAAGGTGCACCATTAGTTGCATCAGAAAAATCAACAGTTCCAATTATAAATGCAGGTGATGGAGGACATAACCATCCAACCCAAACTTTAACAGATTTACTTACAATTAAATGTGAAAAAGGTCGTTTAAATGATTTAACAATAGGACTTTGCGGAGACTTGAAGTTTGGAAGAACTGTTCATTCATTAATTTCAGCAATGTCTAGATATAAAAATATAAAATTTGTTCTAATTTCTCCAAAAGAACTTGTAATTCCAGAATATATCAAAAAAGAAGTTTTAGACAAAAATAATATTGAATATATAGAAACGAATGATATTGAAGAACATATGAGCGAGTTAGATATTCTTTATATGACTAGAGTTCAAAAAGAAAGATTTTTTAACGAAGAAGATTATATTAGATTAAAAGACTACTATATTTTAAATAAAGAAAAATTAGAAAAAGCCAAAAAAGATTTATGTGTAATGCACCCATTACCAAGAGTAAATGAAATTTCAACAGATGTTGATGATGATCCAAGAGCTTGTTATTTCAAACAAGCACAATATGGAATGTTTATTAGAATGTCATTAATTATGAAAATGTTGGGGGTAGAATAATGAATATAGATAGTATAAAAAATGGTTATGTAATAGATCATATTCAGGCAGGAAAAGCTATGAAAATATATGAACTGTTAAATTTAAATGAATTAGATTGCCAAGTTGCGATTATAACAAATGCTAAAAGTAAAAAAACTGGAAGAAAAGACATAATTAAAATAGATAGAGATATTGAAATTGATTTAGATAAATTAGGATTTATAGATCCAAATGTTACAGTAAATATTGTTAAAGATGATTGCATTGTTGAAAAAAGAAAATTAAGCTTACCAGAAAAAATTGTTAATGTTGCAAAATGTCAAAATCCTAGATGCATCACATCTGTTGAAAAATCATTAGACCAAGTATTTTATTTAACTGATAGAGAAAATCAAGTTTATAGATGTAAATATTGTGAGATGAGTTTAAAAACAAAATAGAGCAAATAAAGATTAAATATAAAAGAAAGTAGATACAAAATTGAAATGAATGTTTTGGAGAGCATTTCAAAAACTACTTTCTTTTTTGTAAATTATTTGCAGAAATAGTATTTTATGATATACTAACTATGAATTTTTAAACTTAAAAATAAAAGGAGAAACATATGTATAAAAGAACGGAAACTAGACCTATTTATGTTGGAGGAATTCAAATTGGTGGACAAAATAAATGTGTTATTCAATCTATGTGTAATACAAAAACAAAAGATGTAGAAAAAACTGTAGAGCAAATTTTAGAATTAGAAAAAGTGGGATGTGAAATAATTAGAGTCGCATGTTTAGATATTGAAGATGCAAAAGCTATAAAACAAATTAAAGAAAAAATACATATTCCTATAGTTTCTGATATTCATTTTGATTATCAAATAGCGTTAGCAGCAATAGAAGCTGGAGTAGATAAAGTTAGAATTAATCCAGGAAATATTGGAGATGAAGAAAAAACAAGAGCTGTTGTTGAGGCTTGTAAAGCCAAAAATATTCCAATAAGAATTGGTATAAATGCTGGATCTTTGGAAAAAGAATTTTTAGATAAATATGGAAAACCATGTAGTGATGCAATGATTGATAGCGCTAAACGTCATGTTGAAATTTTAGAAAAATTAGATTTTTATGATATAGCAATTTCTCTAAAAGCATCAAATTTAGATATGTGTGTAGAAGCTTATGAAAAAGCGGCAGAAGTTTTTCCTTATCCACTTCATTTAGGAATAACAGAAGCTGGAACTACTTTTAGTGGAACAATAAAATCAAGTATAGGTTTAGGAGTTATGCTAAGAGAAGGGATTGGGGATACAATAAGAGTTTCTTTGTCAGATGATCCGATAGAAGAAATTCCTGTATGTAAAGAAATATTAAAAAATTGCAATCTTTATAATAATAGTCCGAAACTTGTATCTTGTCCAACTTGCGGAAGAATTCAATATGATTTAATTCCAATTGCAAAAGAAATGGAAAAATTCTTGCAAACTTTAGAAGCTGATATTACAGTTGCAATTATGGGATGTGCTGTAAATGGACCTGGAGAAGCCAGAGAAGCAGATATAGGAATTGCTGGAGGAAAAAACGAAGGACTACTTTTCAAAAAAGGTGAAATAGTAAAGAAAATTCCTCAAGAAGATATTGTTGAAACTCTAAAAGCAGAAATTTTAGAAATGATAAAGAAATAAATAAGAATAAAAATAATTAAAATAGTTAAAGAATATATAAATAACATAAAAAATAATAGCAATAAATTTAAAAGGAAGATTGAAACTAATCTTCCTTTTTGATATTATGTATAAAACAATATTATTACAAATAAAATATAATGAACGATAAGTAAAAATATGTAATATGCTAAAGATTCATTATGCAAGGAGAAAAAATGAATTATCCAGAAAATTTAAAAATAGGTGATACTATAGGAATTTGTGCACCATCAGCAGGAATTGTAAAACCAGAAAAAATAGAAAAACTAGATTTAGCAATAAATTCTTTAGAAGAAATGGGATATAAAGTTTTAGAAACAGCAAGCGTAAGAAAAGACGAAAAAGGAAGAAGTGCGTCAGCTGAGATTCGCGCAAAAGAATTTATGGAACTTTTAGAGAATGATGAAGTTAAATTAATTATTTTTGCAAGTGGTGGAGATTTCTTATGTGAAATGCTAGACTATTTAGATTTTGAAAAAATAAAAACTTTGAGACCTAAATGGTTACAGGGATTCTCTGATATTACAGGTATTAGTTATTTGTTTAACACAATTCTTGATATTCCTACAATGTACTGTCAAACAATTAAAGATTATGCAATGAAACCATTACATAGAAGTTTAATTGATAGCTTAGAAATTGAAAAAGGAAAAGAAATAATTCAAGAATCTTTTGATATGTATGAAAAAGAATGGAATCCAGATGAAACAGATCCATATGCAACATACAATTTAACAGAAAAAGTTGAATGGAAAAATGTTCTTGGTGGGGAAAAAATTGTTATGCAAGGAAGAAGCGTTGGAGGCTGTCTTGATTGTGTAAAATCTTATATTGGAACAAAATATGATAAAATTTCAGAATATTTAGAAAGACATAAAGAAGATGGAATTGTTTGGTTCTTAGAAGCTTTTGAGATGAATACAGCAGAACTTCAAAGAACTTTATGGCAAATGAAGTCAGCTGGGTATTTTAAATATTGCAAAGGTGTTATTTTTGGTAGACCATTATTTGTTAGAGAAGATTATGAAACAAGTTTTAATGAAGCCGTAAAAATGTCTTTAGAAGATCTACAAATTCCAGTAATATGTGATGCCGATATTGGACATGTATCACCACAAATGGCAATTGTAAATGGAGCTATTTTAAAAATTACTTCAGAAAATGGAAAAGGAATAGTAGAAACAAAATTACAATAAGATAATTAGAATTTATAAATAGTTAACAGTAAAGAAATTTACAGTAAAACTAATAAATTAATTTACAATTTTAATAAAATTGGAATTGAGATACAAAATAAAATTATAAAAATAAAAATATAAGGGGAAATTATGAAAGTAAAAGAAAAGCTTGCAGTTGTTTCAGGAAATGTAGAAGATTTAGAAGAAGATAATTCTGAAGGAACAAAAATTAAAAGTACAAAAGTTGTAAAAAAAAGAGATGCTTCAATTGAATTAATAAGAATCTTTGCTTGTATTACAGTTGTTCTAACACATTTATCATTAAATGTATTTGATCAATATCATTCACAAGTAGATTGGAGTAGATTATTTGAAAAATGTTTCTTCTCAGATGGAGTTCCAATATTTTATATGATTATGGGATTTTTCTTGATGAATGGTAGAAGCTATAAAAAAATTTGGAAAAGCACTTTAAAAAAAGTTGTAGTACCTGTTTTAATTTTTGTGTTATTTGCTCAAGTTTTTTATATGTTTATTTTAAATAAACAAACTTTTACTTGGTGTTTACAAAATGCTGGAGCAAACTTGAATCTTCAAGGAATATTAAAAACTATTATAACGGGAGATGTAATACATATAAATAGTCTTTGTTCACATCTTTGGTATATTGTTTCATATTTGAAAATAACATTGTGGATACCAGTTTTATGGTTACTTTGCAAAAACGATAATAATTCAAAATTAGCAAGAAGAATGATAATAGGATTTGGTGTTTTGGCAGCATTAATTAGAGATATCCAAAGATTTGTAGTATTACCAATTGGGAAAATAAATGTTTTTGAAATGGTTGATATCGATATTTTATATGTACTATTGGGATATGAACTTTTTGTAT
>JAFXGW010000010.1 GCA_017536685.1 Clostridia bacterium | reverse complement strand
TTTATTTTAATATTTTATTTTATTTTAACATCTCTAATAAAGAATTCTTCATCAGCGTATACATTATTATATGATATTTTTGTAATGCAACAATTTTCAAACATTTCTACTGTATATTCTAGTTCAAGTTTAGCAATAATTAGAGCTGATAATAGTGGTGAAAACTATGTATTTGGTGTAAAAAAAGATTTGAATCCATTTTCTGTTCAAGATATAGAAAAAATATATACAATTGCTCAAGGTTTACATATACACACTATAGTAATTGCAAGCAATACTCCAATTACCACCACAAATTCCATTTATAGAAGAATTAGAGAATACAATATCGAGGTTTGGGACATTCAAAAGCTGAGAGCTTTATCATCCGAAATATCTAGTGCTAATAGTTCTCATACTTACTCTGTATTAAGAACCAGCGACACGTCAGATGATACATGTAAAATTGACACAAACTCATATGATCCAATTCAAGAAGAATCATTAAAACCTCATAGCCTATTCTCTGGATTATTTGATAAACCAGATCGTTTATAAAACAAATAGCCATTAATATTTATAAAAAACTAGTTTAGAAAATATGAAATACAAAATTAGTAGGTAACCCAAACCATTTGGTCCAGTTTAACTAAAAATATATTTCATTTTTTCTAAACTAGTTTTTTTACCTATATATATTTGCTAAACTTATTCTATAGATAATTCGTTTTAACTTTCACTAATTAATTCTAATTCTTTTACAAGTTTTTTAGTTTCTTTTTCGTCATATACGAAAAACCATAAATCATTACATTTTTTTGAAATCCCTGGTAATTGATTACTTACTATACTATCTATGTTAAAATCAATAGCAGTAGGTAAATATGGTAGCAGATGATTAAGTTCTAAATTAGTTTCAATATTTTCAAAAATAGTATCAATAATATTTTTTGCTTTAAATATATTTTTAAAAATTATTGTTTGCTTAGCAGCTTGAGTTATAAAATCTCTCTGCGTTTTCATTCTTCCATAATCATTATCCCCATAGCTAGCTGGATATGAAGTTCCGTCATTATTATGTCTAAACCTTAAAAGCTGTTCTGCTTCTTCACCATTAATTTTTTGCATACCTTTTTTTAAATGTATATGTAAATCTTGAGTAGGATCATCATAATCCATATCTATAGGTACTTCAAAATTCACCCCACCTATAATATTAACAATTTCAATTAAAGCCTGTGTTTTCACAACAGCATAATAATTCACATCAATTCCTGTCACTCTTGAAACTGTAGTTAATAATTTTTCTGGACTTTTACTATATAACGAATTTATTTTATCGCTTCCTTTGGCTGTACTCTCGCTTTTTCCTATAAAAGTATCTCTTGGAATTGAAATCATAGATGCTGACTGTTTTTTCGGATTGTAAGAACATAAAATTATTGTATCCGTTAATTTAGACTCTATATCTTCACTTACACCCAAAAGTAATATATTTATTGTATCTAGTGACTCAACTTTTTCCACTGATAATCCAAACGCTGTTATTAGAGCTCCCCTAGCTCCTCCGCCATTTAGTTGTGTTTTTTTATAAAAACATATACCTATAATTGTTATTATTATTAGTGTGATCAAAAATAATTTTAGAAAAAAAGCTCTAACTTTTTTCCTCTTTTCATCTCTTCTAATTTTCTTTTTTTCTCTTTTAATTTCTTTTTTGCTTTTGGTACTATTTTCTCGTATTCTAAAGTCTTTTTTAGACGACTTTATACTAACTACATCTTGCTCTATTTCATCATATTTTGTATTTTTCTTTATTTTCTTTCGGTTATTGTTACTATTGTTTTTTATTTTTTTCAAATATCTCTCCTCTTTCTATTTGATAAAGTTAAATTTAATATTTCAATATATTTTTTACCAGTTATCAAAAAAGCAGACTTTTATGTCTGCCTTTAAAATATGCTTTATTTAATAATTAAATTTAAAATTATATTATTATTATACATTTTGTTTCCTAAAGTTGAATCTTGTATTGCACTTGTAATTCCCCAATTGTTTATTAAAGGTGAAATTACTGAAATAACTGCTAATATTACATATATTGTTAAAAATCCTTTTAAAATACCATAAATCAATCCACCTGATTTATTAAACATTTTTATAATTGGCAGATTTCCAATCAATTCAGCTGCAAATCTCACAAATATTAATAAGAATCTTGAGATTATAAGTAATCCCAGCATTGTTCCAACTCTAATCATAAAACATGCTAAATTTATTGAAACATATCCTAATGGATCAACTGATGATTTTTTTAGAGCCTCTGTTATAAAAGAATTTATCAAATCAACAACGGCAGTAGAAATATTTGATTCTGAAGCTTCTAATAATGTTCCGTCTTTCACCGCAGTTCCATCAAGACTATCTCTAATGGCAGTAGATAGCCATTCATCTAATTGTGAATTATCAATAATTGAATTTGATACTGGTTTGTATAGAAGAAATACAATTAATAAAGAAACAATAAACAATAAGACTTTAAATAAAACTGCTACTAAACCTCTTCTATATCCCCAATATGAACTAGAAATTAATATTGAAACTATTATTAAATCTATTAAAATACCACCAAAGGCAACCCAATTTATTATCCCCATGCTATCCTCCTATAATTCAATTATTTCTATCTTATTCTTATAAATAACCCCTGCAATAGTGTCTCCTATTACAAGATTTTTTATTTGACTATTAGACGTGTATTTTTTTACAAGCCATCCTTTCGAATTTACTATTCTTATTTCATTACCTAAATTTAATGCTATGTTATTTCCACCTACAACTACCACTTTAGGAAGATCACTATCTAATATATATAAACTTTCTGAAGTACTATTTGTGTTTTTCAAAAGCATTTCATATTCATATGAAAATAATCCTGAAGACTGTTTATCTATAATTGCAATAGAATCTTTTAAATTTATATCCACAAACATATCATTATCTGTTATGTCATAAACTCTTTCATTTGAATCTATTCCAACTTTTTGAACATAACTATTAAACATACAAATTGCATTTTCTTTATCTTGATAATTTATATTCGTTATAATTTCGCCATTATCAGATTCATAAATATTAACTATTGAATTTTCTGGATCTTGCTGTGCTTTTTTTACAGAAATAATTGTTATAAATGATTTTAGTATAGTTCCAGAATAATCAACTTCACCAATTGCTAAATATTCATTATTAGTAGAAACTGCTGTACAAATAGCGTAATTTTTTGATATATATCTTCTAAAGAGTTCTACTCCTTCTAAATCATAGAACGCTACTACAGATTTGTAAGTAGTATTTTTTATTACAATACTAACATATCCATTTTCATTAACATTAACCTCTGAAACATTTCCTTCTACTGTATTTTCCCAAATTATATTTTGTTCTGAAATCAAATATATTTTTTGTCCGTTTTTTTCTGCTATTACCATATATTTTCCACAAGTATGAATAATTGGAATTGAAATATTAATATCAAGTTCTGCAATTTTACGTCCATCTTTTGTATATTCTGATAATTTGTTCTTCGCAAGAATAGCAATATATTTATCGTAAGCAAATATATTCGGATTAGAATCTAAATCAACATCAATTGTAGTTAGTGTTGACTCTTCCAATTCTTTTCTTAAAACATTAACATCTATTAATGTTCTAAAATCCTCATCTGTTGCATATCTAGCAGTAAAACATACTAGTAAAAATATAAAAATTATAAAAGCAAGAAATTTTGAATTTGATTTCTTTTCTTTTAATTTATTTAGATTATTTTCAATTTTCACTTTTTAATCACCTATTAAGAATTTTTCAGTATAATCATAACAATTAAATAGTTTTTTTGCAAGTGAAATACTAAATTTATTGACAAATTCAGAAACTGAGTTTATAATAATTTATGCTGATATACGCACTCATAGCTCAGCTGGATAGAGCGTTCGGCTACGAACCGAAAGGTCGGGGGTTCGAATCCCTCTGGGTGCACCAAAAGAAGTAGTTTTAAATTAGCTACTTCTTTTTTATTTTAATATAAAAATTAATATGGGATTCGAAAAGGAGGATACAAAAACAGTTCTGTGAACTGTTTTTCCGACGCGGCTCGACGAATCCCTCTGGGTGCACCAAAAGGTCCATTAAATGGGCCTTTTATTTTTTGATATATAATCAATAATAATGAAAAAAGAACCCCAATTTTGGAGTTCTCTAACTATTTTTACTCTTTAATTCTTTCTAATTCTATATTTACTGGCTCTCCATAATAAATCAATGTAACTGTCAATTTGTCTGTTGCATTATATTTAGTTAATTCAAAGTCTGCTGTGAATTCATATAAGTTTTGTTCAATATCAACACAACTTATTGAACTATTTCCTATTTCATATTTTTTCCCATTAGAGTCCGTTATATGTGTAATTTTATCTATACTTCTTTCCTCATTTTCTTCAAAATACATATAATCTCTTGTTATAACTTCTTTTTCTCTCATCCAACGTCTATCTGCAATTTTATTTTCTTCTATACAAGAAAATTCTTGTATTCTTTTATTTCCCTCTTCCCAAGTTATTTCACCTTTATCTACCAATTCTTCTAACCTCTCAAGTTCTTTATACACAGGATTAGATTCCATATCTGGCTGTTTATAATTTAATAGCCAAGCTTTAAATTTAAAAGCACTTTCAGAACATCTTACATAAGAAACTTTAATATCAGGATGAGATTCCCCTACAACTCTATATTCTGATTTTTCTCTATTGTACATTTTTTCAGGAACCTTTACATTAAGTTTCCAATCTCCAATAAGATTTACAGAATCGCATTTTAAATATTCTCCATTACTTATATCTTGTCCTGCATATTCTTCATGTTTTTCTAATCTCATTTTAGTAAATATAAACGTAAGTTCTTTAGATTTTGGAAGAAATTCATCAGAAGAATTACAATTAATATTGCAATTAACTAAATTTGTATCTTTATCAATACTAATTATTGAAGTATTTACTAACGGCATATTTGATGAAAACTCGTTAAAATCATAATCTAAATTATATTCTATGCATTTATTATCAAAATCAGGTTTCAAACAATTTGTAGCAACAATTCTATTTTCTTCATCTAAAATAATTAAATCTGTAAAATATATTCTCTGTAAATTATCTAAATCAAAATATTCTTTTATTTTTTCATCAAATGTAAAAGAACAATTTGTACTTAAATTAATATCATCCATTAAAAATTCATCAATTTTTCCACTTACATTTATATCTTCAATAACAATTTCTGTTTCATCTTTCGTAAGTGTAATATCTGTATCTATATTATCCATATTGACATCTTCAACATATCCTTGTTCTGCAGCTTTTGTAATTTTGTCATCTCCAAAGTAGTATTTTATAAATTTTTCTATGTCTTTAGCAAAAGTTATACCTGTTGTTAATATTAACAAACAACAAGCAACTGTTGCAATTTTAAATATATTTTTACTACTTTTCTTCATTTCTATATTTTCCTCCTCGCCAAAGTTGGATATAGAAATTTTTAATTTAACATTTTCTAATATTTTTTCTTTATTTATCATCACTATACCCTCCTTTCGAAAATTCCTTTTTTATCTTTTTTCGTATTCGATGTAATCTCATTTTTACATTAAAATCCGATATATTTAATACATTTGATATTTCCGATATCTTCATAGAAGAATAGTAATATAAATTAAAAATTAATATGTCATCTTCTTTTAATTGTTTTACTGTTTTTTCTAACACATTTACTTTTTCCCTTTGCTCACAAATCATATCAACTTTTACGTTATCTTGCATAATATTTTCATATTCAGAAATATCAAAGTTTATTTTTATTACTCTACGTTTTTCTTTTACTAGATTTTTGGTTATTCCTGCTATGTATGAACTTAAAACTCTCTCATCATCTAATTTATCGGTATTTTTCCATAATATAAAAAATGTATCTGACACAATTTCTTCAATATCTTCTTCTGATAAATATTCACTAGCCATATTTCTTATAATAGAATAAACATAGCCACTATATTCGTCTATAACTTTTTCTAAATCTAGTTTTTGATTATTTTTGTATTTTTCTATTTTACTTTTCAATTTAGGCCTAAACTCCTTTTTATATTTAAGATATCTTACACTTATATATTGATTAAATTTGTAAAAAGGTAACATATTTTTATAAAATTATTATAAAAATATATTTCAAAAAAGAAAAATAGCCCTTCGGACTATTTTTTAAGCATCTTGAATTTCTAATAGAGTCTTTGCAACTTCATTAATGACAATTTCTTTTTGCTCTTTTCTATTGACATCTTTTACCTTTATTTCCCTAGCAATAACATTTTTATTTCTATCCGAAATTGCATACCAAACACAATTTATATTATCTACAGGATTAAGTGGATCAACCCTTCCAAGCATCCCAGTTATTCCAATTGAAAAATCTGCACCAGTTTTATTTTGCATAGCTTTTGCCATTGCAACTGCTGTTTCAATACTATATACTGTATGCTTTTCAATTATTTCCTTTGGAACCCCATGTTTTATTTTAGCTTCATTACAATATGTTACATAACTTTCTTTTAATACTTCAGATGCTCCACTTATATTAGTTATTTCATTTGCCAATCCGCCACCAGTACAACTTTCCATAGCTGATATAGTTTTATTTTCATTTTGTAATTTTTTTATAACTTGTTCCCACACATTAATTTCCATCTTATACCTCCTGAAGTTATTATATATTATTATTTTCAATACTATACAAAAGTTTCAAAATTGTATTTTTATAGCATCAATGCTTTTTTATCGAATTTATTCAAAAATTTTATATCATCATTTATTTTGCTTGTCAATAAAATTAACTTCTCTAAAAGTTTAAATAAACTTTACTCTTCAAATTTATACAATTATTTAATATTTTTTATAAAAATATTATAATTTTATTGCGACAATTTTAATATTATTTGACTCTTATAAGTATACATACTTATTATTTCTTTAAAAGGAGGTACCATGACAAAAGAACTAATAAAAAAAGCCAAAAAAGGTGATAAATCTGCTTTTGAACAAGTTATCTTATATTACCAAAATGATTTATATAAAATTGCAAAAACAAGACTTTCTGAAAATGCAGACATCGATGACGCAATTCAAGAAACCATTATATCTGCTTATCAATCAATACATAATCTAATTAATATTTCTAAAATCAAATCTTGGCTTATCACTATACTAATCAATAAATGTAATCATATTTATAAGAATAAACAAAATAACACTCATGTATCTTATGAAGATATTGAAGCTGAAAAATATTATTCCGCTTCAACTACTTTTGATTCAAATTTAGAATTTGAAAATTTAATGAACATACTTAATAATGATGAAAAAACAATTTTCGTTTTATATTATTCTGAAGGATATAAAACTAAAGAAATTGCCAAAATACTTCAAATGAATGAAAGTACTGTAAGAAATAAAATACTTCGTGGCAAAAGAAAAATAGAAATTAATTTAAAGGAGGGAAATAATAATGGATAATATTGATAAAGAAATTCAAAAAATTCTATCAAAAGAATTAACTCCTCACTCTAGTTTTAACAGACGAATAATTTCTACTATTCATTTTCTTGAAAATAGAAAATCTTCTAAATGCAAAGCATTTAAATTAAGCTTCGCAACAATTTGTTGTTCTCTCATTATGGTCAGCGGTCTTGTTTTTGCAGATGATATTATAAATTTTGTAAAAAATAAGTTTGATTATAGGCTAGGAGAAGGCATCAATACAGCTATTGAAAATGGCTATATTGAAGAGCCAGATGATGATTTTTTAAACACAGAAGCCATAATAGAGGAATATGAAGAAATAAAAGAAACTATTAATTTAGGCATAAAAATTAACAGTTTTCTTGTTGATGAAAATTTTGGATTTAATACAGAAATAACTTTTAAATTTGATACTATTCTTAATAATTATTTAAATTTATTTAAAGAAATAAATGGAAATTATGATTTTGAAAATTCTTATGCTTTAGAATTAGTTGATTTAATTATCCTTGACCATAATAAAAAAATCGTATTTTTATCATCTGATGTATCTGAAGATCAATTTAATAAGTTTTGTTTAGATCATAACTTAGATTATTCTTTTTCTGATTATTCTAATGACTCTTATTTTACAAAATTAGAAGGGCAAGTAGAAAATCACAATAAATCAACAAACTCTTTAAAATATATTTTTAATTTAAATCTAAATGAAGAATTCTCAAAATCTGAAAGCTTAGATTTTTACTTCACAAAAATAACATTCAGAGACAAAGGAGTTTGGGGAAGCGACAAAAATCAAATTGATAATCAAAGATATAATAATTTAATTTTAAATGGAAATTGGACTTTACATTTTGAAATTCCTGAATATATGTACAATCATGAAGATATTTTTTATGAAGTTATCGGCTGTGAAAATGATAATTTTGAAGTATATGAAGCTAGAGCACATTCTACTGGATTCAAGTTAGGTTTAAAAATACATAATATAGAAAGAATTCCAGCACCTGAATATCCTAATGAATTCAATGATAGATTAAAAGAAGCTGTTAAAGAATTAGAAGATAGAGGTGAGTATCCTGGAAGCATTGGTAATACAAGAGAAGAATATGTTAACTTACTCGGTAATGAAGAATATGTATTAAAATATGAAGAGTATTTAAAGAAAATGCGTGAATATTCTATTGTGATTGATGATTTAGGATTGTATCCAAAATGGGAACATTCATCAAATGACTTTACACATTTAAAAAATTCAAACAATATTAGATTTAATAAATCAACTCTTAACTTTAATGAAGATTATATTAATGATTCAACTTTAGACTATCATCCAACCTTTGAAATGACCAAATATGACGCAACAGATCTAATTACACTTGTTATTTACTTAGCAGATACTCCATATGAAATCAAATTAAAAATGATTAAGTAATTAAATAATAAAATAATAAAATAATA